>CAIYBL010000161.1 GCA_903924485.1 uncultured Actinomycetes bacterium
ATCTCCAGCAGGAATGGTCCAACATCAGACACGTTATAAAGAACGTGATGACACGTGACAACATCAGCTTTAGGCACTTCATCTGCAACCGCAGGCCAGAAACCATCAAAAGTTTCAGATGTCACACCTCGTTCGGCTGCATTACTCGAAAACATATCAAGCATTTCACCTTGATGATCTACGCCGATTACATGTGTAGCCGGAGGAGTCAGCGCAAAGGAGGCAATTCCGCCCCCACAACCGATATCCAGAATAGAGGCGTCTTCAGGTAACGCCTCAAGCGCACGTTGATGAGAGATTATGTGCTCGATCATCGTAGGGATTTGGAAGAGCACAGGCGGATGAATCCATGGACTTTCCTGTGCCTGATCCAAAATTTCCTTAGGTATCGCCCACTTCGAAAGCGCTTCCGCCCATTTGTCGCGCTCTAAAGTGGTCATCCTTTACTTGCCGCCGAGGATGCGAGAGAAGAATCCGCCACCAGTGCTTGCTGGCTTTGCATTTTTATCGCATGAGCAACGTTGCCCCTTAGGGACGCCTTGAAGTGCTTGCTCAATGTGATTGCCACAGCCAGACCATGTTGGCTTACCGCACGTTCTGCATGTAGTTCTGCTGCACATATTTATTCCTTTTCGGTAGTTGTTTGGGTATGAGCTGGTGAATTACTCCATGTGAAGTAACCACCATCAAGATTTAGAGCGTTAAAACCATATTCTTTCAGGAGCAATGCGGCTGTATGCCCGCGTTGACCCACTTGGCAATTAACCACAATATTCTTATTAGTAAATTCGGAAATACGTTCGCGAATCTCATCTACGGGAATGTTCACAGATCCCGGAATGGTTCCACGTGCATACTCTCCAGCGCCTCTGACATCCACGAGTGCATATCCTTTTTCGCGATACGCCTCTACTTCATGCCATTGAACGTTTCCGGTTAATTTGGAGACGAGGTTTTCGGCAATATAGCCCAACATATTTACGGGGTCCTTCGCAGAACCAAATGGTGGTGCATATGCCAATTCGAGATCTGCCAATTCCGGAGCCGTTATTTTTCCACGTATGGCAGTGGCGATTACATCAATTCGTTTGTCAACGCCATCTTTGCCAATGCCTTGTGCACCAAGAATCTCTCCTGAGTCTGGATCAAGTAGCAATTTCAAAGACATTGTTTGAGCACCAGGATAATAGCCAGCGTGAGATCCTGGATGTGTGTGGATCGCTAAGTAAGGACGCTTGGCGGCGAGTAACCGTTTTTCGTTCCATCCCGTTGTCGCAATGACCAGATCAAAAACCTTAACGATCGCGGTTCCGATAGTTAGTACTTGTCGAACCTTAAGTCCATTGATGTGATCGGCCACGACGCGGCCATGACGGTTAGCTAAATTCGCAAGTGGGACCAATGTGGAGTTTCCATCAACAGAATCTCGCTTCTGTGCTGCATCACCTACTGCATAAATATCTGGATCACTTGTTTGGTTGAACTCATTGACTTCAATCCCGCCACGATCACCGATGGTTAATCCGGCGCTCTTTGCTAAGGCCGTATCCGGACGGACTCCAATAGCCATAATCACGAGATCGCTGGTAATAACGCCACCACTGGCCAAAGAAACTGATTGAGGCGTAATCGCGGTGACACTGTCTCCAAGGTAAACATGAACCCCATTACGCAACATTTCTGCCGTAACAAAAGTTGCCATTTCTGGATCTAGCGGAGCCAAGAGCTGAGGGGTGGCTTCCACTATTGATGTAGCTATCCCCTTGTGAATCAAGTTCTCGGCGATCTCCACACCAATGAATCCGCCACCGATTACCACGGCGCTTCTCGGTGCAAGTTTTACCTGCTCAACAATGCGTTCTACGTCTTCAACGGTGCGAAGAGTCATAGCCAGTTCTGATCCAGGCAAATTAGGGACAATCGGTGAAGCACCTGGACTGAGTACAAGTTTGTCGTACGTAAGGATGTTTTCTTCCCCCGAGGTAAGACTGCGAACCGTAATGGTTTTAGCCTGTGCATCAACACTCAACGCCTCAGTAAGAACCCTGACATCTAATCGAAAGCGGGCATGAAGTGATGCTGGAGTTTGTAGAAATAAGGAAGTCTCATCCTCAATAACGCCACCAACATAGTAAGGAAGTCCGCAGTTCGCATACGAAACATGACCACTTTTTTCAAGGACGATGATCTCAGCTTCAGCATCTAGCCTCCGAAGCCGTGTTGCTGCAGACATTCCACCAGCTACGCCACCAACGATAACAATTCTCGTCATGAGGTTACCAATGGCAAGTCCTGAGCGATCCAGTCAGTAACACCATTGGAGAGATTGAATATAGATGTGAAACCCGCTTTGGCCATAGCTGCAGTGGCGATTCCGGATCGCCGTCCACTGTGACAATACACAGCGTAGGTCTTAGTTTTATCTAACTTTGCAATTTCATTATCGAAAGTTGCTGCCTCTACATCGATGTTGATCGCTCCAGTAATATGGCCAGTCATGTATTCACCGGGAGTGCGCACATCAATCGTCACTACGCCAGCTTCTTGTGATTTACCAGAAAAGGCTTTTGAATCAAGATTTGTAACAGCGCTACCACTTGATGAACATGCAGTTAAGGTCACTGCGGCGATTAAGGCAAGAGCAATTTTTTTCATTGTCACGCCAAACTCAAGAATAGTTTTTGCAGTTTCTCAGTGACAGCAGGGGCATTGGACTTGTCGTCCTCAATGCATTCCTTCAAGTTGGCGGCGATCAAGGTAAAAGCGGCGGTGTTCACGGCCTTTCCGACTGCGGCCATCTGGTGAACAATCTCTTCGCAGGTACGGCCTTCTTCAAGCATGCGTACGACCGCTCCCAATTGTCCGTGGGCTCTCTTGAGTCTTTTGGTCAGAGCATCCAGTTGCGCTGGATCTGAAAGCACGTGCGTTGTGGCTTTTGCGGCCATCTTTTCCCCCTGTTTTACGAGTAGAAGGGAACTCTAGCATACCCCCTGGGGTATGTGTCCAATCTGAGACTAAGGCCTAATTCGTAGCGACCACATACCCAACAAGGCGACAGGAACTGCCGCAAAGAAACAGAGCCATCCATATCCCAAGGTTCCGATGATCACTCCCGCGAGCGCACCGCCGCCAGCGCCCATGAGGTTCATAACGAGATCACTTGCTCCTTGAGAGGATGGCCGCAAGTGGCTCTCCATGGATTCAGATAAAAGCGCTGACCCAGCGATAAGCGTGCAAGACCAACCAAGACCTAATAAGAAAAGCCCGATTCCCAGTGAAACAGAATCATGATGCCCAGATGTTCCAGAGACCACGGCCGATGCCAAAAGAATTAGGACGCCTATTTGGATAACGCGTTTGCGTCCCAATTTGTCACTCAAATATCCAACCACTGGTGAAAATGCATACATCCCCAAGATGTGAACGCTGATTACTAATCCAATGATGGTCAGAGTTATGTCGTAATGAGACATGTGAATTGGCGTCATCGACATAACTGAAACCATCGCGACGTGGCCGATAGCAATTGCAGCGATTGCAAAAAGGGCGTTTGGATTCTTTCGAATTAGCGCTAAGGCTTCTTTGGCAGGAAGTACTACATGACGAGCATTACCTGCTTCGTTAAGTTCAATTGCCGTGAGGTATGGATCAGGTCGAAGGAAGAGTCTCACCACAAAGACGACTAATGCGAGGGATGTTGCGGCGATTACATATGGCCCAACAAGGCGCGGCAAACCAAGGTGTTCGGCGAGATTGCCTGAAGGTTGCATCAAGTTAGGACCTGCAACGGCGCCGATTGTTGATCCCCAAACGACAAAAGATAATTGTCGAGATCGAGATTCGTTCGTGGCTAAATCAACCGCAGCAAAACGTGCTTGATATCCAGCAGCCGATGATGCGCCCAACATGAAAGTTCCACACAGCATGAGAAAAAGAATCTTGTTAGCTCCACCAACAACCGCCAACAGCGCACCTACCGCGCCAATGAAATAACCTATGGAAAGCCCTAGTCGGCGTCCTCCACGTTGAGTCAATCTCGACAGGGGCAAGGCCATTGCCGCTGCTCCAAGAACTGATGTTGTTTGCGCAAGACCGGCCAAAGTCTCTGATTTCGAGATGGAGGAAACCAGCAGCGAGCCAGCGGCAACTGTTCCTGCTACCCCAACTCCGCTGAGTACCTGGGAAATGGCTAAAACCCTTACAACCTTGCTTTGAATCTTGATCGTCTCGGGAGTATGCATTCAGCGATAGTAACTGGGAAAAGGGGCGCTACCCATTAAGGGTTGCCACTCGGATTCGCTCTAGAAGGCGCAGTTCACGGGGGGTTAGCGTACCCAGCACGAGGAAAGGCACCTTTGCCAATACTTCGCCAAGGAGAAAACATGGGAAAGCTATTTGTTGCCCCCGGTCAACCTGGAGCAATCGCGAACTATAAGAGTCGGTACGACCACTGGATCAACGGTGCATTCGTTGCACCAACATCTGGTCAGTATTTCGAAAATGTAAGCCCAGTGAACGGCAAGGTATTTTGCGAA
Source organism: uncultured Actinomycetes bacterium (assembly GCA_903924485.1). Lineage (GTDB taxonomy): Bacteria > Actinomycetota > Actinomycetes > Nanopelagicales > Nanopelagicaceae > QYPT01. The sequence continues at coordinate 4,536 of CAIYBL010000161.1, forward strand.
GTTGCGCGAGGCAATGCTGCAGATGTTGAACTAGCACTTGACGCAGCACACGCTGCGGCTAAGGCCTGGGGCAAGACATCTGTAACAGAGCGATCCAATGTATTACTTAAGATTGCAGATCGCATGGAGGCAAATCTTGAGGCACTTGCACTTGCGGAGACTTGGGAAAATGGAAAGCCTATTCGCGAGACCATGGCAGCAGATCTTCCATTAGCAATCGATCACTTCCGCTATTTCGCGGGAGCGCTTCGTGCGCAAGAGGGCACTCTCGGTGAAATAAATGATGACACCGTTGCCTATCACTTCCATGAACCACTAGGCGTGGTTGCACAAATCATTCCATGGAACTTTCCAATCCTCATGGCAGTGTGGAAGTTAGCTCCCGCATTAGCTGCAGGTAACTGCATAATCCTTAAACCTGCAGAGCAAACTCCTGTATCCATCCATTTCTGGATGGACCTCATCAAAGACTTACTCCCACCTGGAGTCCTTAACATTGTTAACGGCTTCGGCGTTGAAGTAGGAAAGCCACTCGCATCCTCTCGGCGCATTGCCAAGGTTGCCTTCACGGGAGAAACCACCACTGGTCGATTAATCATGCAATACGCGGCAGAAAATATCATTCCTGTCACCCTTGAACTCGGCGGCAAGAGCGCGAATATATTCTTCCGCGATGTTGCAGAGGCAGATGATGATTTCTATGACAAAGCACTTGAAGGCTTCACGATGTTTAACCTCAATCAAGGCGAAGTCTGTACATGTCCATCACGGGCACTTATCGACGCGCCTATCTACGACAAATTCCTTGCGGATGCAACTGTCCGCACAAAGGCAGTTATTCAGGGCAATCCTTTGGATACCGACACGATGATCGGTGCCCAGGCAAGCAATGATCAGCTGCAGAAAATCTTGTCCTACATCGATATCGGAAAAGCTGAAGGCGCGCACTTGGTAACTGGCGGAGAACAAGTTGACCTTGGAGGCGACCTCTCTGGAGGTTTCTACATGGCTCCAACTATTTTCGAAGGCAATAACTCCATGCGTATCTTCCAAGAGGAAATCTTCGGACCCGTCGTTTCGGTCGCGAAGTTTGATGGCTTTGATGATGCGATGAAGATAGCCAATGACACGCTCTATGGCCTTGGCGCAGGTGTATGGACAAGGGATCTCAACACCGCTTATCGCGCTGGTCGTGAAATCCAAGCCGGCCGTGTTTGGACAAATTGCTATCACGACTATGCAGCACACGCAGCGTTTGGTGGTTACAAGTCATCTGGTATTGGTCGAGAGACTCATAAAATGATGCTCGATCACTATCAGCAGACGAAGAACCTGCTTGTTTCTTACTCTCCGAAGAAACTAGGTTTCTTTTAACCACCAATCACAAACGTGGGGGTCGTGCCAATTCGTTGGTGCGGCCCCCACGTTTTTGTTCTACAGTGCTGTTGTGATTACAGAGCTACCCTCGCGCGTGGACGTGAGCCAAGAAGCAGTTGGCCTACTTCAAAAACTCACTGCTATCCATGGACCACTTATGTTTCACCAGTCAGGTGGATGTTGTGATGGTTCATCACCTATGTGTTTTCTAGAGGGTGAGTTTCGAGTCGGAGGATCTGACGTCTTGCTTGGAGAATTGGCTATTGAAGATATTGCCCGACCAATCAAAGTCTGGATCTCCTTGCCACAATTTGAATATTGGAAACATACCCATTTAACAATTGATATCGTCAAAGGTCGAGGCGGGGGCTTCTCATTGGAGGCCCCAGAGGGCTTTCGATTTCTGATCAGATCAAGGCTTTTCACTGATGAAGAATGGGCCTTGCTTGAAAATGCGCCGATTTTGACTGGAGCCCAGGGAGTCCACTGATCAGTAACCTCGCCCTTGGCTCGCTTCGAGCGTAGGGGTCAATACTGGCCCATCCCTCCGATACCCTTGCTAAGTGAAAAACGAACAGGGCGCCCTGCCCATCATCATTCAAGGTGGAATGGGCATTGCTGTTTCTTCGTGGCAATTAGCGCGCGAAGTATCTAAAACTGGGCAACTTGGTGTCGTATCAGGAACTGCAATAGACGCAGTGTTTGCCAGACGCCTACAAGATGGTGACAAAACAGGCGATCTTCGCAGGGCACTGGATGCTTTCCCTTTTCCTGAAATTGCTGAGCGTGTAAAAGCAAAATATTTTCATCCTGAAGGCCGCGGCGCCCATCATCAATATGCAAGCGTTTCAAAGCTCACTATTAGTCCAAATATTGAGGCGCTCGAATTACTGGTGGTTTCAAATTTTGCAGAAGTTTGGTTAGCCAAAGAAGGACATGATGGTTTGGTTGGTGTTAACTATTTGGAGAAAATTCAAATGGCTACTCCGGCCTCTGCTTACGGCGCAATGTTGGCGGGCGTTGATTATGTTCTCATGGGCGCAGGTATCCCGGCTGAAATTCCGCAGCTCCTAAACAATTTATCTATTCACCACCAGGCATCGCTCAACATCGCAGTCGATGGCGCGACTATGCAGTACAAGTCAACGTTCTATCCAAAGACTTTAACTGGAATGGATCTACCACCACTGCATCGACCTAAATTCTTGGCAATTATTTCAGCACATGTGCTTGCCACTTACTTGGCTAAAGATGAGATCACCCGCCCAGATGGATTTGTTATCGAAGGTTTCACCGCAGGCGGGCACAATGCGCCACCACGCGGAACTTTGATTCTCGATGAAGATAATCAACCAGTGTTTGGTCCAAGAGATCAACCCGATATCGAGAAGGTTGCAAAAGTTGGGTTGCCTTTCTGGCTAGCTGGTGGATATTCAACCCCTGAACATGTTCAAGAGGCGCTTGCTAGCGGTGCAACGGGCGTTCAAATTGGTACGATTTTTTCTTTAGCTGACGAATCTGGACTTGATAAAGCCCTACTTCTTGAACTGCGTGAAGAAATTCGCACGGGTCACTTGGTAGTCAGAACAGATGCACTCGCATCCCCTACCGGTTTCCCATTCAAAGTTGCCACGCTCAAAGGCACTCTCTCTGAACTTTCGATGTATGAAGAGCGACCAAGATTGTGCGACTTGGGCTATTTGCGAATTCCATACGAGAAGGCGCCAGGAACTCTCGGTTACCGATGCTCTGCCGAACCAACACGTGTCTTCATCAAAAAAGGTGGCACCGAAGAAGGCGCAAAAGGGAAAAAATGCCTATGTAACGCGCTCATGGCCAACATTGGATTGGGTAATTCTCGGGGGGATGGCTACACAGAACAACCAATGCTCACTCTTGGTTCTGACCTAAGTGGGCCCACGGCCATGTTCGAAATCTTTCCCGATGGCTGGAGCGCCGTCGAAGCGGTTAATTACCTATTGAAAGTTGGCGTGGGCCAAGGCACTATGGCATCTCTGCCTTCCTACAGCGGAAGGTAGCCCAGTTATAAAAGATTGAGAGGCACAATGAAAATTAAGTCATTAATCGCAGGCAAGAAAGTAGAAACAATTTCACCCGTTGCAAGTTTGCACGACTTGGTTAACGCCCTCAAAGTTCATCACGTTGGAGCAATGGTCGTTTCCGCTGACGGGAAAAAGATCGAAGGAATTGTTTCTGAACGCGATGTAGTCAGGGCGATTCCTGAAAAACTAGACCAGCTCATTGATTTGCGAGTTCGCGATCTTATGACAGTAGAAGTAATCACCTGCCGCGCCGATGCAACCGTTGCGGAACTGATGAAAACCATGACCGAACGCAGAATTCGCCATGTACCTGTGGTTGGAAAAGATGGCGAACTTCTATCGATCATTTCTATCGGCGACGTTGTTAAAGCACACATCACCGAATTAGACGATGAAAGAAAAGCTTTACAAGATTACGTCAATTCCTAAAAGTTTCAAATACCTCATCGAAGAACACTGAAAAGGCAAGCGACTCCGAAAGAGGCATAAGCCATCCTTCTTGACCACGAATCCTTCGAGAAAACGCATCGGCCATGAGCTGATATGGATCGCACGCTTCAAAGTTCTCGAATGACTTCTCTCCATTTATGGTAATTTCCAAAACACTGGCTTCGTTATGCGAATTGAATGCTTGATTTCCGGGCATCGATAACGAACCGAATTCACCCGTAACGTCAAAATACAAAGTCTCTGGCGTGTTCATCGATGTGACCGTCTCTGCGGTGGCCGATCCGATTGTGAAAGTAGTTCGAACTGTTTCATCCGTTCCCTTTGAATGCCACGTAACTTCTGTCTCTACGTCGTCATGCTCAGCGAAATCCATTAACCACAGCGGGGCAACAAGGGAATATGAGCCAAGGTCATAAGTACCGCCGCCGCCTAACTCTGGCTCGGTTTGAATGCTATCCATAGGTAATCCGTCATAAGTGAAGCAGGATCTAATTGACTTGGCTTCGCCAATAACTCCAGAATCATAAAGTTCCTTAAAGCGGATTGTCCGCGGATGCCAACGGTTCCAACTGGCCTCCATGAAGTACACGCCTTTTTCCTCTTTAACGTCTATGGCATTTTGCAGCTCATCAGCATTCATCGCTAAAGGTTTTTCGCATAAGACATGTTTTCCGGCCTGCATTGCTTTGATTGACCATGGGATATGCAAAGAGTTGGGTAGCGAAATGTAGACGGCTTCGACCAGTGGATCAGCCAATAACTCCTCATAGGTGCCATAGGTTTTGCCGGATGGTGAAAGTTCCTTGGCGCGTGTTTCATCTCTAGCGGCCACCGCGTAAATTTCTGCGACTTCCGATTTCATGAGGGCGGGATAGAGAGCTTTCTTTGCAATGTTTCCTGCGCCAATAAAACCCCAACGTACCTTCTCCATGATTTCCTCTCGATGCTTACGTATTTAAACTAAAAAGCCTTGCGGGAATGGATCTGTTGGATCCAAAGTCCATGTTGCTTCACCCATGACCCATGCCCGACCAGTAATTGTCGGAATGATTGCGGGTATATCGCCCACTGTAGTGTGTTTGAGTACGCGACCTTCAAAACTTGATCCGATCCACGATTCATTAAGCAAAATGTCTGTATCGCTGAATTGTCCGCGCGCAACCATCTGAGCAAGGCGCGCGCTAGTCCCAGTTCCGCAAGGAGAGCGATCAAACCATCCTGGGTAAATAGCCATTGCGTTTTTCCAGTGCAGTGGCCCATTTTCCCCCGGTGAAATGAAATCAATGTGATGGCAGACATTTATTTCAGGATTTTCTGGATGCACTGGTCGATTCTGACTATTGATTGCATCTGAAATAGCCAGGCCAGCGTCGAGAAGTTTCTGTCCATTTTCGCGAGCGAATTTAATTCCCACGCGCTCGATAGGAATGATCGCATAAAAATTGCCACCGAATGCCATGTCGTAAGTGATTTTGCCAAATCCAGGCACTTCTACTACTTGATCCAAAGCCAAAGAAAAAGAAGGCACATTTATCAGCGTTACCTTCTCAGCTTTTCCGTCCTTCACCGCGACTTCTACTGTCACTAACCCTGCAGGGGTATCAAGTCGAATTATCGTCATGGGTTCGACAACTGGGACAAGTCCCTTCTCCACTAGAACAGTAGCTACGCCAATAGTTCCGTGACCGCACATTGGCAGACATCCAGAAACTTCAATATAGAGAACGCCCCAATCTGCATCAGGTCGAGTAGATGGCTGCAATATGGCCCCGCTCATTGCGCCATGCCCGCGAGGTTCAAACATCAACCATTCTCGGATGTGATCCATGTGATCGAGGAAGTACTGGCGACGCTCAAACATAGTGGCGCCAGGAATCGTCTCAACGCCACTGGTGACAACGCGAGTTGGCATTCCTTCTGTGTGTGATTCAACCGTTGTGACGGTTCGCAAACTTGGCCTCATAGGTCTGCCTAAAGTGTGGCTAGTTTTTTCGCTGTGCGTAGAAATCAAGCAACTGTTTGATATCTGCACGAACCTGAGCTTCATCACTTGCTGGCAAAGGTAAACGCGGGAGGCGAGTAGGCCCGCCGTATCTGCCAATAACATCCATCGATAATTTGATTGCCTGAATGAATTCCTTGCGGCTGTCCCACATGAAGAGATTATGAACGGCAGCATAAGCGGGAGCCGCTTCAGTAAATTTACCCGCCATCGCCATTCTGTAAATCTCTGCCGATTCCTTAGGGAATGCATTTGGGAAACCTGCGATCCATCCCACAACTCCCCCGGTGGCGAGTTCCAGTAGAACATCATCGGCGCCAATGAGTACCTCGATACGCGGCGCGTGATGATGAATCTTCCAAACCCTACGAACATCACCCGAAAACTCTTTGATTGCTACGACATTTTCAACTGCATCAGCAATCTTCCCGACCAACTCCGGAACGACATCTACCTTTGTATCAAAGGGATTGTTGTAAGCAATGATGGGTAGTCCAACTTTGCCAACTTCGCGATAGTGAGCAACAACTTCATCATCGTTTGCGCGGTAGGAGGTAGGCGGCAAAAGCATCAGTACTGATGCGCCAGTTTCGGCTGCGTGTTCGGCCCACTTACGTGACTCGAATGCACCGTAAGCGCCCACGCCCGCAACGATATTAAATCCCTTTGGTGCGGCGGCAACAGAGGTTTCTAGTAGTTTGGCGCGCTCCTCAGGTGTAAGAACTTGGTATTCGCCCAATGAACCATTCGTCACTGCGCCTTGAGTGTCATTTGCTGCTAACCATGCGATGTGCTCGGCATACTTATCAAAATCTAAGCTCTTGTCTTCACGAAAAGGTGTTGCCGTCGCAGTGATAATTCCATGCCATGGTTTAGTCATAGTCGCAATTTAGTGCTTAGCCAGGCGTTAATCAACGCTAGGAATCGACTGAACTTGTGTGGAACTCAAATTCCAGTGATACGAACTGCCGCAAGTGCAACTCCGGCCACAATTACCCAGGCAATCATCCCCATCAACATCGGCTTAGGCCCTATTGCGCGAATAGCCCTCCAGCGCACACCTGATCCAAGCGCCACTAAACCCGCACCAAGAAGCACTTTGCTAGTGGTTACAACGTCATTATGGAATTGGGTCGGAAATGTGAAAACATTTTGAAGAATTGCAACTGCAATAAATCCCAGAACAAAGAGTGGAATTAGTGGAATTTTCACAGTCTCAATTGCACTTTGCCCTTGACTCTTAAGGTACCTGCGGTGCCTAACCGAAAGAGTCAGAACTATTGGTGCCAGTAAACACACGCGAGACAATTTGATAATGATCGCTGCCGATACCGCCGCTGGACTCCAAACCGAGGCGGTTGCAATCACCTGTCCGACATCATGAACTGCCGCACCAGTCCAGGCTCCAAATGTTCGATCGTCCAGGTGCATTAAATGACCGAGAAAAGGCAGAACTACAATTGAAAGTGTGCCGCACAAAGAGATCAATGCAATTGCATACGAAATCTCTTCTTCGGTCGCTCTAGTCTGAGGACGAATTGCTGCCACGGCAGTGGCACCACAAATGCCAAACCCAATACCTATAAGCAGTCCCAGATCTCCAGTCATCCCGAATAGTTTAGAAAGTAACAAAATTCCAAAAATTGTAAATGTAACAACAAGTAGAACTGTTACTACGCCTTTGACGCCGATTGCGCGCAACGAGGCGACGCTGACTTGTGCACCAAGTAGAGCCACGCCAATACGCATTAAACGCTTAGATGCGAAGCTATTTGCAGGAATTGCCCAGTCAGGCCATGCAGCGAAGTTAGCAACAATGAATCCAAATGCAACACACAATGCCAGCGGGCTAACTGCTGGCGCAATTGCATTGATTCCAAATGCGATTCCGACTAGCGCACCAATCAACGCTAAGCCTGGAAGTTTCTTCATATAGGTAGACTTTCACACCTATCAATAAAAAGACACTCAACCAGCAAGAAACTCTTAGTGGTGGTCCAATATTTTTCTGCGGCGATCAAATTCAGCCCAGATGCCAATGAAAGCTAAGGCAGCCAGTATCAAGTAGATGTGTTCACGATGATGCACCCAGAAATTTTCATGATGGGCGAGAGTCACTTGCGTTGGTTGACCAAGTTCGGTGGGTGCCGCAGACGCACTGTTGCCCACGGTGAATTTGTAAGAACCTTCTACTGGGTGCCCATCACTGGAAACCACGCGCCAGGAGACCGTGAAAGTTCCGGCACCGCCCTGTTCTGCTAGATCCACAGAAAGGATCGGTCCGCTGGTTTTTGAATTACCCGCATCGATTTCTCTTCCAGAAGCATCTGTTACTTGCAAGATATTTGTGTTAGCGCTACCAAGCACAATCAAATTTCCATCGAATTCAACCTCAACAGTTTTTGGCAGGACGGATAATGTCGAATTAATTGCCGGCGTTGTAGAAACAAGAGCAGCATGGGCTTGTGCTTGCGGAATTGGCAGCACGACTAGACCAAAGATGGTAAAAATAAAACCCATGCTGAACTTGAATCGCATATAACTTCCCTAACTAGTGGTTATTTAGTAATTGTGAACTTCGCCGCGGGACCATATTCAGTATCGCTTGTATCCTTCGGTGCTGCCCCTGTAGTCACAATCCATTTCAGGAATAGAGGTTTGCCAAGATCCTTAGTTCCACTCATACCTCCCATGCCTGCCATAGCGCCCGTTGGGTTTGCATTAACCTGGCACGATTGGATCGCAGGAATATAGAAGGTCTGAGGTTTCTTCGACCACGTCGTGATCATTCCGACTTCAAAATAATTTGACCCATCAAGCGCCGAAGCAGCGTTCTTGGCTTTCCATGTAACGATGTAATTCAATGGTACCCCTGCAGAATCTTTCTTCGTTGAGTCAACAACAGTTGCTACAAACCCAGGGAGATTTGAAGGAATCGGTCGCCCTGCTGCGTTAGGGATAGTTACCTGCAGTTGCTTAGTCGGGTACATCCCATTGTGATACATACAGCCGTGTTCGGCGCGAAGCCAAATCATGCTTTCGTCACCCGCAGTTGAACTATAACCACGCAACTGAACCTCAACGTGAGCACTTGCAGTTGCCATGCCGATGGTGACTATGGAAAAAAGTAAAACAGAAAATATCGCTATCTTTTTCATTGTGATTCCTTTTCGAAAGTGGAGTCCACATGAGTGGGCGATGATAGAAGAAAGTTATGTGGGTTTCACTATCTTCATTGCATCGCGAGAACTGGTGGGCCACGTCTACTTGCATCGCCGGAAATTGTCCATTGTGGAAAGAATTCTCTCACTTGGATTGTTTTTTGATAAAAGATGATTGCGATGCTGCTTAAAGAAAAATGCGGGACCCTGAAAATCGAGGATAAAAGCACTTTAATAAGTCTCGCTCCGCGATCCAAATTGATGGTAAATGCATATCCAACAACAACTGAAATAACGTGCGCAGTGATCATGCGAAATGGCGATGAAGTCGCGGGTGCACTCAGAGCTACGTGACCTAACCCTTGAAAAATAACAAGAATCGCCGCCAACTTTGGACCCTCTAAATCTTTAGAGTGAAAATTGCGAAACACGAGAAAAGTCGCAGCAAAGAGCGCTATGGCATAGGGGCTGATCGAAGCTGCCCCGCCCGCGATGTGATGAGAGATAAGGACCGTAGTAAAAAGTACAAGCGTCAAAACGACGCTTCGGATTGTCCGGCCCGATCTCATGGATGGCACTCTAACTTCCCCGCCCGCAGGAGTACAGTGAGAAAATGACCAGCGCCGTAGTTATCAAGGGCATGAAAGTAGTTAGGGATGGGAAAATCCTGATCCCAAAGCTCGACCTCGAGGTCCCCAGAGGAAAAGTCATGGGACTTCTTGGTCCCAGCGGAAGTGGCAAGACCACGATCTTTCGCAGCATTGTTGGGGTTCAAGCGATTTCCGAAGGCTCCATCCAGGTCCTTGGGATTGAAGCTGGAACTATCGGACTTCGCAACAAAATTGGTTATCTCACGCAAAGTGCGAGTATCTATTCCGATCTAACTTGTGAAGAAAATCTAAAATATTTTTCTAGAATTCTTGGCACCACAGAGATTTCGGTAAACGAGATCATCGAGCTTGTCGATCTCGGAGCGAACCGTAAACAATTAGCCTCCACTCTCTCGGGAGGCGAGCGTGCCAGAGTTGCATTGGCCACAGCCCTCTTGGGATCTCCCGAGTTATTGATTCTGGATGAGCCAACTGTGGGACTTGATCCTTTACTTCGAATAGATTTATGGAAACTCTTTCACCGCCTTGCTCAGCAAGGAAAGACCCTCTTAATTAGCAGCCATGTTATGGATGAAGCAGACCGCTGTGATCACCTCACACTTTTGCGCGAGGGAAAAGTTTTAGCTTCCGGCACGCCCACGGAGTTGAAAACGCAAACTAATTCCTCTGAAATGGAAGATGTGTTTATCAACTTAGTAGGTGCCAAGTGAAAGCTAAGAGAGTGCTTGCTACCACTTCGCGGATTCTTTCCCAACTACGCCATGACCCTCGAACGTTGGCGCTCATGGTTGTTGCACCATGTTTATTGATGACGATTCTAAAATATGTTTATCAAGGTCAACCGCAAGTCTTTCAACATACAGCCGCAGCCATGTTAGGTGTTTTCCCTATGCTGGTCATGTTCCTTATCACCTCGGTTGCGACGCTACGCGAGCGCACTTCGGGCACTCTTGAGCGCCTCCTCATCTTGCCCATAACGAAGGGTGAATTTATTCTTGGCTACGCTATTGCCTTCGGGATTGCAGCATTTTTCCAATCAGTGATCGTTTCATCCGTTGCAATCGGGCCACTGGGCCTTAAAGTCGCGGGTTCTCAACTCACTCTAATTTTCGTTGCGGTACTCGATGCACTTCTGGGCTTATCTATTGGACTCTTTGTGAGCTCCTTTGCAAAGACAGAATTCCAGGCGGTGCAATTCTTACCCGTAGTGCTTTTGCCACAACTTCTTCTCAGTGGCCTTTTAGCGCCAGTGGAAACGATGCCGGGATTCTTTCATTTTCTCTCCCATTTCTTGCCTCTGACCTACTCGGTCGATGCCATGAAGAAAGTCATGATCGGGCAAGGATCCTTCACCCATGACTTCGAACTAATTGGTTTGTTTCTTATCCTCTTCCTAGCCAGTGGTGCGATGACTCTCAAACGTAAGTCATAATTGCTTCGTGACCCCAAAACTATTTCAATCCTTAGTAATTCGTGACCTCACAATAAAGAATCGGGTCTGGGTGAGCCCTATGTGCCAATACTCATCACCGCGCGGAGTTGTTGGTGAATGGCACCGAGTACATCATGGAGCATTTGCAACAGGTGGATCTGGCCTTATATTCATGGAAGCAACGGGAGTTGTACCTGAAGGAAGAATCTCAATTAACTGTCCAGGTATATGGAATGACGAACAAGTTGAAGCATTTAGACCTATTACTGCTTTTGCCCATTCGATGGGTACGCGCATGGGGATTCAATTAGCCCATGCAGGTCGGAAGGGATCAACCACTGCGCTAGGTGCTGACCATCCGATCGCAACTGCCGAAGAAGGCGGATGGGAAACAGTAAGCGCCAGTCCCATTGCGTTTAATACGATGCCAGCACCACGAGCACTCACTGTTGAAGAAATTCACGATCTCACATCAAAATTCGCAGAGGCCGGAGCCCGCGCAATTGAAGCAGGTTTTGATGTAATCGAAATTCACGCAGCGCACGGATATTTACTCCACCAGTTCTACTCTCCGATCAGCAACCAACGCACTGACGAATACGGTGGCTCCTTTGAAAACAGGACTCGTTTCCTCTGTGAAGTATCGCAAGCCGTACGCAGTGCGATCCCTGCAGGAACACCACTTTTCGTTCGCATTTCTGCGTCAGATTGGATTGATGGCGGTTGGACTATCGAGGATTCCGTCAAACTTTCCAGCCACCTCAAAACGCTCGGAGTTGATCTCATCGATGTCTCCTCAGGTGGAAATGTGCACAATGCGCCAATAATTCCTGGCCCTGGTTACCAAGTTCCTTTCGCGCAGGCAATTCGCAATCAAGCAGACATCATGACATCCGCCGTTGGCATGATTACCCAACCAGAGCAAGCTGAAGAAATCGTGGCCTCTGGAAAAGCAGATGCGGTGATGTTGGCGCGAGAAATGTTACGCAATCCCCATTGGCCACAAATGGCCGCCGAAAAGTTGGGCATCAAGATTGATGTACCCCTGCAATACGATCGGGCTCGAACCCTTAGTTAACCTTGGGGTGCGCCAAAAGAAAATCAACAACGTTCGCGGCAAAGGTTTGAACTAAGTTTGGCGTGTGAAAGCCATTCTTCATGGTCCATAACTCCACTGTGGTTTTCTTCGCACATCCTTGGTATTGGCCGACTGTTGTTTCATTTCCGGGGATTGTTGATTCAATATCAATAGTCCTCTTAAGAGGTACAACTTTCATTACGCATTTATCAATCTTGGCCCATGATGCGATTGTCTTTGCAGCACCCGGATAGGGGTTATCCAAAATATATCCGCCCGTATAGTTAATGGTCGCATCGGCGGTGCCCCAAATTTGAAGCACGCTAACGGGTTGTTTAGCCTTACACGCAGATGGGTCGTCGTAAGTTGCACCAGCCAGCGAAGCGATCGCAGCAATCCTGTCAGGATGTGCGCACGCCATATGGTGGGCCATGAAACCGCCATTGGAATGGCCAATTATGAAAATGCGTTTTTTATCAACGTTATATTTCTTAGAAACTTCATCAATGATGCTCATCAAATACTTATCATCATCGACACTAGAATTCGTTAAATTGCAACACGCTGGCGTGGCATTCCAAAATCGAGACTCAGTGCTGTCCATCGCGCCATCTGGATGCACGTAGAGAATGCCTTTGGCTTGAGCAACAGGTGTGAGTTGTAAAAACTTTTCCATTTCATCACCTGATGATGTGTAGCCATGAAGTGCCAATATCAACGGGGCAGGCTTGGATTTGTTGTAAGAGCTTGGGACAAAGAGCGTGTATGGACGCTTTGCCTTGAAACTCACTACAGAAGCGCTACTTTGAGAAACACCAGTGATCATTGAAAAAAGAAGCATGAATGAAACCAGTGCTATTGCCGAATTCCTACGCATCGAGCTATCTCCTCTTCAAGACAGGTAGTTTCCCACGGAAGTACAGTAAATGAGGGCCGAAACTGATGACTTCTAGGGCTCCCCTTTGTAGGGTTACCCGACAAGACAGGAGCAGATCATCGCTACAGAAGAAGTATCAGGGCGAGCTAACTTAACTACGCGACGCGTTGTCTTTCTGGTTATTGCCGCAGCCGCTCCTATGGCTGCCATGGTCGGCAACGTGCCTCTTGCCCTTGTCTATGGAAACGGTGGGGGGCTACCTGCTGCATTTCTCTTAGCAACTTTGGTTCTTTTATGTTTTTCCGTGGGTTATGCAGCCATGAGCCGGAAGGTTATTAATACTGGGGCTTTCTATACATACATCGCGCGCAGTCTCACAAAACCTGTTGGCGTTGGCTCGGCATATGTCGCCCTTGCTGCATACACCGCGCAAGCCTGTGGCCTTGCTGGAGCTTTTGGTTACTTCATGCAACAGTTGGTTCTATCAGCAGTCAGCGTCGACATCCCTTGGTATGTATTTACTGCCATCGCAATTTTAATCGTTGCGATTTTGGGTTTTCGCTCCGTGGAAATGTCCGCCAAAGTTGTCGGCTTTTTCATGATGGCCGAGTTCGCAATCCTCTTTGTTTTTGAAGGACTAGTCCTTAACAAGAAGCATTTCGCTGCATTTCCTGCCGCCTCCTTTTCGCACACACAGATAACTTCTGGGCCCGTGGGAATTGCAATGCTTTTTGCTTTCACAAGTTTTATTGGATTTGAATCTGCCGCCCTTTATGGTGAAGAAACTAAAGACCCAGAACGCAGCATCCCGCGCGCCACATACATAGCGGTCTCCTCTGTGGGCATCTTTTACATTCTCTCGACGTGGATCATCATTGGTTCGGTTGGGGTAGATCAGGTAAAGGCTCTGTCCAAGAAAGATGGTGGCGTCTTCGTCCTTAATTTAGTTCAGCAATATGGAGGAACAATTCTCTTTGACTTAACCGCCGTACTGCTATGCACCAGTGTTTTAGCTGGCTACTCAGCAATTCATAATGCAGCGAGTCGCTATCTTTTTGCACTTGGTCGAGAGTCGATCATGCCGCAGAGATTTGGACACCAACATAAATTACATTTCAGCCCTCATAAAGCGAGTCTCGCGATAACAGGTGTCGCAGTAATCTCAGCGCTGGGCTTTGCTATCAGTGGAGCTGATCCATATACGGTTTACGCAGCAAGCCTTATCGCAGTGGGCACTCTTGGAATTGTCGCCCTGCAGGCAATGGCCTCACTTTCAGTTGTAGCCTTCTTTTGGAAGCGACCTGATAGAAAGTTGTGGCAAGGTGTTATTGCACCTGCTATTGGCTTTGTTGGTCTAGTGATTGCCTTCTTCTTAGCGGCGATGCATTACAACACCCTTACTGGCAGCACCAATAAAGTGGTGAATCTTGTGCCATTTACACTCCTTGTCATCGCTGTGGGAGGCATCATTTATGGATTTAGACTGCGAAAGAGTAGGCCGGATGTATATGCCGAACTTGCTTCTTCTAAATTGCGCGTAGAGCAATAGCTCTACCCAATGTATTCCCATCCATCGCCAACTTTGCGAGCGATGCCACGTTCTTCTAATTCCTTGAGATATTTCTTATGGCCCTTTTCGCCGCTGCCCCTAAATAAAGGCATCAGGCGAGGAAGTTGGTTTGGGATAAGGAGAGCAACCTTCACAAGCCAAGACTCACTTCGTTTCGGGTAGATTTCAAAGCGAGGTTTATTCAACATCTTGTAAAAGGAGTTCACCACATCCTGAGTACTTTGTGGTGGGTCCATAAATTGCAATGAGTTGCCGCCTTCGATCGCTTCACGATGCAACATGGGCGTATCCGTAGCAGACGGCAAGACCGATCCGGCTTTAATACCCTTACCCGCCAGATCCAAACTCATGGAAAGCATTGCACCGCGAAGGCCAAATTTAGAGGCGGTATACATCGGTGTTTCGCCCAATGGAAAGATCCCGCCCAGTGAGCCTGTCGTAATAATTCGGGGATCATTCGCCTTCTTCAAAAGATCAATAGCGCTACGTATGAAAATTAGCGGAGAAACCAAGTTGATATCCAGCTCACGCTCTATGCTCTCGACACTTCGAACATCAAAACGATCTGTCGTTGTGATTGCAGCATTCGGTATCAGGACATCTATCCGCCCATACTTCTGATCAATTTTCTCAATGCACTTTTTAATTTCTTTTCTATCCGTGAGATCGCAAGCAATATACATATGGCCAGAACCCGACAAGGTAGAAATGACACTCTCTAGCTTTTCCTTATTTCGTGAAATCAAGACCAAGTGGGCTCCTTTGGCTGAAAATTCACGAGCCAAATGTGATCCGATGCCGCCAGCGCCGCCTGTAATAACAATAATTTTGTCTGTGAATGAGAAACTCATGGCTTAGCCTCTCCTCAAATCTTCGATTTTGCAATGATCCATTTATCTTGAAACCGCGTTGTATTTCACGGGCGGATATGCAAAAGTACATTATTGTTATTGGGACGAGGGGTTCAGCGATGTCAGATGAAGCAAACGGCATGGATTCAATGATGGATGAGTTGTACCCCTATCGAAACTCGTCGAAGACGTACTCCTCAATCCCCGAAACGGGACAGTTGCCGGCTGATGTCCTTGCCGAAGTTCATAGTTTTGCTTCTCGTGAGGATTCCATCGGCGATGACGGTCGCGTCTCTGGTTCTCTATACAGCGGAGATCACGAGCACTATCGCCTGCTAAGCCAAGTTTTTGAAGAATTTGCTCACGTGAATGTCTTGCAGAGAGATATGTACCCATCAGCAACAAAGTTCGAAGCAGAGATCATTGCGATGGCGCTCGATATGTTGCACGGATCAACTTCCGATAGCGATGCATGTGGAGTAGTTACCAGTGGAGGCAGCGAAAGCCTAATCACAGCTCTTTACACCTACCGTGAGCAGGCTTCGCGTGAACGAGGAATCACGAAACCAAATGTCGTAATACCCGTAACCGCACACGTTGCTCTAGATAAGGGAGCTCACTGGCTAGGAATAGAGATGCGTCACGCACCATTAGGAAGTGACCACCTTGTAGATGTTGCAAAGATGGAAGAGCTGATAGACGAGAACACCATTGCAATTGTCGGCTCTGCCGCTAATTATGCGCATGGCTTGATTGATCCGATTACAGAGCTTGGACAACTAGCACTTAAGCATGGAATCGGACTACATGTTGATGGATGCCTCGGCGGTTTTCTACTGCCCTGGATTGAAGCCAATGGCGTGGTAGTTACGCCTTGGGATTTTCGAGTACCCGGGGTAACCAGCATTAGTGCTGATACACATAAATACGGGTACGCGCTAAAGGGAACCTCCACGCTTCTTTACCGAACCAAATCTTTGCGTTCGTATCAATATTTCACTTATCCTGATTGGCCAGGTGGTCTATATCTCTCTCCTGGATTCGCAGGTTCAAGAAGCGGTGGACTCATTGCATCAACGTGGGCATCCATGCTTCTCATGGGCAAGGATGGTTATAAAGCGGCGGCAAAAGATATTTATGACGCTGCCCAGAAAATTGTTCACGGGATTCGTAACGATATCCCAGAGATTCAGGTAGTTGGAGATCCAACCTTTCTTGTGGCATTTACATCTAAAGAACTTGATGTGTACCTGATCAATGATGAATTAAAGCGACGAGGCTGGCGAATGAATGCACTTCAAATGCCGCCAGGATTACATTTTTGCGTCACTCGTCCAAATACTGGAAAAGACGTTATCGAAAATTATTTAGTGGATCTCAAGGCTTCCGTGGAATACGCCAAGGAGAACAAGGGCGCCACCGCTCAAAGTGGTGCCATGTATGGATTTGGCGGCACCCCAAAAGGCAATGCGACACTGGCTTTTGTGATGAGCGGGTATCTCGATGCCATGCACGAGTTAGCACCCGAGGAATAGCCACCACGTGGAACGCTGGATTCTTGCTGTTGATTTAGGCAACGGTGGCCCCAAAGTTGCCGTCCTTGATTTACATGACCATCTTCTTGCCGTTTGCGTCCGACCTGTTTCAGTAAAGATTGGTTTAGACGGAACGGCAACGCAAGATGCTAATGAGTGGTGGGATCAGATACTTATCGGGGCGCGAGAAGCCATTGCGATGAGCAATGTTGACCCAGCAGGCCTTCACGCTGTTGCAGTAACAGGGCAGTGGGGTTCAACGGTTCCCGTAGATTCCAAAGGGATTCCCGTTGGCGATGTGCTGCTCTGGTCAGATAATCGCGGCGAGAAATATATGCGCGAAATAATCGGCGGTCCTATTAGTTATCAAGGTTTTGCTCCACACCGTGTAATCCCGTGGGTTCGCAAGACAGGTGGTGGCCCAACGCCAAGTGGCGCAGATCCAACGGGTCACTCCATGGTCTTGCAACGCGAACTGAAATCAACATACGACCGTGCTGCTTACTTGCTCGAACCCATCGATTATCTTGGAATGCGATTCACGGGAATAGCTGGTGCCACTCCCGCATCAATGATTCTGAGTTGGATCACAGATAACAGGTTAGGAAAGCCCGTTCAATATGATGCCGGACTCGTTCGCAAAGCCCACCGAGATCCATCAAAATTGCCTCCGCTTCTACCAACTGGTTCAGTTCTTGGCACCCTCTTGCCAGAGGTTGCCCAATCACTTGGCGTACCAACAAATGTTCCCGTCATCTGTGGCATTCCTGATTTGCATTCAGCGGTCATCGGAAGTGGCGCTGTAGATCCATTCGATACACACATAACTATCTCCACAACAGCTTGGATTGGCGCGCGCGTTCCTTTTAAGAAGACAGATATTTTGCACTCCATTGCAAGCGTCCCGGGCTTGGACAAGAATTTTCCTTTGGTAGCAAATAATCATGAGACTGGCGGTTCAGCACTACGTTGGTTGAAGGAGAATGTCTTCAAAGGAGAAAGTTACGAGGACACGTTAGCTAAAGCCCAGGCAGCGCCAGCGGGATCCGAAGGCTTGATATTCACTCCGTGGCTAAATGGCGAACGCAGCCCGATAGATGACAAAAAAATTCGCGCCTCTTTCTTAAATATGTCCCTACGGACCGATGAACCTATGATGATTCGTGCCGTTATGGAGGGCGTTGCCTTAAATTCTCGATGGCTCTTTGACTCTTACGAGAAGTTTCTCGGTCGCAAAACCCCCAAGGTGCGAATTATTGGAGGCGGCGCGCAATCAGATCTATGGTGCCAGATGCATGCTTATGCGCTGAATCGACCCGTAGAACGTCCAGCAGACCCTCGAGATGCTCAACTCAAAGGCGTGGCTTCTTGGGCGAGGATTTGTTTAGGAGAGCTTTCGCTTGAGGATGCAGGGCGCCAAGCAATCATTACCGATACCTTTTTGCCCGATGGGCCAGATGCAAGAATCTACGCAGATCTATATCAAGAATATAAACATCTATATACAACGCTCAAAAAAACACATCATCGCCTCAATAAAATAGTGAGTTAATCTCTTATCTGCTTAAATATTTCAGCAACACGAACCGGATCAACGTCACCGGCGCGACCCATTTCGCATGAGGCCGAAGCAGTGGCTGTGCCAAAGGCGAGTGAGAGTCTCCAATCAATGGTGTCCATTTGAGTTACATCACCTTGCTCTTCACTTTTTAGCGAGAAGCCAGCAGCCAATGAATCTCCTGCGCCAACCGCGCTCACAACTTTCACGGGAAAGGCAGGCAGAAAATCAACGGAGCTTTTATACGCTAACGCTGTTCCTAATTCCCCCGCATGAACAAGGGCAACCTTTACGCCCATTTCACACAATTTGAGTGCGGCATTTTTAGCGCGTTGAACGCCATCGCGGATATCTCCAGTAAAGAAATCCTCAGATGCGGCATTGATTACCGATTCAGCCTCATCCAAGTTTGGGGAAATAATATCGACCCCTGCAAAAAGGCCGAAGGATAAGAAACGTGGCGCAGTATCCATGAGAAGCAAACTTCCCCTTTTATGAACTAAGTTCACCAATTCCGTAATTGACTCTTGCGTAACACCGTGTGGAAAACTACCCATGCATGCAACAATCTCTCCGGGCTTGATCTCGCCTTCAATTTCAGAGAGATATTTACTCCAGTCCGACTCATTAATTGTTGGACCTTCTTCGTTTACTATTGTTGTAACAGTCGAATTCTCTTCCAGATACATTGTTGCTACTCGGATACTGCCTAGATATGTGGTGTAACGAAAATCTGCCTTTTCATCAAAGAGCAACCGGCAATACTCATCCGCATCCCTATCTCCCACCAATACGATCAACGGAGCTTTACGACCTAAACTATGTGCAACACGAGCAGCATCGATGCCTTTCCCGCCAGCTCGAACTTCTGCCGAGGCCGTACGCATTACGGCACCACGTTCAAAGTGCGCCATATGCAGGGTCCGTGAAAAACAAGGGTTGGGATTGAGAATCAACATAACTTCACTTCACCTTTTTCATGGCATCCAGTATTTCTTTGCTACTTCATTAAGAAAAATGTAGACCCCTATTAAGCCAAATAGAACCACCAAAAGCTTCAAAGGCAGTGGTGAAAGTCCGATCAGTGAATGAATGGGCGAATACGGAATACCTATTGCGAGGACCGCCAAAATCGCACTTGCCCAAAATAGTCCTTTACCTGGCTTACTTCTCCAGAAACGTCTGTTTGTGCGAAGGACCATCATTACTGAAAGTTCCGTCAGGGTTGATTCCACAAACCACCCGCTTCTAAAGAGTGTTGCATCTGCGTTGAAACCTAGTTTCAAAACCAGAAAAGTGAGAATGTCAAAAGCGGAACTCAACAAACCAAATGAAATCATAAACTTTCTAATTGCATTTATATCCCAAGCTCTAGGGCTAACTACGTTCTCTGGATCGACCACATCACCAGAAATAGCAAGTGCAGGGAAATCCGTCATGAAATTCAAGAGAAGTATCTGCATAGGCAGGAGCGGCAAGTATGGCAAGAACACATCGGCGATCGCCATTGAAACAACGTTTCCGAAAGCAGCACTTACTCCAACTCGAACGTACTTCATCGTGTTTACAAAAGTGCGTCTGCCCAATCGAATTCCCTCGGCAACGACCCTGAGGTCTTTATCGAGCAGCACTATGGATGCAGCACTTTTTGCCACATCCACTGCAGTATTCACCGAAATACCGACATCGGCTGCGTGCAATGCAGCAGCATCATTGATTCCATCTCCGAAATATCCAACGGTAGCACCACTTGCTCGCAAGGCACGGACAATTCGTTCTTTCTGAAATGGGTCTACTTCAGCAAAGACTCTGCAGCCTTTAGCTTTCAGTGTTAACTCATCATCACCCATGGCGGCAATGTCATTGCCTGTGAGAATTATTTCGGCATTTAGACCTACTTGTTTGGATATCGACTTTGCCGCAAGTGGGTTATCTCCTGTAATCAGATAGAGATCGATTCCTAAACCAGCCAGTTCCAATATCGCCTCACGTGCATCACTCTTTGGAGGATCCAGAAAAACAAGGAGTCCTTCAAAGGTCATTTTGCATTCATCTGCGGCAGTTATCGAGGTACTTCCCAAAAGCGTTCGCGTGGCAATTGCGAGGACACGATTACCTAGGGCACTGAGTTCGCGAAACTTTTCAGTCAAAGAATCCGCAACAGCGGCTATAGGTAGGAGTTCCCCTTGTCCTCTGGCGTTTTCGCAAACTTCTATTACCTTTTCAAATGATCCTTTGGTGATCATCACCGGATTCGGATCAGCGACCAGCACGCTTAATCGACGGCGTTGAAAATCATACGCGGCTTCCCCAAGTACTGGGATGCTCTCAAATCTCTTACCCACCGACCCAATAATTGCTGCATCGAGTGGATTAGAGAAACCCTTTTGCAAACTTGCATTGAGATATGCCAGACGAAGCACGTTATCGCTTGAATCACCGTGGTAATTAATGGCTGAATCTAAATTCACAACTCCTGCAGTAATTGTGCCTGTTTTGTCTGTGCAAAGAATTGACATAACGCCGAAATCTTCAATCGCATCAAGACGCTTAACCAGGACTTGTTTATCGGCCATGCGGCGCGCTCCAGCAGCAAGGGAGACAGAGATGATGACAGGCAAGAGTTGAGGCGTGAGACCTACCGCCAGAGCGAGCGAAAACAGCAATGACTCGATTAAGGGACGATGCAAAAACATATTGACAATAAAGAGTACCGAAACCAATACAAGCATGGCATGCAACAGGAGCATTCCAAATGCAGTGGTTCCCCGCTCGAATCCCGTGGATACATTTTTACTATCGACTTCTTTCGATAAGGAACCAAATTGAGTTTCTTTGCCGGTCTTTACGACATGCCCTTCACCGACTCCACTCACTACATGTGTGCCGTAAAACAATTCAGTGGATCTTTGGGAAATTGGTTTAGTCGCATCTGGTTCACCAGCAACTTTCTCGCGCGGAAAAGATTCTCCCGTCATGGCTGATTCATCCACCATCAGGGCCTGCGCGTTCGTGATGTTCATATCGGCAGGTATGAGGTCTCCCACTCGCAACACCACCAAATCACCAACAACAACTTCGGCAATAGGTATCGTGATTTCAATCCCATCTCGCACAACTTCAACATGAACTTGCACCCGACTCATTAGAGCAGCCATCGTCTGACCTGCTCTATGCTCTTGCCAAAATCCGAGCATCCCGCTGGGAATGATAATTGCCAAAATAATGGCGCCATCAGTAATCTCTCCGGCGATCATGGAAATGATCGTTGCCGCGAAAAGAATTAAGATTATAGGACTCTCAAATTGTTTAAGAAAAAGACGAACGATTGAGTTGCCAGATTTCACGTCTATAGAATTTGGCCCATTAGTTGCCAATCTGCTCGCTGCTTCAGCGGTGCTTAATCCCCCCGATGAAATCACTACAACAGGCTACTCTCGTGAGAAAGTCAAGACCCTCGTCCAACCAGGTTGAGGGCTCAGAAAGCTAAGAGTGCTTGCCCTGAGATGAAACTCATGAAAGAAATGCCCTCACTGACTAGCCATTTGCACACAAATTGAGCAAGATAAACCTTGTGACCAAGCCCGTCGTATCGCTTGACCAGGTAACAATTCGATTCGCTGGCGACAGCGGTGATGGAATGCAACTCACCGGTGATCGCTTCACGATGGATACCGCAAGCCTAGGTAATGATCTTTCAACACTTCCTAATTACCCTGCGGAGATTCGTGCCCCCCAAGGAACGATCCTTGGAGTTTCTTCTTTTCAACTTCACTTCGCCGATCATCATGTGCAAACTCCGGGCGATGCGCCCGATGTATTGGTTGCCATGAACCCAGCGGCACTCAAGGCGAACATCAAGGAACTAGCCCGTGGTGCCACGATCATTGTGGACAAGGATGAATTTACAACTCGTAACCTTTCCAAGGTTGGATATGAAACAAACCCACTTGAAGATGGATCACTCGAAAGTTACAAAGTTCACGCCGTCGCCCTTACGTCACTGACGGTCGCAGCTCTTTCGGAACTTTCACTCTCTCGAAAAGATGCAGAACGATCCAAGAACATGTTCGCTTTAGGGTTGCTCACATGGATGTATCACCGGCCAACTGAATCAACTGAAAACTTTCTAAAAGCAAAATTTGCCAAAAAACCTGAGATCTTGGCCGCAAACTTGCTTGCCTACAAAACGGGTTGGAACTACGGCGAGACCACCGAAGATTTCTCTGTCTCCTATGAGATTGCAAAGGCTCAAATGCCAGCAGGTAAGTACCGCAATATCAGCGGAAACACTGCCATGGCTTATGGTCTCATTGCTGCATCTCAAAGAAGCGGACTGAAATTATTCCTTGGCTCTTATCCAATTACGCCAGCCTCTGACATCTTGCACGAACTTTCTAAGCATAAGAAGTTTGGAGTTATTACATTCCAAGCCGAAGATGAAATTGCCGCAATTGGTTCCGCCCTTGGTGCCTCATACGGTGGCGCGCTGGGAATCACAACTACATCAGGGCCCGGAGTCGCACTTAAGAGCGAAATGATTGGCCTCGGAGTAATGCTGGAGTTGCCATTGATTATTATCGATGTCCAGCGTGGTGGCCCATCAACGGGGCTGCCAACAAAGACCGAACAATCCGATCTTCTTCAAGCAATGTTTGGCCGAAATGGCGAATCTCCCGTAGCCGTCATTGCGCCATCCCACGCGAGTGATTGCTTTGACATCGCTCTTGAGGCAGCACGCATCGCAACTACATACCGAGTTCCAGTCTTTATTCTTTCTGACGGATACATTGCCAATGGGTCAGAGCCGTGGATGATCCCCGCTGTTGAATCGCTTCCAGATTTGCATGTCGAATTTGCAAAGACACAAGAAGACTTCATGCCCTACCTTCGAGATCCAAAAACTCTTGCACGGCCGTGGGCGATTCCTGGCACCAAAGGAATTGAACACCGCATTGGAGGCTTGGAAAAGGCCGATAAGACGGGTGCCATCTCCTACGAAGCTGCAAACCATGACTTGATGGTTCGTGCGCGAGCTGCAAAAGTAGCCGGAATTGAAGTGCCTGATTTGGTAGTTGAAGATCCAACAGGTGATGCTGAAGTTTTGATCCTTGGTTGGGGTTCAACTTACGGACCGATCTCCTCAGCCGTTGAAACCTTGCGCGAAAATGGAGAGAAGATTGCCCAAGCTCATATTCGATACCTGAATCCATTTCCAAAGAATTTAGAGGCTGTGCTAAAGAAGTATCCAAAAGTTATCGTTCCTGAAATGAACCTCGGTCAATTGGCGATGCTTCTTCGTAGCCAATTCCTTAAAGATGTTATCCCGTGCAATCAAGTGCGCGGCCTTCCTTTCACAACTGCAGAACTCATTGACTCAACGATGGCGGTGATTCATGCCTGATGTAGCCCTAACAAAGAAGGACTTCACCTCAGATCAAGAAGTTAGGTGGTGTCCTGGGTGCGGTGATTATTCGATCCTCTCAACGATGCAAGCCTTCTTGCCTGAACTAGGCGTTCCTCGCGAAAATATCGTCTTCATCTCCGGTATCGGTTGTTCTTCACGATTCCCTTACTATCTTGAAACTTTTGGAATGCACTCCATTCATGGACGTGCCCCAACGATCGCTTCAGGTCTTGCCATATCCCGCCCGGATTTAACAGTCTTCGTAATCACTGGCGATGGTGATGCGCTTTCCATCGGCGGCAATCACCTAATTCACTCGCTACGTCGAAATGTCGAACTCAAGATTTTGCTCTTTAACAACCGTATTTACGGTTTAACAAAGGGACAATACTCGCCAACGAGCGAACCAGGAAAGATCACAAAGTCCACTCCCCTCGGCTCATTGGATACTCCGTTTAACCCAATCTCTCTGGCGCTAGGTGCAGAAGCAACATTCGTTGCACGCAGCGTTGATAGCGATCGCAAACACCTTACTGAGGTCTTGCGCGCGGCAACAGCGCACAAAGGTTCGGCGCTCATTGAGATATTCCAGAACTGCCCAATTTTCAATGATGGTGCATTCGACATCGTGAAGGATGGCGATACCAAAGGTGCAGCTTTATTGCAGATGGTTCACGGACAAGCGATCAAATCCGAAACGCATGGACTTATCCATGACGGCGCTTCGCTCAAAGTTGTTGAACTCAGTAGTGTGAGTGAGAGTGAGCTTGTCATTCATGATGCTCACAACCCAGACCCTTCCTATGCATTTGCGCTTTCACGCCTGTCATCATCAGAACTCAGCCACGTACCAGTTGGTGTATTCCGTGATGTCGAGCGTCCTGGATACGGCTCAATGGTGAATAACCAGGTATCTGAAATCATCGCCAAACAAGGTGCTGGAGATCTAAACAATCTACTTACTAGTGGCGATACCTGGGATGTTCAGTAGCGCGTTACTCGCATTAGGTTCAGAGGCAGCAGCGCAGTAACGGCAAGTGGCATGATCCACCAACTTACTGCGCCTGAATGATTGACAATCGCCGTTGCAAGAAACGCGAGAAGAATTCCGACTGTGCCACGCCAATCATCGCCAATTAGGAAATCAAACCAAAAATCACCAAAAGCTTTGGCGCTGCTCATGAATGTCCGACTCTGTAGAATTTCTAGTTCATCAGTATCTATTTCATCGGCAATGACCTTTTCAACCATATGGGTCTTTGCCAACACCAAAGTGCGTTTAGCGTGACGAGCGCGCAATATCTGCACCAAGATCCATGAGACCGCCACCATGAAAGCGATAATCACAGGCAGTGAGGCATCTTTACCTGGCCACTTTGCCCCGGCGCCTTCGGCGCCCCAAAAGATTCCAAAGGATGTCAACATAATTCCAACCACGAACTTCATCGTATTTTCAGGGACACGGGCCAACGGTTTGCGCAAAGCAAAACCTGCAATTGCAACAATCACCACAGCGGCTAATGCGGCAAGCGAGGCAAGCCCCACTTGATGCTGGATTGTTCCGAAAGTTAAAACGATAAAAGCAACTTCAAGACCTTCAAGAAGTACTCCCTTAAATGAAAGCGTGAAGGCATACCAATCATGGACACCAAGTCTCGTTCCGCTCTTGGCCTTGCGAGCCAAAGCTAATTCCTCTTGAAAGATCGCATCCTCATCGTGCAAAGCCTTATATCCGCTACTGCGCAAGATAGCTTTGCGGACCCATTGCAAACCAAATACAAGCAACAGTCCACCAACAAATAATCGAAGTCCGCCAATTGGTAACTTAGATAAAGCTGGACCAAATGCTCCGATAATGAGAGTTAAAGTTCCAAGACCGGCACCTGTCCCCAATAGCGCAGATCGCCAATCTCGAGCAGTTCCGGCTGCTAAAACAATTGTTGTCGCCTCAACCGCCTCAACCGCGCAGGCAAGAAACACTGCAATGAATAGCGCCAAACCATGCATCTGAATCTCCCTTTGCCAGGTTGCTAATTATGCCGTGAATTCAGATAGCGTTGGCAGATGAGCATGCTTCCTATCCCTGTAATTCTTGACTGCGATCCTGGCCATGACGATGTGATGGCGATTTTGTTGGCGGCCTATAGCAAAGAACTTGATCTCAAGGCGATCACTACTGTCTCTGGCAACGGTCCAATCGACAAGGTCACGCAGAACGCACTCAGGTTTTGCACTCTGGCTGGGCTAGGCAACATTCCTATTGCCCAAGGTGCAACGCATCCACTCATTGGTCAATCACATGCAGCAACTGAGATTCATGGTGAGAGCGCCCTTGACGGCGTGGATCTACCCGCTAGCACCATTGTCTTATCTCAACTAAGTGCGGTTCAACTCATGGCCTCCATCATTGCTGACTCTCCTGCACCGGTGACGATTATTGCAACGGGTCCACTAACCAACGTGGCCCAACTCCTCACAAATCACCCTGAATTACATTCTCGTATCCGCAGCATCAGCATTATGGGTGGTGGAACCGAGAGAGGTAATTGGCGCCCGCTGGCTGAGTTCAATATTTGGTTTGATCCCGAGGCTGCAGATATCGTTTTCTCCAGCGGACTCGACATTCACTTATGTGGTCTGAACATCACGCATCAGGTTCTGATTACTCCTGAAATCTTTTTGCGTTTAGAGAATATCGACTCACATCTTTCTCGAAGGATTGTTCCGCTGATGAAATTCTTTGCACACGCCTACGACACAACATTTAATATGCCAGAACCTCCACTTCATGACCCCATTGCAGTGCTTATGGTTTCCCGCCCTGAACTCTTTACTTTTGCTCACGTTCCCGTAGCTATCGAAAAAGATGGAACACATACTCGTGGTGCAACGGTTATCGATCTGCATGGCGTGACAAATACGCCAAAGAACGCGTATGTGGCTATTGGGTTAGATGTTCCAGCCTTCTGGGACTTGATGATTGACGCTGTAGCCGCAATCAGCGAATAGAGTCCCCTGCAGCATGTGGCAAACGAATCGCACCAGCGGTAGCCAATAACATAAGGACCACGACGACCCAGAATGCGAATGAAAATTCATGGGAGGCGCCCAAAACCTGGCTGCCCACTTTCATTGAAATAACAGCGCAAGCAACGGCAAAGACTTGAGTTAGTTGCTGGATCATATTGGCCAGACTATTGGCCTCTCGCATCATTGGTTGTTCGATATCGGCAAAGGTGATGG
>CAIYBL010000162.1 GCA_903924485.1 uncultured Actinomycetes bacterium
CGAAGGGCAGTAGCTCAATTGGCTAGAGTTGCCGTCTCCAAAGCGGCCGGTTGGGGGTTCGAGTCCCTCCTGCCCTGCAAGGTTTGAATTGATGAAAGATCTATTGAAAGGAAGGCCCGCAATGACTGATGCTGTTGCATCAAGTGATGAGAAGAAACTTGGTCTCATCGCGCGCATTGGCCTGTTCTATCGCCAGGTAGTTTCAGAACTTCGCAAGGTTGTTTGGCCAACTCGCAAACAGTTGACCACATATACATCCGTTGTTTTGGTTTTCGTGACCTTCATCATCGCAGTCGTTTCATTGCTCGATCTTGTTTTAACCAAGATCGTTTTCTGGGTTTTTGGATAAGGAAGATACATGTCTGAGGAAATTAAGACCGACGCCTTTGAAGCCGCGCTCGCAGCAGCAGCGGTAGATGAGACGACGGTAGAAGCAGTAGAAGAGAGTCCAGAGGTTGATGAAACCCCTGCGGCTGATTCTGCTGATTCAGATTCATCCGAGGATGATGAAGAACTCGATGATCCGAATGCTGAGTTTCGTAAAGCCCTTCGTAACGCCCCTGGTGATTGGTATGTAGTCCACTCCTATGCGGGATACGAGAAGAAGGTTATGGCTAACCTCCATCAGCGTATTGCTTCATTGAATATGGAAGATTTTATTTTCCAGATTGAAGTACCTGAAGAAGAAGTTATGGAGATCAAGAACGGCGTACGCAAGATGGTCAAGCGCAACATCTACCCTGGCTATGTTCTTGTTCGTCTAGATCTCACTGATGAGTCCTGGTCTGCCGTTCGCAATACTCCTGGAGTTACAGGATTCGTTGGCAACGCTCACCACCCAAGCCCATTGTCTTTTGATGAGGTTGAAAAGATTCTTGCACCACGTCCGGTCAAGAAGTCAGATAAGCCAGATATCCGCGTTGTTGATTTCGAAGTTGGGGAATCTGTCACGGTTATGGATGGCCCATTCGCAACCCTTCCAGCATCAATCAGCGAGATCATGCCTGAGCAGGCAAAGCTCAAGGTATTGGTTTCAATCTTTGGTCGCGAAACACCTGTAGAGCTCTCTTTCCACCAAGTCCAAAAGATTTAATCCAAGCCGAGAAAAGAAAAAGGAAACCATCATGGCCCCGAAAAAGAAGATCACCGCGATGATCAAGTTGCAGATCCAAGCTGGCGCTGCAACACCTGCACCACCAGTGGGTCCTGCCCTTGGTCAGCATGGCGTTAACATCATGGAATTCGTCAAGGCGTATAACGCCGCGACCGAATCACAAAAGGGACAGATCATCCCTGTTGAGATCTCTGTCTATGAAGATCGCTCGTTCACTTTTGTCACCAAGACGCCACCTGCATCACGTTTGATCTTGAAGGCTGCTGGAGTCGAAAAGGGTTCAGCTGTCCCTCACAAGACGAAGGTTGCATCGATTACCAAAGCGCAGGTTCAAGACATTGCAAAGACAAAGATGGAAGACCTCAATGCCAATGACATTGATGCTGCCAGCTTGATCATTGCTGGTACTGCCCGCTCAATGGGAATCACGGTCACCGACTAATTACTTTTCTGCTCACCACCTGGTGAACAGATGTGGGAGAACCTCGCTGGTTCGATTAACCACAACTCCTTCAAAAGAAGAAATAGGGGAACGAAATGAAGCGCAGTAAGAAATACAACGCAGCGGCTGAGAAGGTCAAGCAAGATCACCTTTACTCACCACTAGAGGCAGTAACTTTGGCGAAGGAAACTTCCACCACTAAATATGATGCAACAGTTGAAGTTGCTCTATGTCTTGGCGTAGACCCAAAGAAAGCTGATCAAGCGATTCGCTCGACTGTGAACTTGCCACACGGAACAGGTAAGACTGTTCGCGTTTTGGTATTCGCAGGCGGAGAGCGCGCAGAAGAAGCACGCGCAGCTGGTGCCGACATTGTCGGTTCCGATGATTTGATCGATGAAGTATCAAAGGGTCGCCTTGATTACGACGCCGTTGTTTCGACACCAGATTTGATGGGTAAAGTCGGACGCCTTGGAAAGGTACTTGGACCACGCGGTCTTATGCCAAACCCAAAGACCGGAACTGTTACCACTGACGTTGCGAAGGCTGTTACAGATATCAAAGCGGGAAAGATTGAATTCCGCGTTGATAAGAACTCCAACCTTCACTTCATTATCGGCAAGGTTTCCTTCACCGCGGCACAGCTTGCCGAGAACTACGCAGCTGCTCTTGATGAAGTTCACCGTTCCAAGCCATCATCATCCAAGGGTCGCTTCATTAAGAAAGCAACCATCTCCACAACAATGGGGCCTGGCATTGGCGTAGATCCAAACATGATCCGCGACCTAGCTACAGCTGAATAACTGAGAATTTGCCAGGGGTAGGCCTAACGGCTTACCCTTGGCACATACCAAAGACCGCAGGTCTGAACCACATCGCAAGAAGTGGTTCACGAAATGACGAAAGTCAGCCCGCGTAGGTGAACACGACTAACCCGTGGGCGCCAACGCCTCACGGGTTTTCTTCATTTTAAGGGCCCTCACCACCAATCACCACTAATGCATCAAGAAAGGTGAACCGAATGGCTCGCCCAGATAAAGCAGCAGCAGTTGCTGAGCTAGCGGAAGATTTCCGCACAGCGAACGCAACTGTGCTCACCGAGTATCGCGGTCTAACCGTGACTTCGATGAAGCAACTACGTCGCAACCTTGGTTCAACAACCAAGTACGCCGTTGTAAAAAACACTCTCACCAAAATTGCAGCAAAAGAAGCAGGCGTTGATGTTCCTTCAGAACTTCTCGTTGGCCCTTCTGCGTTGGCATTCATCAAGGGCGATCCATTCGTGGCCGCCAAGAGCTTGCGCGATTTTGCTAAAGAGAATCCACTTCTTGTTATCAAGGGTGGAATTTTCGATGGCAAGGCAATTACAGCAGCAGAATTCTTCACCATCGCAGACCTAGAGTCCCGTGAGGTTCTCTTGGCAAAGCTTGCTGGTGCAATGAAGGGATCGCTTGCTAAGGCCGCTCGCGTATTTGACGCACTTCGCATCAAGATGGAAGCAGGAGCACCAGTTGCTCCAGTAGCTGCCGCTGTTGTCGAAGCACCAGTTGCTGAAGCTGTTGTCGAAACAGTTGCAGAAGAAGCAGCTCCAATTTCCACCGAAGAAGTTACCGAAGAAGTTCTCGCCCCAGTAGAAGCTATAGAAGAAGAAAAGGAATAAATCATGGCAAAGCTAAGCACTGAAGACCTATTGGGTCAGTTCAAGGAAATGACACTTGTCGAGCTCTCTGACTTCGTAAAGTCATTTGAGACCGAATTCGATGTAACCGCAGCCGCACCAGTTGCAGCAGCAGGTGGCGCATCAGCAGCTCCAGCAGCAGAAGCTCAAGATGAGTTCACTCTTATTCTTGAATCAGCTGGCGCACAGAAGATCGCTGTAATCAAGGAAGTACGTAACCTCAACTCAACACTTGGTTTGAAAGAAGCCAAGGATCTTGTTGATGCATGCCCAGCAACTTTGCTTGAAAAAGCATCAAAGGATGCAGTTGATAAGGCAAAGGCAGCTCTTGAAGCAGCCGGCGCGACTGTCACAGTCAAGTAATTCCGTTTACTGGAAAGACCCTCGGCCTCACGGCTGGGGGTCTTTTTCTTTGCCCTTGTTTTTTACATGTAGTCAGTTAAATAATGCCTACATGAAAACTCCCAACTGGCTAAAAGTTCTCGTTGCTATTGCAACGCTGTGGAATCTATTCGTGGTGATTTCGGTTGTTTTCAATTCGTCATTCGTTTTATCTCGCGCCGCCGGTGGGCAGTTCACTTCCTTCCCGGTAGGTATTCGCGTCACCTATTTGGGAACCACCATGATCTTGATTCTTCAAGCCGTTACTTTGGTCCAAATGTGGCAGGGCTATGCGATCAAGCCAACCTGGCTTCCAAAAGCTTTTTTCCTCATGAGCGTCGTAAGTGCCTTCGTAAACCTGTTATCTCGGAGCCAAAATGAACGCTGGAATGGTTTTCCAGCAGCCCTCGTTGCCTACGCATTCTGGATTGCTGGGGTTAGGCGTGCGGGGATACCCCCACAAACAGGCTCGCGTTAGGGTCTAATCGTTATCACAGGGGACGGGAAAACCCCTGACAGGTCTGGGGTTGGTGTGGTACAAGCTTTCGGTTGGACAGGGTGGGCTCAGGCGGGTTATTCTACGTCTTCGCATAAATTACCTGAGGTCAATGCATATAGCGGCTGAGACCTTTGTCCCTGCGTCACCAAAAATAGTTCGGAAGGACACCTCTTGGCCGCGTCAAAAACCAAATCTGTTGCCCCACGCCGTATTTCTTTCGCAAAGATTCGCGAACCTCTCGAAGTTCCTAACCTACTCGCACTCCAAATTGAGAGTGTTGACTGGTTGTTGGGTAACGACGTTTGGCGCGAGCGCTTAGCGCAAGCTGCCGCCACCATCCGTGGCGAGCTTCCTCAGCAATCTGGATTGGAAGAAATCTTTGAAGAGATTTCACCAATCGAAGATTTCCAAGGAACGATGAGCCTCTCATTCAGAGATCACCGTTTTGAGCCACCTAAATATTCGATCGAAGATTGCAAAGAGCGAGATATGACTTACTCGCAACCACTCTTCGTGACTGCAGAATTCACGAACAACATCACTGGTGAAATTAAGTCACA
>CAIYBL010000163.1 GCA_903924485.1 uncultured Actinomycetes bacterium
AGCTGCAGCTTGGGGCGCAAAACTAAAAACAGTCAAAGCGTCCTATACCTTGAGCACCAACCTTAGCGGAGGCCACAGCTTTGTCTTTGTCGGCGCCGAGGTACCGCTCGTTGCAAAGTGGTTCAAGTGGGGAGTTGTCACCCCACCGACTGCTTCAGCATCGCCCTCACCGCTCCCAACTAACTCTCAGCAAGCCACACCCAGTCCATCCGTATAGC
Source organism: uncultured Actinomycetes bacterium (assembly GCA_903924485.1). GTDB lineage: Bacteria > Actinomycetota > Actinomycetes > Nanopelagicales > Nanopelagicaceae > QYPT01. The sequence goes on from CAIYBL010000163.1 coordinate 219, forward strand.
GCGTTGTTCACCAGATTTTTCGGTGACGTTCGCCTCTTCGCTCTTCTGTGTTCTCCTCTATGCCATGAAATAGCCTCGTTAGTTCACCTTATATCTACGCGAGAGGCTTTGAATGAAACTCCACCTCCTTAAGTCAGCGGTCGTCGTCGCTGGCGTATCCGTTGCGGGCATGTTGCTCGGTGCGTCAATTATCACACCTTCACAAGCAGCAACCGCCGGAACACCACTAGTTATCTACGCAGCAGAAGGCTATGACCAAGTTGCTGCGGATGCATTTACTAAGGCAACAGGAATCAAAACAGTTCTGCATGATGACAGCACGGGTCCACTACTCGCTAAGGTCTCTGCCGAAAAGGGTAATCCACAATTTGGAGTTCTCTGGGTAGATGGAAATACGGCTTTCGCCGCGCTAGATAAGCAGGGTCAACTTCTTTCTTACACACCTAAGGCCAAGTTCACCGCCGCTGGAAACTCAGTTGTGCCAGCCGATCACACGTACACCCCAACAGGTTTGACCACCATGGCTGCCTTGATTTATAACTCTGCCAAGGTCACCACACTTCCAAAGACATACAACGATCTGTTGAATCCAATGTACAAGGGTCAAATCGGGATGAATGATCCCAACCAATCTGGTCCAACATTCCCATTCATCGCCGGATTGATGAACCAATTGGGTGGAAAGTCAGTAACCGCTGGAGAGACATTCTTAGCCAAACTCAAGGCAAATGGCCTCGTTGTTAACAACACCAATGGCGATACCCTGCATGCACTTGAAACCGGCGTCATCAACATGGGCTTGATCCAATCTTCGGCTGCACAAGGCGAAGTTCTGAAACTTGCCGCAAAGCCAGTTGCAGGCTTCACTCCCAAGGTGATCTACCTTGCTAAGTCAACACTTCTTCCAAGCGTCATCGCCATCGACAAGGGCGCATCAGCTGCCGTTCAAGCAGAAGCTAAGAAGTTCATCGATTACGTCTTGTCACCAGCTGGTCAAGCAGTAATGCACACCGGTGATCCACAAGGTGATTCCCTCTACTGGTCAATTATCCCAGGAGTTGGAAACCTACCTGGAGCAGGAAGCCTGCCTGCTTCGTACCAATCAATTGATCCTTATTTCTGGGGACCGCTTGAAGGTGGCATCAATGCTTGGTTTACCAAGAATATCCGCGGTTAAGTTTTAAACCTGCACAGCAAATACCTGGTGCGCGCTATTCAATAATGCGCACCAGGTATTTGCCTTTTCTAGCCCAGATCAAAATTGCGACATCGTAAAGAAGCTTGACGGAACCGGCCACAACTAAAGGTGCCCCGATAGCAATATGTTGCAACGCAGCGCTAATGGTGGGGGCAGCTGGTCGCACCGAATAACGAGCGGCGTTAGTGACAGCTGCGGCAGCCATTCGATCTTCAGTGGGAACCACAGCCATAATCAGCGCCTGTCGAGTAGGAATATCCATCTGCGACATTGAAGCGCGCAACATCAAAAAGACGACCGCTAGCTTTAAATTTCCGCAGAATGCAGCAGTAATGAAAAAGGCATTGCTTGCCAAATGAGTCGAAACCATCGTCGCGACTAGGCCAATGCGCGCAGCCACTAGCGGTGCCAAGAACATGCTCAGCGCACTCAGAATGGCAAAGATGAAGAATATATATCCGAGCAGCGCAGCAGAAGCGTGATAACGACTGGTGAGGTAGTACGAGAGCCAAGCCGATGTTGTAAGACAACCTGACGCCGAGTCAAAAGCAAAGAGCGTGGAAAGCTGGATGATCCGCCCACGAACCGGCGAATCCTTCAGCCCGCGCGGTGCACCAGACACTCCCTTGGATGCGGGAAGCTCGATCGAATGCG
>CAIYBL010000164.1 GCA_903924485.1 uncultured Actinomycetes bacterium
ATCTTTCAAGTGAAATTCTTCAACTCGAGCTTCATCTGGAGTGATGGTTGCGCACTTAACACCTACGCCATGCTTTTGAATGGCATGGGCTGAATCAATCGTGACTTGATCATCGGTTGCATCACGGTTTTCCATGCCAAGGTCGTAATACTCCAAATTGATATCCAAATAGGGAAGGATCAACTGCTCCTTGATAAACTGCCAAATGATGCGCGTCATTTCATCGCCGTCAAGTTCTACAACGGTTCCAACGACCTTTATCTTGTTCATTTTTCTCCGCTCCTAAAGCCTAAAGGCTTTGCACATCTGCTTGTTTTGCACGAACTGCCTCTGCGGCCACTTTTAGTTCAGCTAATTCAGATGCTGAAAGATCTGTCTCGACAACTTTTACAATTCCTGAGCGTCCGATTTTGGCTTCTACTCCAAGATAGACACCCGCGATTCCATATTCGCCATCTACCCATGCACATACAGGCATAAGCAGACCAGCATCTTCAATAACCGCCTTTGCCATACGCGCGGCTGCTGCCGAAGGTGCGTAATAGGCAGAACCTGTTTTTAGAAGTGCAACGATCTCAGCCCCGCCATTGCGAGTACGAGTAACGAGTTCAGCAATTTCCTCTGCAGAAAGTTTCTCCGAAAGTGGCTGACCATCAACGGTGCAACGACTTGGAACTGGAACCATCGTGTCCCCGTGAGAACCCAATGTCAGAGTCTTTACCGAGCCAACAGGAACGTTAAGTTTTTCTGCTACAAAATTTGTGAATCGAGCAGTATCAAGCATTCCGGCTTGACCCATTACTCGATTTCGAGGGAAACCTGTTGCCAGCTGTGCAAGTGCGGTCATTTCATCCAATGGATTAGAAACGACGATGATCACTGCATTTGGGCTGTGCTTAGCGATATTTTCCGCAACTCCACGAACGATACCGGCGTTGACGCCTATGAGATCCATACGGCTCATGCCAGGTTTACGAGGTAAGCCCGCGGTGATCACAACAACATCTGAATTAGCCGTGGCTTCATATCCAGCGCCTTCAGGGGTTGTTGTTGCTCCAACAACTTTAGACTCAAAGCCTTCAATGGAACGCGACTGATTGATATCGAGGGCGATGCCTTCTGGTTTACCTTCAACGATATCTGTCAAAACGACTGTGTCAAAAATATTGTATTCAGCCAATCGCAGAGCGGTTGTTGAACCATAGAAACCTGCTCCGACTACTGTGACTTTGCCTGCCATAACCTTCACTGCCTTCCGTCTGGTTTTTGTCTAGGAAAACTCTCTTGACGTCAAGATAATTCTACCGCCCTCGGGGCAGTGCTATTGCCAAAGCGAAGAGCGCCACAGCCATTGCCAGGGGGAGAAAGCGACCGATAACACGCTCATTCCTCTGTGAAATTGCAATTGCAGCACATCCAGCGGCTATCAAAATCGAGCCGCCTCGAACTACTCCAAAAATCCCTAGCAAAAGTCCAAAGCCGATGACGGCATAACTTGCCAGCGAGAATGGAGTTAGCGACATGCGTCCACAACATTTTTTATCAGCATGGCCCGAGTCATTGGTCCAACGCCCCCTGGCATAGGGGCAACATATCCAGCAACACTCATAACATCGGGATGTACATCCCCAAGGAGACCGGCATCAGTCCGTGAAATTCCCACATCGATAATGGCGGCGCCCGATTTGATCATCTCGGCGGTGAGAAAATGAGCTTTACCTATCGCCGCAACAATAATGTCGGCGTGCTTTGTATGGCGAACTAAATCTCGGGTACCAGTGTGGGTCAACGTAACAGTTGCATTCTCGCTTTTGCGGGTAAGTAATAAACCTAAAGGTCGTCCAACGGTCAGGCCACGACCGATGACCGTTACCTCTGCTCCATCAATAGGGACGTTGTAATGTCGGAGCAATTCAACGATGCCATGAGGAGTACATGGAAGAGGTGCTCTTTCTCCACTTACGAGGCGGCCAAGATTGAGCGGATGCAAACCATCGGCATCCTTGTCAGGGTCGATCGCTTCTAGTACACGTTGAGAATTTATCCCACGAGGTAGCGGCAATTGCACGATGTATCCAGTGCACTCTTTGGAGGAATTCAAATCAGCAATTGCAGCAAGCACATCTGATTCTGTTGCCGAATCTGGCAGATCGACACGTATGGAGTTAATGCCCACTTCATGGCAATCGCGATGCTTGCCAGCTACGTATGAGTGAGACCCGGGATCATCCCCAACAAGTACGGTGCCAAGACCTGGGGTTCGTCCTAATTTTTTAAGTTCAACGACATCCGCGGCAAGTTCAGTCTTGATCTTGGTCGCAAGGGCTTTTCCATCAAGTATTTGTGCGCTCATGCGTCAATACTAATCATCATTAGGCGTGTGAAAAGTGACGGGTTCCCGTGAAAAACATTGGGATGTTCCTCACTTTAGCTGCGCTGATGACTTCCTCATCACGCACGCTTCCGCCTGGTTGCACGATCGCAACTACGCCTGCGGCAAGCAAGATTTCCAAGCCGTCTGCGAACGGGAAGAATGCATCACTTGCCGCAACCGAACCCTCGACCCGCTCCCCTGCTCGAGTCACCGCGAGTTTGGCTGAATCGACGCGATTTACTTGCCCCATGCCAATGCCAACAGAAGCGCCACCTTTTGCTAGAAGGATGCCATTGCTCTTGACCGCTCGAACTGCTTTCCACGCAAAAGCAAGATCGTTCATTAGTTCTTGCGAGATTGAAGGCCCGCTGACTTGTGTCCAGTTACGAGACTCATCACCTGGTGCATCTAATAGGTCTGTTTCTTGAATTAACATACCGCCGCTGACAGGTCGAAGCTCTTGTCGAGCAATCGTAGAGCTGTCGCATTGGAGAATTCTGATGGAAGGCTTTCTCTGAAGGATTTCAAGAGCATCCAGAGAATACGAAGGCGCAATAACTACCTCAGTAAAGATTTCCGAAAGCGTCAAGGCCATCTCCGCATCTACCTCACGATTGGCAGCGACTACTCCTCCAAATGCCGATACAGAATCGCATTCGTGCGCGGCCTTATGGGCTGCTGAAATCGTTGATGCAATTGCAATTCCGCACGGGTTAGCATGCTTGATGATTGCAACACATGGCTCTTGGTGATCGTGTGCAGCGCGCCATGCTGCATCAGCATCGGTGTAATTGTTAAAAGACATCTCTTTGCCATGAAGTTGTTTTGCGCCGACCAGTCCTGAGGCCGCACCTGTATCTGCATAGATTGCCGCCGCTTGGTGAGGATTCTCCCCATATCGAAGTTCGTTCTTTTGTGTCCACACTTTTCCAAACCAATGAGGTAAGACGCTTTCGCCATTCTCGCCCAACCAATTTGCAATAGCTAGGTCGTACTGCGCTGTAGTTCTAAAAACCTGCAGTGCTAATTCTTTTCGTTCTTGACCAGTAAAGCCACCTTTGCTCATAGCGTCAATCACATGTGCATACTGAGTGGGCTGGCTAATAACTGCAACAGATCCATGATTCTTCGCAGCACCGCGCAACATGGAGGGTCCCCCAATATCAATTTGCTCAATGCATTCAGCGAAATCACCACCTGATGCGATCGTTGCTTCAAATGGGTAAAGATTGATGACTACAAGATCAAACGGTTCAATGTCGTGTTCGGCAATTTGACGCATGTGGTAGGGATTTTCTTGATCTGCCAAAATTCCTGAATGGATCCGTGGATGCAAAGTCTTGACCCGGCCGCCCATAATTTCAGGAAAACCCGTGTAAGAACTCACTTCAGTGACCTTGATGCCTGCCGAAGCAATCGTCTTGGCAGTTGATCCCGTGGAGAGAATTTCGACGCCCGCAGCGCTTAAAGCAGATGTAAGTTCCACTAATCCACTTTTGTCGTACACGCTTATCAGGGCCCTGCGAATCTCTTTACGTTGTGACATTAATTTTCACTTTCCAAACCAGGAATGAGCGAGCGAATGGTCGCAACAATGAGACCTCGTTCCTGAATCTTAATACGCTCATGAAGAGACTCTTGCGTGTCATCGCTGCTGATGTCTACGCGCACCTGAGCAATGACCTTGCCCGTATCTACTCCCTTATCCACCCAATGAATCGTTGCACCCGTCTGAGTGGCTCCGGCAGAGAGCGCATCGCGCACAGCGTGGGCACCTGGGAAATTTGGCAAGAGGGCTGGGTGTGAGTTAATCACTCGAAAATGCGAAACAAAATCAGGAGCCAATATGCGCATGAATCCGGCACTGACTACTAGGTCTGGCTTTAGAGATTCAACGAGCGTTGACAGGTCACGATCCCAGTCGGATCGATTGGCCTTCATCGGTACGATGAAAGTCTTGATTTCTGACTTCCCTGCCCTTTGGAGAACCATCGCATCAGGCTGATCTGAAATGACTCCAACAATCTCTACTTCTAAGTCGCCAGAAGCGACCGAATCAATGATTGCCTGGGCCAAAGAACCGGTACCCGAAGCAAGAATTACTATTCTCATTTTCCAAACCTTGGCAAGACATCGAGCAAACGAGGAACCAGCATGGCAAGGATTGTGCCTAGGCCAATCTCACATGCAGCTGCAAGTGAAAGTTGCCACGCCGAAACACCTACCGCACTCATTGCCGAAGTTATAAGTGATCCGCTGCCAAGAAAGGCCAGTCCCCCAATGCAAGTAATAACGAGGAGATAGCTCTTAATAATTACCGCAGAACTTTGAGTAATCGTCACGTTGTAGATAACAGCGCCAATAGCAATCAAGCCAAGGGCGCAGATAAGCACGAGTGGATGTGGGCCCGTTGGAAGGCCACCCAAGAATGGGAGAGCAGGGATTTCTGAGACTCGATGAGTCAGCGGTGAAATTAAAGTGTGCGAACCAACTGCGAAACCTGGGCCGGCCAAGTAAGACATCGTCGCCACGATTGCATTGGGGAGGTAGAGAATGTTCAGAAGCAATAAAAGCAACCCGCCGATGAAGCCCGGCTCCAAGATCACCGTCAAATTTTCAATGGTCTTAATATGTAAAGCCAAGTCAACCCCAAAAACAAATGCTGAAGCTCCGAAAATAATGGCAATAACTCGTGTCGCTATCTCACGCGGAGCGATTTCAAAGGAGCGATTGCGTTGTTTTGATGTCATTGTTCCAAACCAGACGAGCGCTATTGCCATCACGGGGGTCCAATAAAGATTCGGGGCAATAGCAGTCGTGGCCGCCCTCCAAGCGATCAATGAAGCAATCGCCGAGTACATAAGGGCAAATAGGGCTCGTGTGAGTTGTTTCTCCTGCTGACTCGCATCTAGCCGATCGCAAGCACGAATATAGCCACTGCGAATTGCTAGCGCAGGAAAGATCATCGCACCAACGGGAAGGTAGGAGAGAAGTCCGTGTACTTGCCCAGGTGAAAGAATTAAATGAAAGGGAATGTGATGGGCGGCAAGCCATAACCATAAAGTGGCACGAATGGGGTCAGACGTATTTCCATTACTGCTACCTGCAGTTGCCCAAGCGAAAAGGGAAATAAAAGCAATCGGTAATAACAGTAAGGCAACGCTTCGAAGGGCTTGTGTCAACGAGACCCATAGGACACGTTGGAACATTTACGTTAGCGGCTGAGAATCGCGCGCATTAAACGCGCGCTCTCACTAGGAGTTTGGCCAACTTGTACGCCAGCTGCCTCGAGAGCATCTTTCTTTCCCTTTGCCGTTCCGGAAGATCCAGAAACAATTGCGCCAGCATGTCCCATGGTTTTTCCTTCTGGTGCGGTAAAGCCTGCGACGTATCCAATAACTGGCTTAGTGACGTATTCACTAATAAACGCTGCGGCACGCTCTTCAGCATCACCACCGATTTCACCGATCATCACGATCGCCTTGGTATCAGGGTCATCTTGGAAAGCGCGCAAACAATCAATATGAGTTGTTCCGATAATAGGGTCGCCACCAATTCCGACTGCAGTGCTAAATCCGATATCACGAAGCTCAAACATCATTTGGTAGGTCAAGGTGCCAGATTTAGAAACTAATCCAATAGGACCAGATCCCGTGATGTCAGCAGGAATAATTCCCACGTTGCTCTGACCGGGAGTGATAAGCCCTGGGCAGTTTGGCCCAATGATCCTTGTTGTGCCTTTGCTCTGCGAATAAGCGAAGAAGGCGGCCGTATCGTGGACCGGGATTCCTTCGGTGATGACAACAACCAAGGGCACCGCTGCATCGATTGCATCAATAACCGCTGCCTTTGCAAACTTAGGTGGAACGAAAACAACCGAAACATTAGCTTGCGTTGCTGCAACTGCTTCGGCAACGGTATTAAACACTGGAAGAACGTGGCCGTCGATATCAACGCTCTGACCACCCTTGCCTGGTGTTACTCCACCGACAACAACGGTGCCTGATGCCAGCATGCGCCGGGTATGTTTTGTGCCTTCGGAGCCAGTCATTCCTTGAACAATGACTCGTGATTGCTTGTTAATAAAAATAGACATTACTTGGCCGCCAATTCTGCGGCGCGCGCAGCGGCGCCATCCATAGTGTCGAGTTGTTGAATAAGAGGATGCGCAGCTTCATCAAGAATCCTGCGACCTTCAAGAACGTTATTTCCATCAAGCCTTACAACGATGGGCTTTGTTGCTTTATCTCCCAAGATCTCAAGGGCTTGGACAATGCCGTTAGCAACTGCGTCGCATGCAGTAATGCCACCAAAGACATTCACGAAAACACTCTTTACATCTTTATCGCCCAGAATAATTGAAAGTCCATCAGCCATTACCTGAGCAGATGCACCGCCACCGATATCCAGGAAGTTTGCAGGCTTAACCCCGCCAAACTTTTCACCGGCGTATGCAACAACATCCAAAGTGCTCATCACTAAGCCAGCACCGTTTCCGATGATTCCAACTTCGCCATCGAGTTTCACGTAGTTCAAATTCTTTTCTTTCGCGGCGGCTTCAAGTGCATTGGCAGCTGATGCGTCAACAAGTGCTTCATGATCGGGGTGTCGAAAATCAGCGTTGTCATCCAAAGTTACTTTGCCATCAAGTGCAATAACGCGGCCATCAGATGTCTTCACCAATGGATTGACTTCCACGAGCGTGGCATCTTCAGCAACGAATAAGCCCCACAACAGAACCAGAGCATCTGTAACTTGGTCTGCGATATCACCAGGAAACTTCGCACCGCTTATGATCTTGGCTGCATCGGCTTGAGAAATTCCATCATTAGAGTTAACCGAAACTTTGACCAGTTTTTCAGGTGTCTCATGTGCTACTTGCTCGATATCCATTCCACCTGCAACTGAGGCCATAACAAGAAATGTTCGATTGGAGCGATCAAGCAAGATCGCTAAGTAATACTCCTCGGCAATCGGCGCAGCTTGGGCGATCATTACTTTTCCAACAATGTGTCCCTTGATATCCATTCCAAGAATTGCTGCCGCCTTTTCGCGCGCATCTTCGGCGCTCTCTGCCAGTTTGACGCCACCTGCTTTACCCCGCCCGCCCACTTTAACCTGGGCTTTCACGACAACTCTTCCGCCCATAGATCTGGCAGCCGCTTCGGCTTCATCGGGAGTTGTTGCAACGGCGCCTGCTAAAACAGGAACCCCATACTTTTCAAATAGATCTCTAGCTTGATATTCAAAGAGATCCACGTGGGACTCCATTCATGTTTGGCGGCGCAGGCGAACGGATGTAATCCTAGAGCTTCTCAACGGGTGCATAGCGCAGCAACAATCGCTTCTCGCCATACTGTCCAAAATTGATTGTCGCTTCAGCGCGATCGCCTTCACCTGAGAGCGCAACTACCGTCCCTAACCCAAATGTGTCGTGAGACACACGCTCTCCGACGGCCAAATCCATTGCCGCCGACTTCTTGCCCGTGGCACGTGGTGGAGGGGCGGTGAAATCTCGACGTCGTGAAATCGGTGACGCAGTGACACTCTTGTTTCGCCATGTGATGACATCCTCGGGAATCTCTTCCAAGAAGCGAGAGGGGGGATTGTAATTTGGCGATCCCCATGATGATCGAGATTCGGCGCGAGTGAGATAGAGCCTCTGCTCAGCGCGGGTGAGTCCCACATATGCCAAGCGGCGCTCTTCTTCGATCTCCTTCTTCTCGCCCAATGTTCGAGAGTGAGGAAATATTCCATCTTCTAGTCCAGTGAGAAAAACCGTAGGGAATTCCAATCCTTTAGCAGTATGCAAAGTCATGAGCGTGACAACTCCACCATGATCTTCACCCTCTGGAATTTCATCGGCATCGGCGACAAGAGAAACTTGCTCGAGGAATCCTGCAAGGGAAATTTCCTCATCTTCTCCCAATGATTCGAACGGTCTTTCTTCATACTCCATCGACACAGCTACCAATTCTTGCAAGTTCTCAACGCGAACTTCATCTTGCGGATCAGTACTGGCCGATAACTCAGCTAAAAGACCTGACTGCTCTAAGACCGCCTCAATAATGACTGATGGTCGGACCTTGGCTTCTACCAAAACACGAAGCGTGTTGATCATTGTAAGAAAATCATGAATAGATGAGGCAGCCCGGGCGGGCATATCCGCAATTTCATTACAGCGATGCAACCCTTGCCAGAAGGATGTGAACTCCGATTGAGAAAATGAGTCAACATAATCCAAGGCGCGATCTCCTATGCCGCGTTTTGGAACATTGATAATTCGGCGCAATGAAATTTCATCACTTGGGTTTGCCAATACTCTCAAATATGCCAATAAGTCTTTTACTTCTTTACGTTCGTAAAATCGAACTCCCCCAACAACCTTATAAGGCAATGCCGCTCGCATAAATACTTCTTCAAATACACGCGACTGGGCGTTAGTTCTGTAAAAGATAGCAGTGTCGCCAGGTTGAGAAGTTCCGGCGTTTTGCAACGTGCGGATCTCATCCTTAATGAAGTTCGCCTCGTCATGCTCGCTTTCTGCGACATATCCAACAAGCGGAGAACCTGCACCAGCTTGCGACCAAAGGTTCTTCTCCTTGCGACTCTCATTCTGTGTAATCACTGCATTTGCAGCGTTAAGAATATTTTGGGTCGAGCGGTAATTTTGCTCAAGTAGCACGGTCGTGGCGTTGGGGTAGTCCATTTCAAACTGCAAAATGTTGCGAATAGTGGCCCCACGAAAGCCATAAATGGATTGGTCTGCATCACCGACAACACATAATTCTGCTGGTGGAAGCCCATCCGCGTCAGTACCTACGAGTTCGCGAATTAGTTGATATTGAGCATGGTTTGTATCTTGATATTCGTCCACCAGCACATGGCGAAAGCGTGAACGAAAACGCGCCTTGGTTTCAGGAAATCTCTGCAATACCTCAACTGTTTTTAAAATGAGGTCATCAAAGTCCATAGCATTGGCCTGCTGTAGGCGCTTTTGGTAAACCGCATAAACTTCAGCAACTACTTGCTCAAATTGATTTTGAGTTGAATTGAGGTAGTCCGCTGGTCCAAGTAATTCATTCTTAGCGTTTGAAATCATGGACTGAAATTGACGTGCCGGGTATCGTTTGGCATCAAGATTGAGTTCTTTTGCCACGATTGTTACCAGTCGCAAACTATCTGCCTGATCGTAAATGCTAAAGGAATTGCTATATCCAAGTCGAGATGCCTCTTGACGCAGCATGCGCACGCAAGCGGAGTGAAAGGTAGAGACCCACATCGATCGAGCGATGGGCCCGACAAGTTCGGCGACGCGCTCTTTCATTTCACCCGCTGCTTTATTGGTGAAAGTGATTGCCAATATTTCATAGGGTGCGACGCCCCTACGTGACATCAGGTAGGCAATGCGTCTCGTCAGGACCCTGGTCTTGCCCGATCCTGCGCCTGCAACAACCAAAAGTGGTCCGCCAGCATGTTCGACGGCAGCTTTTTGTTGGGGGTTGAGCCCGTCGATCAAGGGGTCAGGACTCATCATGAGGCACATTCTATTAGGCTTCGGCGACAAGATTACATTTCACGAGTGAGGGACAAATATGCAGCCGATTGCAGACAGCGAGATCAAACGAATTCTCGTAATCAGTGCTCATCCAGACGATTCAGATTTTGGGGCATCAGGAACTATTGCTCAATGGGTGGCGCAAGGCATCGAAGTTTCATACTGCTTCTGCACAAACGGCGATCAAGGCGGTGAAGAATCTGGAATTCCCGTTGAGGAAATGCCAGCTGTGCGTCAGCGCGAACAACGTGCAGCGGGTGCTGCAATTGGCGTCACCGATATTACTTTTTTAAACTATCGCGATGGATCGCTCGAGCCAACACTAGGGTTGCGCAAGGATTTGGTGCGCATGATTCGCATTGCACAACCAGATCGCATGGTCTGTCAAAGTCCTGAAAGAAACTGGGATCGCATTGGAGCCAGTCACCCAGATCATCTAGCTGCAGGTGAGAGTTCGATTCAAGCCGTCTACCCCGATGCCCGCAACCCTTTTGCTTTTCCTGAGTTCATGGCAGAAGGTTTACAACCATGGCGCGTCAAGGAAGTCTGGGTTACGGCACATCATCAGCCAGATCACTATGTAGACATCACCGAGACATTTGCCTTGAAGATGGCCGCATTACATTGTCATGCTTCACAAACCGCACATAACCCTGAACTTGAAAATATGGTTCGTTCTTGGGGCGAGCGAAATGCAGCTGCTGCAGGCTTTGCAGAAGGTCGTATAGCCGAAGCTTTTAAGATCGTTAATACGAACTAAATTACTTAACGATTACTTTCTCAATAGCAATCGTTTTGATGGGAGTTCCGTCAGTACCGCCACCCACTATTCCCGCAGATCCAATCGCTTTGAGAATAGCCAGGCCTGAAGTAATTTTTCCCCAGATTGTGTAGCTCGGTGGCAACGTTGTATCGCCGTACACTAAAAAGAATTGACTCCCATTTGTGTTGGGCCCGGAATTTGCCATTGCGACCGTTCCGCTTGGGTAATTATTTTTAGCCGCAGCAGGCAGATTCTCATCCCGATAGGAAAATGCTGGTCCGCCATTTCCTTTAGCCGTTGGATCCCCGCACTGTAAAACCCACATCTGCGTTGTCGTGATTCGATGGCACAAGGAATGATCAAAGAATCCTGCCTTTGCCAATGTAGTCATGGCAGTTAACGTGACGGGAGCTTTGATTCCATCGGTGGCAATCACGATATTTCCACAATTAGTGACGAAAGTGAAGGTACCCGATTTGCCAGGCAAAAGTTTTTTTGGTGGAGCGACATTCTTCGGCGTATGGGCAGCAGACTTTGTTGCATTACACGAGAGGCTAGATGATTTAAGTAAAGAGGCATCTGCCACACTGGGGGTTGCACTCAGCAGCAATCCTAAAATAACTGCACCAATAATCCGTTTCATCTGTCTCTCCTTTTGTCATTCCTTTTGTCGGGCGAAATTCTAGTAACTATTCCCACTCAATTGTTCCTGGGGGTTTGCTGGTGATATCCAGAACCACCCTGTTTACGTCTCGTACCTCATTGGTAATGCGCGTGGAAATCTTCTCTAGCAAGTCATATGGCAAGCGCGACCAGTCTGCCGTCATAGCATCTTCGCTAGATACGGGGCGCAAAACGATCGGGTGACCATATGTTCGTCCATCTCCCTGAACGCCAACGCTTCGTACATCAGCCAGTAAAACAACTGGACACTGCCAAATGAGACGATCCTGCCCTGCAATGTGTAACTCTTCACGAGCAATGCGATCTGCGTGGCGCAAGATTGCTAAACGATCCGGGGTGACTTCTCCAATGATGCGAATCGCTAACCCTGGGCCAGGAAAGGGTTGGCGCATAACAATCTCTTCGGGAAGATTGAGTTCCAACCCCACTTGGCGAACTTCATCTTTAAAAAGTGTTCGAAGTGGCTCAATCAGCGTGAATTTCAAATCATCAGGCAATCCACCTACATTGTGGTGAGACTTGATATTTGCCGTCCCAGTTCCACCACCAGATTCAACAACATCTGGATAAAGAGTTCCTTGAACTAAGAATTCAACATCTCCCCCTGCGGCAATTTCGCGAGCAGCCGATTCAAAACTACGTATGAACTCGCGACCAATAATCTTTCGTTTTGTTTCAGGATCACTTACACCAGCTAGCGCGTTTAAGAATTGTTCGCGTGCGTCCACGACCATGAGTTTTACCCCAGTTGCAGCAACAAAATCAGTCTCTACTTGCTCGGCTTCACCTTCACGTAACAGTCCGTGATTAACAAAGACACATGTGAGTTGCGCACCAATTGCTCTTTGAACAATTGCGGCAGCGACAGCCGAGTCAACGCCACCAGAGAGACCACAAATGACTCGTTTGCCTCTTACTAGCTCTTTTACTTTTGCGATTTCAGTTTCAGCGATATTGCTTGTTGTCCAGGTTGGCTTACATCCAGCAACATCAATAATCCAATGGCGCAATATCTCTTGGCCGTACTCAGAATGCAAAACTTCGGGGTGAAATTGCACGCCAGCCAATTGCGCAGATTCATTTTCGAACGCAGCAATCCGCGTATCTTTGGTAGACCCCGTGACTGCGAAATCCTTAGGGGCTTGCGTAACGGCATCTCCGTGACTCATCCATACAAGTTGATCAGCAGGAAGTGAAGTAAATACTTTGGAGGCACTTTCGGCGTGAAGTGGAGTCCGGCCAAACTCAGATTTACCTGTCTGACTCACTATCCCGCCAAGGGCTGCAGCCATAACCTGAAAGCCATAGCAAATTCCGAAAACAGGAATACCTAAATCAAATATCGAACTATCAAAAGTTGGCGCACCATCTGCATACACACTTGACGGGCCACCTGAGAGAATTATTGCTTCAGGATTCTTGACGCGAACATCATCGGCACTGATAGTTGATGGAACGATTTCGCTAAAGACATGTACTTCTCTCACGCGCCGTGCGATTAGTTGGGCGTATTGAGCACCAAAATCAACGACTAATACGCCGTGGCGTGCTTGATCAGGCACGATGGATAAGAACCTCAACGCGTTGGAATTCCTTGACATCGGAATATCCGCAAGTAGCCATTGCGCGTCGGAATGCTCCGAAAAGATTCATCGATCCGTCAGAGGCATGGGAAGGTCCAAGCAAAATTTCTTCAAGAGTGCCAGAAGTTCCAACAGCAACACGTTCACCGCGTGGCAACTCTTGATGTGCTGCCTCGCTACCCCAGTGCCAGCCAAGTCCTGGTGCTTCGACGGCCTTTGCCAATGGGGAGCCCATCATGACTGCATCGGCTCCGCAGGCAATTGCCTTTGCTATGTCGCCACTTCGACCAACAGATCCATCTGCGATCACGTGGACATAGCGCCCACCAGATTCGTCAAGGTAATCCCTGCGGGCCGAGGCAACTTCTGCAACGGCTGATGCCATTGGCACTTCAATTCCTAGAACTTTACGTGTCGTGTGCGCCGAACCTCCGCCGAATCCGACGAGAACACCAGCTGCACCAGCGCGCATGAGGTGAAGCGCACCTGTTGCAGTTGCGCATCCGCCCACAATTACGGGAACATCGAGTTCATAAATAAACTTCTTTAGGTTGAGCGCTTCATTATTTGAATCAACATGCTCGGCGCTCACGGTTGTGCCACGAATAACAAAAATATCTACTCCGGCTTCCACCACGCTCTTGTGAAATTCGAAGGTACGTTGAGGTGAAAGTGAGCCAGCTACGGTGACTCCAGCATCGCGAATCTGCTTAAGGCGCTCCTTGATAAGCGTCGGTTGAATCGGCGCAGAATAAAGTTCTTGCATGCGCTTGGTGGCATGAACGTCCGGCATCGACGCAATCTCTCCCAATTGAATGCGTGGATCTTCATATCGAGTCCACAACCCTTCAAGATTAAGCACAGCGAGTCCGCCAAGTTTTCCAATGGCAATGGCCGTTTCGGGAGAAACGACTGAATCCATAGGGGCTGCCATCATTGGAAGTGCAAACTTGTACGCATCAATTTGCCATGATGTCGATACATCTTCTGGGTTACGTGTACGCCTACTTGGCACTATTGCAATGTCATCAAATGAATAGGCTCGGCGAGCGCGTTTTCCTGGTGCTAGTTCGATGTCGTTCATGTGCGACCCCTCCCACGATAGTTAGGTGCATCGGCGACATCCATCACATCGTGTGGATGGCTTTCCTGTAAGCCAGCTGACGTAATTTGAATCAAGCGACCCTCACGACGTAGGTATGCGATATCTGCCGCGCCGGCATAACCCATACCTGATCGAAGGCCACCAACTAATTGGTGTACAACTTCGGCAACAGTTCCACGGTAGGCAACTTTTCCTTCGATACCTTCTGGCACGAGTTTGTCTTCAGAAAGGACGTCATCTTGCATATAGCGATCTTTAGAATATGACTTTTGTTCGCCACGCGATTGCATCGCACCAAGAGATCCCATACCTCGATAGGCCTTGTATTGACGACCATCTATCGTGACAAGTTCTCCTGGAGATTCATTACACCCTGCCAGCAATGAACCGAGCATTACCGAATCCGCTCCAGCAACTAGCGCCTTGACGATGTCACCTGAGTATTGCAATCCACCATCAGCAATCAAAGGTATGCCCGCTTTCGCGCACGCCTTACTGGCTTCCATGATTGCGGTAATTTGTGGGACTCCGACACCAGCAACAATACGAGTGGTGCAAATAGAACCTGGACCGACACCTACTTTTACAGCGTCAGCTCCGGCATTAATAAGGGCTTGAGCACCTGAACGCGTGGCAACATTTCCACCGATGATTTGCGTCGAAGGTGAAAACTTCTTGATACGAGAGATTGCATCAAGAACAGCTCGGTGATGGCCGTGCGCGGTATCAACAACGACAACATCAACACCGACAGCAATAAGCGCCTGGGCACGAGCAAATCCGTCATCGCCAACACCTACAGCAGCCCCGGCAAGTCCGACATTCTTAACTAATTTCACATGTGTCACTTGAGCATCAATCGGGAGGTTGCGGTGAATGATTCCGATTCCGCCCTCTTTCGCCATCGCGATCGCCATCTCGGATTCTGTGACTGTATCCATCGCTGATGAGACCAATGGGATTCGAAGAGAGATTGTCCGCGTGAGAGCTGTACTTGTATCTACTTCACTAGGGACCACTTCGGAAGCATCTGGCAGGAGCAGGACATCGTCATATGTCAGGCCCAGCATCATCACTTTTTCATTCTCGCTCATAAGGCGTGAAGTCTATCGGTGCAACTAGAGGCCAACTGCCCGCGAAATTTCCTCACACGCCGAGGCAAGGTCATCCACGAAGTATGCGTCCGCGCACGATTCACGATCCCAGCCGGGCCCCCCCAAGAGAAGTCGCGGGGCAGGGCGGACTTTAGGTAAATTTCGAAAAGTTTGAGGATCAGCATTTTCAGGCATAACCGCCCACAAGAAAATAGCTGGTGGGGCTATGCGAGTGACCATAGAGGCGATGGCTTCACTGGGTGTGCGCGCTCCTAAGTAGTACGAAGCAATATTTCTCTCGGCCAAAGCTGCCTTTACCGCCAAGAGAGCCATACTGTGTTGTTCGTCAGAGACCGCTGCAAGTAAAACGGGACGTGAGTTGTGGGCAACAGACAATTTCACGCGATGAAGGCAACGATTAATAATCTCAGAAAGTAGGTGCTCTACCTCTACTCCGGTATCGGTGCGCTCCCACTCCTCGCCAATCCTCACTAATAGCGGGACGACCACCTCGTGCCAGGTTTTTATTACCCCATCTTTGGTAAAAGCGTCAGAGAGGGCCTCCTCGAGATATCTCTCGTCCAGCCCGTAGGCGGCGCGAAAAAGCGCGGTGACAAATTCCCTTCGCGTAGTCGCAGGCTGGGGTTTCGGTAGCGCGAGTGCAGGGCCGCTATATTTTTTTGCTAAATCTGCTGCCTCGGCAGGTACAACCCCCGAGATAATCAAGCGGCGCATATGCAGCAACTTTGCTACATCTTCTCCCGAATACCTACGGTGTTGTCCGCTTTCATGCTCGGATGCCCCCAGGCCGTATCTGCGATCCCACGTGCGCAACGTTGCAGGCGAAATTGCCATAATTCTGGCAACAGCGGCAACGCTGAAGTACTCCTGCGCTTGAGTCACATGAGTAGTTTGGCGCCAAATCCCAACCTTCACCACCCCAAAATCCGCTCCCAACCCCTCAAAGTAGGGTAGTTGAACAATGTACGCAACGGTTGTACAGTGCGTCTACTAGTGAGGGGTACACATTCATGGCCGAGATTTCTCGTCTTCCCAAGCCAATTGCCGATCTATGGCAGTGGCAATATTCAGGCGCCTGCCAGGAACTTTCCTCGGAGATCTTTTTCCATCCAGATGGCGAACGTGGCCCTCGCAGGAGAAACCGCGAAAATGCAGCCAAGGCTATCTGTGCCGCGTGTCCGGTGATTCAACAATGCCGCGAACATGCGCTCAGCGTTCAAGAGCCCTACGGGATCTGGGGCGGCCTTAGCGAAGATGAACGACTAATAATTTTGGATGGCAATCGCAGTGGAGATATCCCTCACGCTTCTTAATTGTGAGTAAGAAAAGCCCAGAGCGGTCGCTCAAGTGTTGCAGAAAAAGTCGCCGCTAGGTGTGCTCCGTCAATATAAATAATGTAATTTCCCGACAATGGTGAACACGGATTTGTTGTACAAATCCAAGGTGTCGGATCTACCCATGTCACACCAAGTGTGTCGGCTACATGTTTCTCCTCAACCAGCCACGAGACTGAAACGGCTTTTGCAAATGGAGTGCTACATGAAGCAATACTGTTCTTATGCGCCATCAAACATGCGGGAACATCAAAGCTGGACGATGGCGTGTCTCCCAAATAGATAACATTCTTACTTGAAGCCTTTAGCGATTTCAACGTTCGCGTCATACCTGCCTCCCAAACAGCAGTTCTGACATCACCCGTTAAAACATTTCCCTTAGCATCGACAGTTGAGAAACCTCTGGTTCCTCCAACAAAAGTCATCTCTGGATGAATACTTGATATTTGCTTAAGGGTGTTCTTTCTCCAAATAGAACAATTGGTCATCAGAATATTCTTCGTTGAATTCCATGCCGGAATATCTGCTGGCCAGCATGATGACATTGTTAATGAGTAGAAACCCCAGTTTTTTGCTTTCGCCAATACTGCAATCGCGGGAAACCACGACAGCGCATGACTATCCCCAAAGAGCACAATTACATGTGAAGATTTTGCGTTCCCATAGAAACAACTTACTTCTGAAGCGGTTAAATTCTGCTGCGTATGGCACCGGTCAATGTATGGCTTCGGTCGATCATTCTTCACGAAGGCAAGAGGCGGCTTCGCCGAAGAAGGCACGGGGCGATCCACTAAAGCAGCAAGTGTCGGCATCGCATTAGGAGTAGGTGTCGGGCTGGGTGAAATAGTCGTAGCCACCACTGATGGTGAATCTGAAGGGCTAGGGCTTGGAGTCTCATCCGCATAAGCCAAAGTAGTTATTGACATCAGCACAACAAGAATCGCAGGTAACATTCCGCGCCGCTTCACCGATATATCCAATCAGTCTTTGCTGGGAATCAAACTCCAGGCGCGGACTCCGCCAATAATTCCAGCCTCATTTGGGACAATTACGACGTCATTGCCCAGGCGGTGAATCACGACATCTTTAATGCGCCGGGCGTTGCCACCGCCTATATATAAACGATCCCAAAGAAATACTGGGCGAAGTTCATCAACCATGGTGCGCACGCGACGAGACCAGAAACTATCACCGAGTCGACGACGTTCATTTTCGCCAATCCATGTGTCATACGTAGTTAACCTTCGCACGGGTGCATGAGAGAACTCGATATGGGGCGCCAATACTCCGCCATCAAAGATTGCACTTCCGAGGCCAGTGCCAAGAGTTAAAACAACTTCAAATCCCGACCCCGCAACAACCCCTGCCCCATGAACTTCAGCATCATTGAGAACCAAGGTCTGAACTCCAAGGGCATCCGTGAGGGCCTGTCGCATATCAAACCCATCCCACGCCTTTTTTAAATCAGGATCCATGCGAGTTAAAGGTCCTGCGACATTGATGTAATGCGGCGTTGCAACAACTACGCCATGTCGAATCATTCCCGGAACACCCACAGTGGCCCTATCGGCTTTGGGTAGCGTCTTTGCCAAATCCGCAATCGTCTGAACAAGTCGTTGAGGCGAGAGCGGATAGGGAGTAGGAATGCGAACGGCCGGGATCCTCATTGTTCCGGCGCTATCAAGCACCGAAGCTTTGATTCCCAGGCCGCCGCAATCTACTGAAAGGGTGAGCTGTTCCACGTAGAGGAATTTACCTGTTAGTGGCTATGCCCGCCAGGACCGTGCGAATGGCCAGAGCCACCTGCATCAGCACTGTCAGTCTCAGGCTTTTCATAGACAACTGCTTCAGTTGTAATGAACATTGCTGCAATGGAGGCAGCATTAGCAAGAGCAGAGCGTGTCACCTTCACGGGATCGATTACGCCATCTTTTGTGAGGTCGCCATAAACATCAGTTGCTGCGTTGAAGCCTTCGTGAGCCTTCATTGCACGAACCTTTGATACAACGACATATCCCTCAAGACCAGCATTTTCAGCAATCCAGCGAAGTGGTTCATCGCATGCTTTACGGACAAGACGGACTCCGACGGCTTTGTCGCCTTCGAAACCGAGATCGCCATCAAGAGCATCTGCGGCATGAACCAAAGCTGCGCCTCCTCCAACAACGATGCCTTCTTCTACTGCGGCTCGTGTTGCTGAGATTGCATCTTCAAGACGGTGCTTCTTCTCTTTTAATTCAACTTCGGTGTGCGCGCCAACTTTGATTACGCAAACGCCTCCAGCGAGTTTTGCAACGCGCTCTTGCAGCTTGCTGCGATCCCATTCAGAATCGGTATTTTCAAGTTCGCGACGAATCTCAGAAACACGAGCAGCAACTGCTCCCTTGTCTCCCCCGCCATCAACAATGGTGGTGTTGTCTTTAGTGATGACGATGCGACGTGCGCGGCCAAGTACTTCAAGTCCAACTTGATCAAGCTTCATGCCAACTTCAGCAGCAATAACTTGTGCGCCAGTCAAGATAGCGATGTCTTCCAACATAGCCTTGCGGCGATCACCAAAGCCTGGAGCCTTAACAGCAGCTGAAGTAAATACTCCGCGCATCTTGTTAACAACCAAGGTTGAAAGTGCTTCCCCGTCAACATCTTCTGAGATGATCAAAAGTGGCTTACTGGCTTGGGCAATCTTTTCCAAAATTGGAAGAAGTTCGCTGAGCGCAGAAATCTTGTTAGAAGAAAGCAGAACGTAGGCGTCCTCAAGGACAGTTTCCATTCGCTCTTGATCTGTAACGAAGTAAGGAGAGATATAACCCTTGTCGAATTGCATTCCCTCAGTGAACTCAAGTTCAAGTCCAGTTGTGGATGACTCTTCAACAGTGATAACACCATCTTTGCCAACCTTGTCCATGGCTTCGGCGATCAAATCACCAATGGCACGGTCTTGGGCAGAAATAGTTGCTACATCTGCGATCTGCGACTTATCTTTGACAACAGTTGCATTCGCACGAAGGCGCTCGGTGATAGCAACAACTGCTGCCTCAATGCCGATTTTGATATCCATTGGCTGTGCTCCGGCAGCAAGGTTACGAAGACCTTCTTTGACCATTGCTTGTGCCAAAACTGTTGCCGTAGTTGTTCCATCTCCTGCTACATCGTTGGTCTTAGTGGCCACTTCTTTCACCAACTGCGCGCCCATGTTCTCAACTGGATCAGAGAGTTCAATTTCGCGGGCGATTGTTACGCCGTCGTTAGTAATAGTTGGAGCACCATAACTCTTTGAGATAACTACGTTGCGACCCTTGGGCCCAAGAGTTACTTTGACGGTGTCAGCAAGAATGTTGACACCACGTTCCATGGCACGACGAGCGTGCTCATCGAATTCAAGAATTTTTCCCATTTACTTCTTCTCAATCACGGCAAGAATGTCGCGAGCTGAAAGAACTAAGTACTCCTCGTTGTTGTACTTAACTTCAGTTCCGCCGTACTTGCTGTACAGGACAACATCGCCAACTGCGACATCAATAGGAACGCGAGCGCCATCATCAAAGCGACCTGGGCCCACTGCAATAACAGTGCCTTCTTGTGGCTTCTCTTTGGCTGTATCAGGGATAACAAGACCTGATGCAGTTGTTGTCTCAGCCGCATTGGCCTTTACAACGATGCGATCTTCAAGTGGCTTAATGGCGACGGCCATGTGGTGACTCCTTTATAAGTTGTTGATCGAGTGGTTAAAGATCCCTCAGGTGCCCTTTCGGGCCCGGCGACTTCCGCCAATTAGCAGACTCGGGTCCTGAGTGCTAACTCATAGCCTATGCGGGGGTATAGGTGACGGCAAATCCAAAGTGATCGCTCTGGATCTACTCTCTTGTACATTTTTTTACAATTAATGTACATTTCTCTTATGTCAACGATCTCTTTAAGCGATGCCAGGCGCGACCTTCCAACTCTCATCAACGAGGCACAGACTCATGCCATCACAATCTCGCGCCATGGAGAGCCTGCTGCTGTCCTCATTAGTCCATCCCGATATGAACAACTCCTGCAATCTCTGGAGGACCTTGAAGATCTGCGGGCAATTGATCAGGCCATGGCCGACCCCTCCCCAAATATTCCATGGGAACAGGTCAAGAAAGAGCTCGGCTTGGCGTGAGCCGTTGCATCGTCGAATACCGTCCCGCAGCAAAAAAATCATTAGCAAAAATTGCACGACAGGATCAATTGCGAATATATGCCGCTATCGAACTACTTCAAGAGAACCCTCGCCCTCCGGCGTCAATAAAGATTCAGGGCAGCGAGTTCTTTCGCGTCAGAGTTGGTGGTTACAGAATCCTCTATTCTGTTGAAAATCAGAGACTTCTTGTACTCATTATCGAAATAGGACATCGACGTGAGGTTTATCGTTCAGTGAACGACTAAATCAGATTGCGACGGATGTAACAGGAAGGCTTGATGTTGCCTCTAGATCGATGTTGCTGGCTGGGCGCCCTGCCGAAACCATCAAAGAACCCAAGGCTGCAACCATGGCGCCGTTATCGGTACAAAGCCCAGGTGCTGGAATACGCAGGCGGATTTTCGCGGCCTCGCATCTTTGCTGGGCAACCGCTCTTAACCTGGAATTAGCTGCGACTCCTCCGGCTATTACCAAAGAATCAATTCCTGTTTTTTTGCAAGCAGCCAAAGCTTTCAACATTAAGACATCCACGATTGATTCCTGAAATGAAGCTGCGACATCGGCTTTGGCATAATTGGGAGTTGATTCCAAATATCGCGCAACCGCAGTCTTTAGGCCAGAGAATGAAAAATCAAAAGGACGACTCTGCCAATCATTAGGGTGGGTGAGGCCTCTGGGGAAATTAATCGCTGCAGGATTACCAGCAACGGCTTCACGATCTATAGCCGGGCCTCCAGGAAAACCTAGTCCCATGACTCTAGCAATCTTGTCGAAAGCCTCCCCTGCAGCATCATCCATACTCTCGCCCAATTTGATCACTGATGAAGTGATGTCATCCACTTGTAGCAGCGAAG
>CAIYBL010000165.1 GCA_903924485.1 uncultured Actinomycetes bacterium
CTTGTTGATGAATGGGGCTTCACGATTGAAGACGCATTCATCTTTCTCTCAGTCGCGGGAGATTTGGGAATCGCACAATATTGTCACCCCTCCCCAGGAAGTGTGATTGCAAAGATGCGGGTGCCCAAGACATCTGCAACGCCACACCCATTCAAGAGGTAGGTTAAAATCGACCATGACTGAACAGCCGATCCGTTCTGAAATTCTCGATACCGGTAACCCGAAAATTAAGGCCGCACGCATAGTTATAGATGCACCGGCGGAGAAGATATTTGCCATTCTGACCTCTCCATCAAGGCATAAGGAGATTGATGGATCGCAGACAATTCAGGAAAACTTGAGCGGCCCAGATCATTTAGTGCTTGGGTCAAAATTTGGAATGCAGATGCACCTTGTCATCGATTACAAGATTTTGAATACCGTAGTTGAGTTTCAAGAGAATACTTTGATCGCTTGGCGCCATATTGGAAGGTGGCGATGGCGTTATGAGCTCAGCGCCCTTACCCCTAATTCGACGCAAGTTACTGAAACTTTTGACGCATCTCAGATTCCTATGATTTCAACTTTGTGGCTGAGATTAAGAAAGGCCTATCCGTGGACGCAAATGGCTGTGGCAAAATCTCTCGTTCGCCTTAAGAAGGTTGCAGAAGGTTCGTAGGTACGTCTTATAAGTTGCAAGATTGCCGTTAATATCGCCCTATGAGTTCCTTCCCTACTTTCTCGAATCCCGCAGCCCAATCCTGGCGCTATGAATCTGGAAAGAATTGGGCACCAAAGTTTCATGCATCAATACCGGGATTCTCCAAAAGCGCATTGATTTCCCTACCCCTTTTGGCGGATGAATTAGGTGTTGCATCGTTGCAAGTTAAGAATGAATCTTCACGTCTTGAGTTGCCTGCCTTTAAAATCCTTGGCGCATCATGGGCGATCGCACGGGTCTATGGCGAGAAATTGGGAATCCCGGAATCCGAACTCACTTTTTCTGCGATCAAAGAAAAGGCTCTCTTCAGCGGGATTTCACTTCTCGTGGCGGCAACCGATGGCAATCATGGTCGCGCTGTTGCACGCATGGCAAAGTACCTTAATTGCAAGGCGGAGATATTTATTCCCTTCGGCGTAAGCCCTGAAGCGGTTGCTGCAATTGAAAGCGAGGGAGCAGTAATCCATAAGACTGAAGCTTCCTACGATGTTGCTGTCGACCAGGCACGAGTATTTACTGAATCAATTCCTGGCGCCGTTCTCATTCAGGACACTTCATGGGAAGGGTATGAAGAAATCCCACAGTGGATTGTTGAGGGGTATCAAACCTTGTGCGCCGAAATTGACGAACAGATGGCTTCACATCCAGTGGATGTCGTCGTGATTCCTGTCGGAGTTGGATCCCTTGCCCACGCCGTTGTGGCCCATTACCGGGGGGCATCTGTGTTTCATCCTGTCTTGGTGTCTGTCGAGCCGACTGTTGCGGCATGTCTTCTTCGATCGCTGAAGGATGATGTTCGAACGAGTGTGGAAACAACGCCAACGATTATGGCAGGACTAAATTGTGGAACTCCATCGGAGGCGGCGTGGCCTTTGTTGCGCGCGGGTATTAGCGCGGCTGTTGTTGTTGACGATGCGGAGTGCGCTAAAGCTGTCAAGGAGTTGAATGCAAACGGCGTTGACTCTGGTCCGTGTGGCGGTGCAACCCTTGCGGGGCTGCGAACACTGCTTTCTGATGAAAAGGCGCGCACTTCGTTGGGAATTACTAAGCAGTCAAATGTTGTACTAATTAATACTGAAGGTTTACAAGCCAATCCTCTTCCAAGGGAATGCTCATGAGTGAAGTTGCCGACTTGCTTGCACAACTAATCAGAATTGACTCCTCAAATCCAGATTTAGTTTCTGGTGCGGCTGGAGAGGGAGCAATTGGAGATTTTATTGAGCAGTGGTTTAGGTCCAATGATTTCGAAGTACATCGCCTTGAAAAACATTCTGGTCGTCCGTCGATTGTTGGTATTTCGCGGGGAAACGGTTCTGGCAAAAGTCTCATGTTGAATGGACATATAGATACCGTCTCTTTGGGAAGCTATGAAGGCAATGGACTTGATCCCGTTATCAAAGATGGCAAGATGTTTGGACGTGGTAGCTTTGATATGAAAGGTGGCATCGCAGCGATGATGGTTGCTGCAAGGCAGGCCAAACTCATGGGGCATAGCGGTGATCTGCTTGTAGCTTGTGTCGCCGATGAAGAGGCTGCAAGTTTTGGCACCGAGGAAGTTCTCGAGCATTTTAAATCCGATGCTGGTTTGGTCATCGAGCCTTCATATCTGCAAGTGACAATGTCACATAAAGGTTTTGCTTGGTTTGATGTCGTTATTCATGGACGTGCAGCGCACGGCAGTAGGCCAGAATTAGGGATAGATGCAATTGCTAAAGCAGGACATTTCCTCGTTGCCCTTGAAGAGTATGCAGCCACACTTGCAGGAAAATTGGATCCCATTCTTGGTCCTGGGACGGTTCATGCTTCTCTCATTTCGGGAGGCGAGGAAGCGTCAAGTTATCCCGCGCAATGCACCATCACTTTAGAGCGCCGAACAATTCCTGGTGAGACATCTGAATCTGTCCAAAGGGAGTTGAGAGAGATTCTTGATTCACTTACTCAATCAGTGCGGGACTTTTCCTATTCGCTCATTCCGGGATTAACGCGTAGTTCTTTTAAGGCTGACCCAGAATCAGAGATCGCAAAGATTGCCGTTCGACACCTTGGTAGCGCACTTGGTCATGAACCGCTTATTCGTGCCGAGCCCTTTTGGACTGACTGCGCGTTGCTTGATCAAGCCGGTATTCCATGTCTCCTATTCGGGGTAGATGGCGATGGTGCGCACGCTGCATCCGAATGGGTTACCTTGGAATCTTTGGAGATTGTGACCGAAACGCTGAAGAATATCGTTATGGACTATTGCCGATGATTATTCGTGAAGCAGTCTTAGGTGATGAAACCGCAATTATGCATTTGATCCATGAATTGGCAATTTATGAGAAAGCTCCCGAAGAGGTCTTTGCAACTGCATCTGATATTCGCAACTCTCTCTTTAAAGAACATCCCGTTGCTTTCTGTCATGTTGTAGAAGTTGAAGGCACAATCGTCGGAATCGCTCTTTGGTTTCTGAACTACTCAACGTGGTTGGGAAAGCCAGGGCTCTACCTTGAAGATCTTTTTGTATTGGAAGAGCACCGTGGCAACGGCTATGGGATGGCGCTATTAAAGACCCTGGCAACACTTGCCGTCGAGCGTGACTATGAAAGATTCCAATGGTGGGTGCTGGATTGGAACAAACCTTCCATTGACCTATATATAAGCATGGGCGCCGTGCCTATGGATGAATGGACGACTTTCCGATTGAACGGAGATGCGCTCCGAAAGTTTGCCGAGTAGGGAATGATTGCCATATGTCGCTAGATCACTCGCAGGTGTCTCTGCGGTCCTACCGCGAGAATGAATTCGAACGCGCATGTGCGATTCGAGAGATAACGAGTCCTGAAAAAATTGAACGTTTTCGTGATCGTTTTATGCTTTCTGGGCAGTGGTTTGACCATTACCTCCACCTTGCGATTGAAGCTGATGGAGAATTAGTCGGAGATATGCAACTGCGTCATTGCAACTTCACGATGCCAGATGGTGCGCTGGAAATGGGTTTGGAGCTAGCCCCTGAATTTCGGGGCAAAGGTATTGGGACTGGGGCACTAAAGGCCGTCTCACAATATGCATTTGCCCAGGGTCACCATCGCGTTGAAGGTTCCACTGCTAATGAAAATATTGGGATGAAAAGGGCTTTTGAGAAAGCTGGTTGGAAGTTTGAAGGAATTCTTCATAACCTCTTCGTCGAAGACGGCAAACCTTCTGACTACTATTCCTATGCAATTACTAAGTTTGATCGCCAATAAAGATGGAGCTCTCGGATGACATGTGGCCTGTTATCAATACTGAGCGCTTAGAACTTCACCACATCTCACCACGTAGATTGATCACCCTCTTTGAATCTCCAGAAGATCAATCGATCTATAGCGACCGTTCCTACAGCAACCCGCACCGAATCCTGATTGATGATAAAGGCCCCCTACATTGGCGGGTACCGCAAGTGAAGGAAGATCAGTCCTTAAATAAGTGGTTTGTGCGATGGATTGTCCTCAAGTCCGATCAGGAAATAATTGGCAGTACGAGTTTCCATGGCGCTCCCGATGAAAATGGAATGGTTGAAATTGGACTTGGTATTGACGACAAGTTTCACAATAAAGGGTTTGGCTATGAAGCGATCAAAGGTATGTGGAATTGGGTCTGTCAGGATCCGGTAGTAAAGATCTTGCGCTACACAGTAAGTCCAACAAATCTTGCATCCATTGCCCTCATCAATAAATTTGGCTTTCCGAAGGTTGGCCAACAAATTGATGAAGAAGATGGCCCAGAAGACATTTATGAAATGGGTGTCGAAGAATATGTTGCAAATTTGTCAAGGTAAATGAGTGAATACCCTCAACTGCATGTCTCGCAGGTCACTACTTTTCACGCTTAAGTAGTGCTCATTTTGTATTGAGACGAGGGTCATTACATATGTCAACCCTCTTACGTTCACTCGCGAGTAGAGTGAAAAAGTCAAGGAGGGCAGATGAGAAACTTACTCATACTCGGTGGCGGTACAGCGGGAACGATGGTTGCCACCAAATTGCGGAGAAAGCTTAAAAAAGAGGAATGGGCGATCACCATCGTTGATCGAGATACACAACATGTTTATCAGCCCGGGTTGCTGTTTCTTCCCTTTGGTGGCTATACGCCCGACCAAATAGTGAAGGACCGTAGGAAGTACTTACCCAATGGCGTCGATTTTGTGATGGCCGATATCGATAAAGTCGAACCAGAATTAAATCATGTATTGCTTAGCGATGGTCGGGTATTGGCTTATGACTATTTGGTGATGGCCTCTGGTACAACTCCTCGCCCAGATCAAACGCCAGGCATGGATGATCCTAAGACTTGGTACAAAAGTGTCTTTGACTTCTACACCTTTGAAGGATCAAAGGCGCTTCATGGTGCGCTGAAAGACTTTAATGGTGGGCGATTAGTTGTTCACATCACGGAGATGCCAATCAAATGTCCTGTTGCACCGCTTGAATTCGCATTTCTAGCAGATGCATACTTCGAAGATAGAGGTATTCGCGACAAGGTCGAGATAATTTATGTGACGCCACTTGAGGGGGCATTCACAAAGCCTGTATGTTCCAAACAGCTTGGTTTCATGTTGGATGATCGCAAGATTTCCCTAGAGCCAGATTTCGTCGTTGACCGTATAGATTCAGATACTAAGACCCTGATTTCTATGGATGAACGAGAAATACCTTTTGATCTCCTGGTAACCGTCCCTCTCAATATGGGTGCAGATTATGTTGGGCGCTCAGGCATGGGTGATGATCTCAATTATGTTCCGGTGGATAAAGAAACTTTCCTATCCAAGAAGTATAAAAATGTTTTTGCGGTAGGGGATGGCTCCGATATTCCGGCTTCCAAAGCTGGATCTGTCGCGCACTTCGCCATAGATCTTTTCTCCGAAAATTTCGTCGATTATGTAGAAGGTCGCCCTATGAAACATAACTTCGATGGCCACGCCAACTGTTTCATCGAATCAGGTCATGGCAAGGGCCTTCTCATCGATTTCAATTACACGACCGAACCTTTAAAGGGAAAGTTCCCATTGCCTTGGGTCGGACCGATGCCATTGCTTAAAGAGAGCAGCCTTAATCACATGGGCAAATTAGCTTTTCGTTGGATTTATTGGAACATGCTTATGAAAGGCCGATGGATTCCTATTCCAGCCTTGATGTCTATGGCAGGAAAGGTGAAAGCACCACTTACGGAGAAAGTAGGAGAACATGCCAGTCATTGAAATAGCAGGAAAACAGATCAACGTAAATGAAGAAGGTTTCCTCACCAAGTACGACGAATGGGATGAGGAGATCGCAAAGACTCTTGCCTCTCAGATTGAAGTGGAGATGACGCCTGCTCACTGGGCGATCATTAAATTCCTTCGAGAAGATTTCAAGGTTCAGGGAGAAACAGCAACATCCAGGCGCGTTCAAACCGTTGGTGGGGTTCCCGTTAAAGAACAATTCGAGCTTTTCCCTAAGAAGCCAGCAAAAAAAATGGCGTATATCGCCGGATTACCTAAGCCTAAAGGTTGTGTGTGAAGGAGCCCATGATGACTACAGCACCATCGATTGTTCCGAACTTCGGTTCTGATAGTTCAGATCGCAAACTCGCAATTATTTGCTCTAAAGGAAATCTAGATATGGCCTACCCGGGTCTCATCCTTGCCAATGCTGCACTTGGTGAAGGGGTTGAAACGATGATCTTCTTCACTTTTTGGGGCTTTGACATGATCACCAAGTCGCGAATGAATGACTTGCAATTTAGCCCAGCAGGAAATACCGCGATGCATCTACCCGGTAGCGATATGCATATACCGCAATCTGTTATGCCAGCACCTGGAATGACTGCGATTGCTACGAAAATGCTTAAGAAGCAGATTGCAGACCTAGATGTTCCAGAAGTTCCAGATTTTCTTGATCAGATTGTTGCA
>CAIYBL010000166.1 GCA_903924485.1 uncultured Actinomycetes bacterium
GTCCCCTCCCATTGGCCGCTCGGGCAACCCGCCAGGGTTAACTATTGAAGCAGCGAGCGTAGATTACCCTATTTTCAGCGACAGATAATCGGGCGGGAAAGTCCAAATTCCAGTGTGAATTACTTCTCTTCGGGCTGATTGTGGAAGACCTGGGCATCGTAAAGCCGCTGATATAGCCCGCCAGCACCTACTAAATCTGAATGGCGACCAGACTCGACCAGTTCGCCTTTGTCGAGTACAACAATCAAATCCGCTTTCTGAACCGTCGACAACCGGTGAGCAACAACAAAAGTAGTTCGATCATGCATCAAAGTTTCGAGGGCTTCCTGAATAGCACTCTCGGATTCCGAGTCAAGGGCAGACGTTGCTTCATCAAGGATCAAGATTCTGGGATTGCGGATAAGAGCGCGCGCGATTGCAAGTCGTTGCTTTTGTCCACCAGAAATTCTTGCTCCGCGCTCCCCCACCAAAGTATTAGTGCCTTCTGGAAGTTCCCTAACGAAATCCAGCGCATTGGCCGCCTGCAAAGCATCCAAAACTCGTTGGTCGGAGACCGAACCCAAGCCATATGTAATGTTGCCTCGAACCGATCCTTCAAATAGCACTGACTCTTGCGGAACAACTGAAATGAATTTTCTGAAAGTTCGCAGATCAAATTTAGAAAGATCATGACCATCGATCGAGATCGTGCCTGACTGAGGTCGAAGAAATCCAATGACCAAGTTGATGAAGGTCGACTTACCAGAACCAGAAGGACCCACTAAAGCAATCATTTCGCCAGGCTTAACGCTTACGGTGAGATTGCTGATTGCATTTCGATTGCCCTGCGGGTATCTAAATTGGACGTGGTTGAAATCAACCGCACCAACAACATGTGAAATCTGTGGTTTATTGGCATTCTCTTCGATATCTGGAGATTCTAGAACTTCCCCTAGCGAGCGAATTGAAGCAAAACCTTTGGCAATTGTGGGCATGAGGCTTGTTAACAAAATAACCGAACCGATCAATTGACCAAAGAATGCAGTCAGCAGGACCACATCTCCAATTGTGACGCCAAATTTTCCTTTCAACGCGCAGTAACTCGCTACTGCCAGACAGAGAACGTTTGCCATTTGAAAAGTAACCCAAGAAAGAGCACCAAATTTTGCATTGAAGATATCGAGTTTAAATCCCGCACGCTTCACGTTGCCAAAAGAGTCATTCATCGTCTGCAAGGCAGATTCTTCCAAACCATGAGCTCTAGTTATGGGCATCAACGACGTCATCTCATTAACGCGTGCGGACATATTTTCAATTTCTCCGCGAAACGCCTCATTTCTGCTGCGTAATTTGAACCGTAATTTCGCTATCAATATTGCGATCAAAGGGGCGAGAACGATAAAGAATGGGAGGAATATTGGGACCTTAATCGCTGTAATTACTATTGCCCCGACAATTCCATTAATAGCGGCTGAGCCACCATCGGACAAATTTCTTACCATTTGTTCGATATTTTCAACGTCTCTTACGACCTTAGTTTGCAGAACGCCAGCATTGGATTTTAGGTAAAAACCCATGGTGAGTTGTTGCATCCGTTCTACCAAAGCTGACCTAAGTCGATTCTCTACCTCTCGAATCGCTTTGCTTTGAAATTTCACGTAGAGCAAGTTCATTGGCCAGTTCTGCAAAGTCACAACAGCAAGGATCACGATATTAATAACCAATTTGGAGAGACTCTTATGGGAAGCAATCAGATCGATGGTGTTCGCTGTTAAAAGAGGCATTATCCACGTAGGAGAATGCTTGATGCTAAAGAAGAGGAAGGCCAATAGAACGCGAAGCTTTTGCTCCTCAAACAGGTAAAACAGAGTCCGAATTGGGCTTTCGCCTTCGTAGCGATGCTCAAGTTCAGCAGTATGTGGGCGGCGCTTATTCACGGCTTAACGTTAGACCAAACTTGTCGCCAGCAAGTGTGCCAATTATGAATCTAGCGAGCCGAGAGGGTACCGTTGCCGAGTAGGCGTTTCAGAGGCCGGTTGAAGCAAGGAAGAGGATCTCCCATGGCAGCAGATAGCAGTTTCGATGTGGTCTCCAAGATCGATCGAATGGAACTCGACAACGCGGTAAATCAAGCCATCCGCGAAATCGACACCCGTTTTGACTTCAAGAACACCGGTGCAAAAATTGAGCTCGAGGGCGAAAAGATTTCTATCGAAGCCAGCACCGAGGAAAAGGCAAAAGCCACATTGGAAGTACTGCGCGATAAGTTGGTCAAGCGCGGTGTATCACTCAAGCACATTGATCCAGGTGAGCCAGCGTTGAGCGGCAAGATTTACAAGATCAACTGCCCACTTAAAGAAGGCATCACCACAGAGAACGCTAAGAAGGTTGCTAAGTTCTTGCGCGATGAGGGACCAAAGTCGATTAAGACTCAGATCCAAGGTGATGAACTTCGGGTAACAAGTAAGAGCCGTGATGACCTACAAGATGCGATCGCCATGATCAAAGATTTCAAGTGGGACTTCGCGGTTCAATTTACAAATTACCGGTGAGAGTCTTTATTGCTCCGTTTTAGTTTCAACGTCTTCGCCAACACTTAAGAGAAATTTACTGTGTTGATGAATGGTGCAATCTCCCAGTGGTTGCAGCCCGGCGAGAATTGAATCCGGCGCGGCAGAGAAATTGACTTGACCTTTATGTGTTGTAAGTAGTCCAGGCTCAATGATCTCTGGTCTAACGATGAGGAGCTCGCGCTTCTCGAAAGTTTCAGGCCTAGAAAAAAGTGTTCGTCGTGGAGTAAGCCAGGCCGTTGCTGAACCGACAGAAATGGTTTCTTGAACGTGGTTCTCGCACGTTAGCTCCCATGATGCACCTGCTGTCGTTATCTTCCCCCGGGATTGATCTTCAGATGATGCATCCCAGAAGCCGCCAGAGAGTTCAATCTCAGAAATCAGAAGCGGCCAACCGAAATTTTCTCTCCCCCACGAGAAATAGACCAGAGAATCGGTCCACATAAATGCCGAATATTCACCTTGTACTCCATCGATTTCACCAGCAAAGGCTACAACTGCTTCTTTGAAGCTACCTGAATTGCCCGGGATTTGCGCTTCTTCCTTAGCGACAGGGGAATAATCAATGTCATAAAAACGCAGACGAGTTATAACGCCATTTTTGCCTACCTTTGGAGTAAACGAAGGACTGAGAATGCTTCGCACGCGTTCAATATCAGTCTCAAACCAAGCGGTTAAACATTTGCCCGACATCAGCCATGGCGGGTTTCCCCAAAGATTTATTGGAGAAGGCCAGGGAGATTCGTATGTCATTCGGTGGCTCCAGCATCGAAAACGAGATCGCGATCCCAAGGATAAAGAGGGCGATCGATATTAACGAAAGGCAGTTGTGCCACGTTGTCCGAACTCATACCTGGCGTATCTAAAAACATGATCTCACTCGCAATAGCATCGTAACTGTCTTGGAATTGTGCATGTGATTTCACAACAACTATTTGCGCTGCCGTTGGCTCTAGGTCAACACAGCGATAAAACTGAGGATCAGTTGTAAAGGCAGGAAGTGAGGTGACAAGAACTCTTATCTCACCAATTTCCAATACAGCACAGAGTCCCATTTCTACTCTCATGCCGTTGTAGCCTTTCTGCGTAAACCTGAAATGTTCCACTCCACTTCGGATAACTTTTCCAGTTATTTGAGTGGGCGAACTAAATGCAAAACTCTTCTTGGCGCCAATCAATGTTGATATCTCGCCGCCAACACCTATCGATGCTGCTAGGAGTGCGACCTCGGCATCACAGACGCTTACTAGGCATCGCTTGTCAGGACGCGCAGCAATGAGCGCCGCTAAGACTGCCGAACTATCACCAGGTGAACCAGCACCCGTTCCGTCTGCCAAGTCACTCAGCACCACTGGTCCGAGGCTCTTTTTTAACGCCTTCTCAATTGCAACAGGAGCTAACAGCAGCTCGATATCCAGTAACGGACCTCGAGAATCCCACATTTTTTTAGCTAATTTGCTTGTTAATTTTCGCGCAAGCTGATCATCATTTTCAGTAATTACGATTGCCCCATATCCCAACTCCGGAATATCTAGCCACGGTTGCACAGTGAACGCCGAACTATCAATCGCTCCCTCGTCATCCAAACCGATTGTCGCTTGCAGCAGGTCCCGATAAGGCCCGGGCTTGAAATCAATTTGCTTGCAAGCGGGAGTTACCATTGGCACTTTTTGCCATGCCATAGTTGGTTTTGAAGTTCCGTCGAGAAGCCCGCATAGCATGCGTGCCGCGCGCTCTCCGGTTTCAATAAGATCGATATGTGGGCAAGTGCGAAAACCCGAAATAGTTGTAGCGTTTGTAATCTTTTTCTGCGTGATGTTGGCATGAAGGTCCATGGTCACCATTATCGGAACCTCTGATCCGACAATTTCCCTTACCTTTTCAATAATTGCCCCATCAGCATCCAATTCATTAACACTCACCATCGCACCATGGAGTGAAAGTAAAACCCCATCAATCTTCCCAGCGGAGTGAATTCCTTCATATAAACGTCCTGTTAAGTATTCATAAGCCTGTGCACTCAATGGGCCACCTGAGACAGCGAAGGCAGCCATAACCGGGATCGCTTGATGGCCATGAGCCTTCAACACATTGAGAAATCCTGCAATCTCGCTATTGGTGCCTTGAAGCTTCTCAATTACCTCATTGCCGTAGATCAGATGAAAACCTTTGAAATCCTCGACGGTAGTTAGAGGCGCAAAAGTATTTGACTCCTGTTTAAGCTCGGCAATAAGTATTTTCATTGCTTAGGGAACCAACGACTCTTTTTTGGATTCTGACCATAGTTTGACGCCTTCTCGGGCCACATTAGGTGCTTCCCCCACGTGAGCAGACGGATCAAAGGAAAAGTCCTTGAAGTAACTCTGAAATTGCGCCCCGAGATTTTCTCTAAGCGCGGTCTCAAAACTTTGCTGATTTTTTCTAGAATCTCTACATACTTCATAAAGCAATTTATGCGCATTATCGCGTCCCATCTGAGGGGCAATATGCATCATTGCAGCCTCAGCCAACAGTAATCCACCATCAAGGGAGCAATTCTTGAGCATCTGAGCGGGGAATACTTGCAAATTCTTGGTTGCACTTAGCGCCAAGGAGAGTGCAGATGCAGCGCAACTGAAAATATCCGGCAGTACTCTCCACTCAATTTGCCATTCACCAGCTGATCTCTCATGTGCGGCCTCACTTGCGCGATGTAGAGCCGTAGCATGCGTTGCCCCGCTTACTCCAAATCCGATTATCGATTCAGATTCAATAGGATTCGCTTTCTGGGGCATGGTGGAGGAGGCGCCTTTGTATT
Organism: uncultured Actinomycetes bacterium; assembly: GCA_903924485.1. GTDB lineage: Bacteria > Actinomycetota > Actinomycetes > Nanopelagicales > Nanopelagicaceae > QYPT01. The sequence goes on from CAIYBL010000166.1 coordinate 5,347, forward strand.
TCGAGCTTCCCTCGCTCAATTCCGCAATCTCCGTGCGAGACAAATCAATAATTTCGCGAGCAAGGCGAGTGAGAGTTTGCAAGGTCGCGCTGATCGCATCTCCCACAGTGATAATCGCACTTCTGTTCACGTGCCACGGGATCAATTTATTTTCAAGATCCAACCTTTTTGCTAATGCGCGTCTTACCTCGTTGGCATGAGGATGAAGTGCCGCTGATGTTCCTGCTGCACCGTGAAGTGAAACGAAACTCATGCGACGATAGGCATCTAGCAATCGGCTACGGTCACTTACTAATTGATCAAGAAATACTGCACATTTAGCGCCGAAAGTTGTGGGTGTTGCTTGCTTGCCATGAGTTCTGCCCGCCATCACAGTTCTTTCATGCTTGCTCGCCAAATCAGAGATAGCATCCCCAAGTTGCCCTTGAAGCTCTAGCAGGTATTCGAGAGCGTCTCTTGCTTGAAGTACAAGTGCGGAGTCCATGATGTCTTGTGTGGTCGCTCCCCAATGAACCTTTCCCGCCTGCTCAGAAGGTAGAGCCTCACAGATCATAGAAACTAGCGAAACAATTGGGTATCCCACATTTTTGCTTTCAAGAATTAATCGCGAAGTATCAAGCGCTTCTACCGAACAGACCTCGGAAATCATCCGAGCATCGTCTCTTGTAATAATATTTGCGTCAGCGAGGGCACCTGCAAGCTCGGATTCAACTCGCAACCAATAAGAAATTGTGGCCTTTAGCGACCATATATTGCTCATTCGTGAGTCAAGGTATAGGTCATCAAGTAAATTCATGCCACCACCCCGTCGAATGTCGAACACACCTTGTTCTCACCCTAATTAAACTTTTAGTGCAGAGAAAATGTATCCATTTCTAATGTAGGATCGAACTCATCAATATTAGTTTGAATTTTTGGGCTATGCCACAAAATTCTTGCAGGAACTTCCGCATTGCGGATTTCTTTCAGAAGGGATCATGGATTGAAAACAGAGTCTGATACTTCCATGAGTAAGGTGATCTCGAATTTCGAAAATTGAGCACAAGGCAACTGGACTTTTCTATGGCGTAGGCGCATACACAATTTGGGGTTTGCTACCACTCTTTTGGCACTATTTGCATAAGGCAAGCGCTTTTGAAATTCTTGCAAACCGAGGCGTCTGGTCACTTCTACTGTGCTTAATCTTATTAGCGATCTCCAAACAACTTAAAGAGACATTTGCAATTTTCCGTCAGCCTCGCACTCTGGCACTCCTGGCGCTGTCATCGTTAATGCTCACAATCAACTGGGGCGTCTACATCTGGTCGGTAAGCGCGAATCGCATTGTTGAAGCATCTCTCGGTTATTACATCACCCCCCTCGTTAGCGTCACCGTCGGACTCTTTGTTTTACATGAACATCTGCGAGGGCTTCAATGGGTGGCTGTTTTGCTAGCTGGCGTTGGCGTCGTCACCTTGACCATCGAATATGGGCATCTGCCGTGGATCGCAATAGCACTTGCAGTTTCCTGGAGTTCCTACAGTTTGCTTAAAAAAGCCCTACAACTAGGAGCTCTGCAAGGTCTCTCTATCGAAACAATGTTTGCGCTGATCCCGAATCTGTTCTACCTGACAATGATTGAATCTCAGAATCGTGCGCAATTTGGCCAAAGCCTTGGTTTCACTTTGTTACTCGTTTGTGCGGGCGTGGCAACGGTTGTCCCGCTCTTGCTATTCAATGGCGCGACAACTCGATTACCGTTAACAATTACTGGCTTGCTTCAATACATCACACCAACGATCATGTTTATGATCGGCACTTTAGTCAACCACGAAAAAATGACCACGGGACGAGTGGTTGGCTTCGGGTTTATCTGGGTAGCGTTGATCTTCCTTGGAACCGATCTGGTTCGCTCAAACAGAACTACCGCTAGCGCTCTTTAACACCAGCGCACGACCTGATTCAAGCCGCGCTACCGGGACTCTAAAGGGCGAGCAAGAGACATAGTCCAGTCCAAGTTCGTGGAAGAAATGGATACTTCGAGGATCTCCTCCGTGTTCACCGCAGATCCCAAGTTTGAAATCAGGTCGCAATCCACGTGCTTGTTCAACTGCAGTGCGAATAAGAATTCCCACCCCTGCTTGGTCTAGCGACTCAAAGGGATTGAATGGAAGAAGTTCCAGATCCAAATAGCGAGGCAAGAACGTGGACTCCACGTCATCTCGGCTAAATGCCCATGTAAGTTGCGTTAAATCATTAGTTCCAAAGGAGAAGAAGTCCGCATAATGTCCCAGACGACCGGCTGTTATTGCGGCCCGCGGAGTCTCAATCATTGTGCCAATTGGAATTTCCATCTTCTGCCCTGAGCCAACAAATGTCTTAGCAATCTCTGCCTCTAGCGTTTCGCGTAAATACAAAAGCTCGCGCTGAGTGGCAACCAATGGAATCATCACTTCAGGTTTCGGATCGTGTCCGAGTCGCTTAACCTCAAGGTATGCATGAACCAGCGCACGAACTTGCATCTGATACAGCTCTGGAATCAAGATTCCAAGGCGTACTCCGCGCAGTCCAAGCATTGGGTTCGCCTCATGCAAGCGTTTTACTGCAGCAAATATTGCCTGCTCGCGCATTGGCACTTCTTCGCCCAATGCCTCTGCTCGTGCCATAGTTGATGTGAGATCTGCAAGAGGAGGCAAGAACTCGTGCAATGGTGGATCAAGTAAACGAATAGTCACGGGTAAACCTGACATCGCCATCATGATGCCCACGAAGTCGCCACGTTGCAAAGGTTCCATCTCAGCTATAACGCCACGCTGCACATCTTCGTTCTCTGCTAAAACCAATCGCTCTACATACGAGCGACGAGGTCCAAGGAACATATGCTCTGTGCGACACAAGCCAACACCTTCTGCTCCCAATATGCGCGCGCGGATTGCGTCCTCCGGCGTATCAGCATTTGCACGAACCTTAAGAGTGCGAATTTCATCGGCATAACAAAGAATTCGATCAACGGCCTTCACCACAGGTGATGCCTCATCGCTGGAGGCCGCAAGGCGACCTTCTAGATATGAGGTAACAGGAGAGGCAATAACTGGAATAGTTCCAAGATAAACATTTCCTGTTGATCCATCGATTGAGATAACTTCGCCTTCATACACGGTCAAACTTCCTACAGTGAAGAGGTTGGCGCGTTCATCTACCGCGATCGCTTCTGTACCGCAGACTGCCGTCTTCCCCATTCCGCGGGCAACAACTGCAGCATGTGAAGTCTTACCTCCACGGCTGGTCAAAATTCCTTCAGATGCAACCATTCCCACAAGGTCATCTGGACTGGTTTCGCGGCGTACCAAAATCACTTTCTTACCACTTCGCGCAAGATCAAATGCTCGACGCGAATCGAAGACTACTTCTCCTACGGCAGCACCAGGCGATGCCGGAATTCCAGTAGCAATCGCCTTTACCGATCCAGTCAAATCAAACTGAGGAAACATTAGCTGCGCCAATTGGTCACCAGAGGTGCGCACTAGTGCCTCGTCCATATTGATTTTGCCCTCATCCACCAATTGCGTGGCGATCCTAAAAGCAGCCTCTGCCGTGCGTTTTCCAACGCGGGTCTGCAGAATCCAAAGCTTGCCTTTCTCAACGGTAAATTCGATATCACAAAGATCACGATAGTGATCCTCAAGCAAAGTCATTACTCGTTCTAATTCTGCATGGACTACCGGGGACTTTTCGCCGAATTCCACCAAGGACATAGTGTTGCGAATACCTGCGACAACGTCCTCGCCTTGCGCTCTCTCAAGGTAGTCACCGTAACTACCTTTCTCACCTGTGGCAGGGTCACGCGTGAATGCAACACCTGTGCCTGAATCATCTGTGAGATTTCCAAAAACCATTGATTGAATATTTACTGCGGTACCAAGATCAGAAGGAATCCGTTCGCGGCGACGGTACAACTGTGCGCGCTCTGAATTCCAAGAACGAAAGACCGCCTCGATAGATTGGGCCAAATGCTCACGTGGGTCCGTCGGGAATGCCTTGCCTGTTACGGCTTCACTTTCTTTAATGTATCCGTCTGCCAGGGCTTGAAGTCCTGCAACATCAAGATCAGGAATGCCTGCAACGCCAAAGGTTGAAAGTACACGAGCTTCAATTTTATGAAATTCTTCCGGTGCCACATCACAGACAATGCGTCCATACATATCTACGAAACGGCGATAAGAGTCCCACGCAAACCGAGGATTGCCTGTTTCATCAGCCATGCTCTGCGCAACTTCTGGCGTCATGCCTACATTCAAAACTGTTTCCATCATCCCGGGCATAGAAAACTTTGCACCAGATCTGACTGAAACAAGAAGGGGCTTGAGTGGATTACCGAATTCTTTCCCTAGAGATTTTTCGAGGTGAATGAGCGCAGCATCAATTTCCTTTTGTAAGCTCTCTGGTATTGAGCCAGTACTTAAATACTCACGACAAGCTTGGGTTGTAATAGTAAATCCCGGTGGCACTGGTAAACCGATGCGAACCATCTCTGCAAGATTGGCACCTTTGCCACCGAGCAAGTCAGATTGGGTGCGATCTCCTACAGTAAATGGATGAACTAAATTCTCGGCCATCATCTCCCAATCTTCCTTGATCGTGATTTCGGAAGCCTAACCGATGGCGCGCGCGGGATGAGAGGTAGTTCTTGGAATCCCGTGTGATCTCTGGAAAACAGTGTCACATAATGAGAAAAGGGGTGATCTGGCCTCGTAATTTGAAACTATTAGTAGGATTAAAAGCATGGAGAAGAACTCGATAGTCGCTGAGCTGGCCCGTCGATGAGCTCCACCAAGAACGTGAAGCATCAATTCCCTAAAATCAAAGAGTTGGCTCCGCTACTCAAATTCAAAGGGCCACGATTTAATCGCAAAAAAGCTCGTTTAGCTGACGCTTTAACTATTTGGGATCTTCGCACTATTGCAAAGCGACGGACACCTAAGGGTCCCTTTGATTACACCGATGGCTCTGCTGAATCAGAGACAAGTTTAGAACGCGCTCGTCAGGCTTACAGAGATATTGAATTCATCCCTAATATTTTGCGTGACGTTTCAAATGTTGATTTAACAAGGGAATCCCTCGGTTCCAACTTTTCGATGCCTTTTGGAATTGCTCCTACTGGGTTTACGCGAATGATGCATACGGAAGGCGAAATTGCAGGTGCCCGAGCGGCACAAAAGTATGGAATTCCTTTTTCTCTTTCGACTTTAGGCACAACAACTATCGAGGATGTTGTAGCCGCTGCTCCTAATGGAGTCAATTGGTTTCAGCTTTACATGTGGAAAGACCGTGATGCCAGCATGGCTCTCGTTGACCGCGCCAAGAAAGCTGGCGTTAAGAATTTACTTCTTACGGTTGATGTTCCTGCATCGGGCTATCGGATGCGAGATTACCGCAACGGATTAACTGTCCCACCGCAATTAACTCCGAGGACAATATTGGACGCTTTACCTCGTCCAGCTTGGTGGATGAATTTCCTAACAACTCCGGCAATTTCCTTCGCGTCGCTTCCTAATTGGCCTGGAACGGTGGGCGAATTATTGGATTACATGTTCGACCCAACAATGACTTTCGATGATCTTTCCTGGATTCGAGAGCAATGGGATGGGACCTTAACAATCAAGGGAATTCAAAACCTGGAAGACGCAAAGAAAGCAGCAAAGTACGGGGTGGATGCAATCATTCTTTCCAATCACGGTGGTCGTCAACTCGACCGCGCACCGATTCCCCTACATTTGTTGGCTGATATCAAAAAGGAATTCAAGAAAGATTTCGAGATTCACATCGATACAGGAATTATGCATGGCGCAGATATTCTTGCTGCCGTAGCCTTGGGTGCACAATTTGCCTACGTGGGTCGCGCCTATCTTTATGGGCTGATGGCTGGCGGACAATTGGGTGTTGAGCGATCCCTCGAGATTCTGCAAAGCCAGATGATTAGAAATATGAAGCTGCTTGGTGTTCAAAAACTGGATGAACTCTCACCCAAACACGTCCGATTGCTCAACCGAAATAACTGAACCTTTTAAAACCTAATGTGATCTCTCTATAACAGTGTCGCATAAGGAGAATAAGGCAGAAGTGGCATCACATATAGGCAAGGGTCCAAGGGCTAGGCGGGCCGTTTGCGCAACTTTATGCAACTGGCCCCTAGATACTTCTAGCGCCGGGTGAGCGCGAAGAGCCCGTAATACTTGCTCAACAACCTCTTCGGAGTCGATCGGAGCGCGAAGCAATTGTTGCAATTCTCGATCGGCGGGGTCGTCAGATTTTAAAACATTGAGCGTTACAAGTGTCGGAACACCTTCTCGCAAGTCCGTACCCGGAGTCTTGCCTGAATCTTTTGTTTCACTCGCGATGTCAATCACATCATCGGCCAGCTGGAAAGCAATACCAATCTGCTCACCGAATGTCGTAACTGTCTCAACGATGTCAGAGCTGCAGCCAGATAAGAGCGCACCGTATCGGGCGCTTGTTGAAATTAATGATCCAGTCTTGTCCGCAACCACTTGCATGTAGTGCTCTAATGGATCCTCTCCGGCATTAGGGCCCTGAGTCTCCATAATCTGACCGATCACCAAACGTTCAAAGGTTCGTGCCTGCAAGCGCACGGCCTCAGGACCCAAATCAGCAAGAAGATCTGATGCTTTGGCAAATAAATAATCGCCGGTAAGAATTGCAATGCTATTTCCCCAACGGTTATTCGCGCTTTCTACGCCACGACGAAGTGGCGCCTCATCCATAACATCATCGTGATACAGCGTCGCTAAATGAGTCAGTTCGCAAACAACAGCGGCCTCAATGATTTCATAGCGAGATGGGTCACCCAAATGTGAAGAAATAAGTGTTAACAAAGGGCGCAATCGTTTTCCGCCAGCGGCGACAAGGTGATGTGAAGTTTCCTCGACTAATGGATAGTCGCCCTTGATATGTGAGTTAAGCAAAGATTCGACTTGTGCTAAACCTTTCGTAAGAGACTCTTCTAGATCACCCGAGAGACTCGGGATACCAAAGGCTGGCATTAGCGAAGGAAGACGGCGCTCGAAGAGATGAAGTTAAGCAATGGCGTTGGGAATACGCCCAAGAAAATTGTAAGCGCGAATGCGGTAACAATGCTTATGCGAGTAAGGACCGATGGAATTATCACGGTGGTACCATCTTCAACTGGATCAGTGAAGAACATTAATACAATCACGCGAATGTAGAAATAGGCGGCAATTGCGCTCGAGAGCACACCAACAATTACTACCGCTTTGTTTCCACTTTCATACGCTGCAGAGAAGATGGAGAACTTTCCAATAAATCCGCTGGTAAGCGGTATTCCTGCAAAGCCCAACAAGAATGTTGCAAAAACTGTTGCCACAAATGGCGAACGCTTACCGAGTCCTGCCCAGCGATTAAGGTCGGTAATTTCACCTGCAGAATCTCGCACGAGGGTCACTACGCCGAAGGCGCCAAGGGTGGCAACGCCATATGCGATCAAGTAGAAAATCGATGCATCTAGGCCAGCCTTATTCATGGCCAGAACGCCCGAGAGCAAGAAGCCCGCATGCGCTATGGATGAGTAAGCCAGCATGCGCTTGATATCGCGCTGGGCGATGGCCACAAAGGAACCAAAGAGCATCGTGATGATGGCAATTACGGTGATGAATGGACGCCAGTCCCAATATGCGTTCGCAAATCCCACATAGAAGATTCGAAGTAGCGCGCCAAATGCCGCGACCTTGGTAGCAGCTGCCATGAAGGCTGTCACTGGCGTTGGGGCGCCCTGATACACATCAGGGGTCCAGGCATGGAATGGAACAGCTCCGACTTTAAAGAGAAGTCCTACTGAAAGGAAGACGATACCGATCAGCATGAACACGCTATTTCCGTTGGAGCTGGAAACCGCTTTGCCAATTCCCGAAGGGGAGACAGTTCCCGAAAAGCCGTAAAGGTAGGCAGTGCCAAACAAGAAGAAGGCGGAAGAAAATGCACCAAGGAGGAAGTACTTAAGAGCAGCCTCTTGTGACATCAATCTGCGACGACGAGAAAGGCCGGCCATTAAATACAAAGGCAGCGACAGCATTTCTAGCGCCACAAAGAGAGTAATTAAATCTGTTGAGATGGGAAAGAGCATCATTCCAGCGACAGCAAAGAGGGTGAGCGGATAGATCTCAGTGAGCTGCTCTCCGCTTTGGATTGATTGAGCCTCTTCTTGTGATCCAGGAAGCGCCGCAGCAAGCACAGTGAAATTCTCTTGGTCGGCAATCAGGAATACTCCAAGGATCGCCATAAAGAGGATACCGGCCTGCATCAATGTTCCCGCGCCATCAATTGCGACTGAGCCCATAGCTGCACCAGCTGATGTTTCATGACGAATACGCCAAAGTTGCGCAAGAGCTAATACCAAAGTTCCGAGAGTGATGCTCAGTTGCAGCACTGGTCGAATCTTGCGTGATGCAAACGCCTCAACAAGAACACCAAGCACCGCGCCGCCGAGAACAATCAGGATAGGTGCAAGAAGTGAGTAGATAAGAACGGGAGATGTGAAACCGGACATTTACTTACCAGCCTTTGCAATAGAAGGAGCTGGATCGGTATGTCCATTAACTGACAGTGCATGGGTAACACTTGGGTTAATGACATTCAAGAGCGGTGATGGATAGAAGCCAAGAACAAGAATGATTGCGATAACTGGAGCAATCGCAACTTTCTCGCGAAGATTGAGATCCGATAGCCCTTCATTGCCAGGCATTATCGGCCCATGCATTGAACGTTGGATTGGAATCAAGATATAGAGAGCGGCCAGAACAATCCCGAAAGTTCCGATGATCGCCGCAACTGGGTATCGCGTATAAGTACCGACCAGCACTAGGAATTCACTCACGAAGCTTGATAACCCTGGTAGCGCTAATGAGGACATTCCAGCGAAGAAGAAGACCCAGGCCATGACTGGAGTTACTCGTTGTAAACCACCAAAATCAGAAATCTTTGATGAGCCGCGACGCGAAGACATCCAGCCAGCGACCAAGAAGAGTGCTGCGGTTGAGAAACCGTGGTTAAACATATACAACGTTGCACCGGAATGACCTTGCGAGGTCATTGCAAAAATACCCATGGTAATAAACCCAAAGTGAGAAATGGAGGTAAAGGCAATCAGGCGTTTGAAGTCCTTTTGACCAATAGCTAAAAATGCTCCGTAAATGATCGAGATGACCGACAGGACAAGAATCACTGGTGTGAATGTCTTGGTCGCATCAGGGAAAAGTGTGAGGCAATATCGAATCATTCCGAATGTTCCGACCTTGTCGAGAACGCCCAAAAGCAAAACCGAAGTTCCTGGTGTGGCAGCCTCGGCCGCATCAGGCAACCATGTGTGGAATGGCCAGAGTGGAGCTTTGATCGCGAAGGCTATAAAGAAACCTAGGAACAAGAAGTTCTGCGCCATAGAACTGATGTGCAAATGCGAAAGCGCGGTTGTATCGAAGGTATGACCGCCTTGCTCCCCAGATATTACATAAAGAGCGATGATCGAGGCCAGCATCAACAATCCACCAAAGAGGCTGTAGAGCAAAAACTTTACGGCCGCTGCAGATCGTTTCCCAGTGCCGAATCCACCGATAAGGAAGTAGACGGGCACCAACATAGCTTCAAAGAAGACGTAGAAGAGGAAGACATCGGTTGCTGCAAAAACACCGATCATCATTGTCTCAAGAATCAGAATGAGAATATAGAAAGTCTTGGCGCTCCAACGTCCCCCACTGGCTTCATTCCAACCAGCAAGAACAACGATGGGTGCAAGCAGCACGCTGAGCAAGATGAGTACCAGCGCGATTCCATCAACGCCGACGGCATAGTTAATTCCAAAGGTAGGAATCCATGAGTGAACCTCAACAAATTGAAGGTCCACATTGTCGCGCTGGAACTGCGTTGCCATTGCGATACCTGCAGCGGCTACTAGCAAAGTAGTTATGAATGCAGCGCGCTTAGCGGCTAATGCATTTGATTTCGGAAGGAAGGCTACAAAAGCAGCGCCAATCAATGGCAGTAGGCCAAGTGTCGTTAACCAATTCACGTTACTCATCACAGTGTGACCACCCAAATCGCGGCGACTAAGCCAATTGCTCCGATCAAAATCCACATGGCGTAGCTTCGAACGAATCCTGTCTGAGTGGTTCGAAGTGCGGAACCAGATCCTTGAACGAGCTTCGCCACGCCTCGAACAGCACCGTCAATGATTGATTTGTCAGTCACCAAAAGTGCACTCGTGATCTTCTGACCAGTCTTCATGAATACTGCCTCGTTGAAGTCATCCTGCAAGAGATCACGACGTGCAACGCGTGTAAAGACTGAAACATCTGTCGGTGCAACTAATGGAACGTCCTTGCGCAAATACTTAACAACTGCAAGTCCGACTCCAAGAAGTACAAGTACCAGTGCCAAGATTGAAACAACTGCAGGCTTTAGCAACTCTCCCTCGTGTGCAGGAACTTGCTCAACTACAGGTGCTAACCAATTCTTCAATGAGTTTCCGTGAGTAAAGATAAAGCCCGATGCAACCGATCCAAC
>CAIYBL010000167.1 GCA_903924485.1 uncultured Actinomycetes bacterium
AAGCGCGCTTTAATCGATCGCGTATTGCCACTGCCAGTCCATCCCCAGATGGTTGAATAACTGCAATCCGCGATAGCCCTTGTGTATCACCGAAACGAAGTGCTTCATAAAGAACTCGCGCGTAGTCTTCTACGGACTTTGGTGATGCCAAGCGAATTGCACCTGCAGGCGTGGTGATGGAAGCGACGGCAATAAAACCTTCACCTGGTTCTGCCATTGCATCAAGAATTACGTGCGCCTTCGGTGAATAGTGATTATCCAGCGATCCGGAAACGCGAATCTCTGAATTTAAGTTATCGACAATTTCAAGACCTGTGCTCTCTTTAATCATCTCCGCTGTAATTGCACCGGGGCGAAGTATCTGAGGCGACTCGCTTGTGCAGTCAATAATTGTGGATTCAACGCCGACGAGGGCTGGACCACCATCAAGGATTAGATCGTCAGTGGAAAGATACTGACCGATCTCCTCCTGTACCGCCGCAGCAGTTGTCGGTGAAACTTGTCCAAACCTGTTTGCACTAGGCGCTGCAATTCCTAGGCCACCAATCTTTTTGAATGCATTGAGCAATCCCAGTGCCAATGAATGTGCTGGCACTCGAAGACCAACGGTCTCTTGCCCTCCAGTAATGAAATCTTTAGCAATCTCCGAACGCGGTAAGACAAGGGTCATTGGCCCAGGCCAGAAATCTCGAGCGAGTGAAATTGCATAAGTAGGAATGTCCGATGCCCACATGGCCATGTCTTGCATATTCGCGATGTGCACAATCAATGGATGGTCAGCAGGCCGACCTTTAACTTCGTAAATTCGGGCTACGGATTTTTCACTTGAGGCATCTGCCCCGAGTCCATAGACAGTTTCCGTAGGAAATCCGACCAGAAAGCCAGCTTTTAATTGCGCAGCGGCTTGAGTGAGAGAGTCGACGCTGCAATTTGAAAGAAATTGCGCAGTCATAGGCGCGCTCGATTATGAGTGCTTCGTGCACCGACTCTGAAGCAATTTTGAGCCAAGATACTCCTATGATCGAAAACCACGTTGAGCGCATTCGCGTTATGCGAATCATAGCCCGCATGAATGTGGGTGGTCCCGCAGTACAGGTTTCTGGGCTGATGCGTAGTTTTGATCCGATCAAATTTGAGCAAGTACTCATCACGGGCTACTGCGCGCAGGATGAGTCTGACTATCTAGAAACTGTTGCCACCGATGTCACTGCCACCCGCATTGAGGGCTTTGGGCGATCTATCTCTGTGCTTGGCGACGTCAAAGCATTCATACAAATTGTGAAAGCAATTCGAACATTTAAGCCGGACGTCATTCATACTCACACAGCAAAAGCGGGAGTGATCGGGCGACTGGCCTCTATCGTTTCTCGTCATCCATCGATCCGTGTGCACACTTATCACGGACACCTTTTACATGGGTATTTTGGAAAGTTTAAAACTGGAATCGTTATCGTGATCGAACGTGTCCTTGGACATTTCACAACGCGCCTTTTAGCGGTCGGAAAGAAAGTCATGAACGACTTGCTCTCAGCTGGTATTGGCGGAGCTAGAAAATTTTCAGTTATGCCTCCAGGTTTGCATCTGAAAGAACTACCTTCACGCAAGGCGGCGTGCGCGGAATTAGATCTTGATCCAAATAAAACTTATTGCGCATTTATCGGTCGCATCACTCAAATCAAAAGGCCAGATAGGTTTCTTGATGCGGCAGCGCTAGTGAAGAGATCTGGATCTGACGTTCATTTCATTGTTGCCGGCGCTGGCGGACTCTTGGATTATTGCAAAGAGCGAGTCACGAGAGAATCTTTGCCTGTGACGTTTCTTGGCTGGCGGGAAGATATTGAGACCGTCCTTGCCGCGTCCGATTTAGTACTTCTCACTAGTGATAACGAAGGCACGCCATTAAGTTTGATTCAGGCAGGAATGGCTCACCTTCCGATAGTTTCAACTTCCGTTGGATCAGTCAGTGAGATCGCGATCAACGGAGAAACTGGAATCCTCACCGATCTTCGCGCAAGTGCGCTAGCTGATGCCGTGAAGCTACTTGGTGATGACCCTGTTTTGCGAAAGAAGATGGGCGATGCGGCACACGTGTACACGATGCAGCGCTACAGCGTGGCGAGGTTAGTGAAAGACCATCAAGATCTGTACATAAAACTTCTTAGTGATCGAGCCAAGTCCTAGCCCATAGTTCGAGCATTAACATCGGCCAAATAAGCGCATCTCGATCTTGACCTGACATGTGATCAGACAAAATCTTCTCTACCTCGGCAGGGTTAAACCATCCACGCCCTTGCGCCGTTGGATCAGTGAGTAAGTCATACGCCATTGTGCGAAGTCCAGTGCGCAGCCAATCCGCACGCGGTATGGCAAATCCCATCTTGGGGCGGTCGACCAACTCTGACGGCACAAGTGAGCGAGCAATGTCTTTAAGAATATGTTTTGTTTCACGCCCCTTAATTTTGTACTGTGAAGGCAAACGCGTTGCCCACTCGACAACTTCGTGATCAAGCAAAGGCGCGCGAACTTCAAGGCTGTTGGCCATTGTTGCCATATCTGCCTTAACAAGAAGATCTCCAGGCAAATACCACTGAAAATCGGAACGGATCATGCGAGAAAGATCATCTCGGGCACCAGGCAAACCAAAGAGTGAAACAAATTCAGCCGACGCGGCCATCGAGTAAAAATCGTGACCGACCAATTTCTTGAGTTCTGCCCCTTGTCCCAGTGAAAGCACTGAAAGGTAGCGAGCAGCTAAAGATGGGTGGGACTGTACTTGAGAAAGAATGCGCTTGATCTTGCGATTGTTAACTACTCCCGCGGAAGCTAAACCTGAACCCAAAGGTGCTCCAATTTTAAGGAGAGCATTCCACCGTTGCATTACTGGGGCAGCTAAATATCGGTCATACCCACCAAAAACTTCATCTCCTCCATCCCCGCCAAGAGCAACAACAACTTCTTGGCGAGCAAACTTGGACAACATGAAGGTAGGAATAATTGAGGAGTCAGCAAAAGGTTGATCAAGGGTATTAGATAACTGCTGAAGCAAAAGTGCAGGATCCGGTGTTAGCTTTTCTTCAACATGTTCGGTGCCTAAATACTGGGCGACGGCGCGAGCATAAGAGGATTCGTCATAGCGCGGATCGTTGAATCCAATAGAAAATGTTTTCACTTTGCCGGGAATAAGTTGTGTCATATATGCAGTGACAATTGTTGAATCAAATCCACCACTGAGGAATGATCCAAGTGGGCGTTCAGATATCAGACGGCGCTCCACCGCATCATGGATTAGTTTCTTTGTCTCGGCCAGCGCATCTTCATAAGAAATATCAATTACAGTTTCAAAATCTGGAGACCAATACTTCTTGGTACTCCACTTTCCATCTCGCCATATTCCATAACTGGCAGGTGGCACTTGAGCAATCTCGTTGTAGGCAGATCGTGGAGCATTCACGTACCCGAACTGCATAACTTCTGTGATCGCTTCTTTGCGCAGGGTTGTTTCAACGCCAGCCGCCTTTATTGCTTTTACTTCTGACCCGAAAACCAGCGTGCCATCGCTTTGATGTGCATACCAGAGTGGCTTTTTGCCCATACGGTCTCGAATCAAGGTTAATGATTGATCTCTGGAATCCCAGATGGCAATCGCAAACATGCCAGTCAGTTTGGAAATGAAATCAATTCCGTACTCTTCATATAAATGAACGATAACTTCTGAATCGCCATTCGATGCAAAGTGATGCCCTTTGGCAGCTAACGCATCGCGTAGCGATTTGAAGTTATAGATTTCGCCATTAAAAACAAGGTGGATCGTCTTTGCTTCGTTGGAAACAGGTTGCTGCCCAGTACCTACATCGATGATGGCTAATCGACGAATTCCTAGAGCCACTCCATCGGATAAGTACCGTCCTGTCTCATCAGGACCTCTGTGATGAATGGAATCTAATTGGCGTGTAAGTCCATCACTCTTGGGAGCGCAACCTCCTACCCCGCCAGCGATGCCACACATGGAAGTTAGTCGGAAACCGTAGGGCCGTTAGCGACGGTTTCGCCATACTCCTTGAGCCAGTTCACTGTCTGAGCAAGTGCTGTCTCGAACTCCATCGGTTTAACACTTGGGAAAAGTTCTTTCAGTAATTCTGGCGAATTCTGTGAATCCTTTACATCGCCAGCACGCGTTGGAACAAACTTCACATCCAGATTTGGGAAATGCTTTTTCATCATTTCGATTGTCTCGAGCAATGAAATCCTGTTGCCAAATGCCAAGTTGACTGCGCCTTCATAGGTCACATGCCGATCAATGACGTCCATGCAGACATCCAAAACAGTACGTACATATGTAAAATCACGCGTTTGCGAGCCATCGCCAAATACTTCAATAGGTTCGTTACGCATTGCTTTCCATATCCACTTAGGCAGCACAGCTGCATATTCGTGATCTGGACGTTGACGAGGGCCAAAGACGTTGAAGAATCGAAGCAAAGTGATCGGAACGTTGTAGGCAGATCCGTATGCCTGCACATATCCCTCAGCAGCCAACTTGCTTGCGGCGTATGGAGTCATCGGCGCTAACCACATGGTTTCATCTTTTGGAAGAACGCCATTGCGGCCATAAACCGAGGATGAGGAACTAAAAATTACATGCGCGCCACTTTCGCGTGCCGCTTCTAAAACATTGAGTGTGCCTGTTGCATTTACCTCGTGCGTTGCGATGGGATTCTTGAGCGAACGAGGTACCGAACCCCGTGCCGCTAAGTGAAAAATAAACTCTGCCGATCCCAGCGCCTTTGCTAAGCCAGCACGATCAACCAAGGAAACCTCATGGAATGTGCATGTGTTCTGGTCGATGTTGGAAAGCAGACCGGTTGATAGGTCGTCGACGACGGTCACTGAATGCCCTTTTTCGACTAGGGCGGCAACGAGGTTTGAGCCTATGAATCCAGCCCCGCCCGTAACTGCAATGTGTGCCATGCGCCGTAGCCTATCAATCCCTAACAGGGTTTTCTGAGGCAATTCCCCGACTAAATACACGAGAAAAATTGGCTTTTATCCCTGATTCCTAGAACACTAACGCCATGAATAGAAAATATCTCAAGCGAATCGCTGTCGTTGCAATTGCCCTTTCACTCGTTGGGGGTGTGGCCCTAGCGCCAGCTTCCTTGGCAGCAGGTCCTAGCCGTTACATAACGATGTCATCTGAAGGCACTGTTAAAGTTGCACCCGATGCAGTCCGTTTAACAGCCACGGTTACAAATCTTGCTGATACAAATGCAAACGCACTTGCTGCAACTGCAAAGGTTTCGGCTGCCGTTCGTGCCGCTTTGGTGGCAAATGGAATTTCGACTAAAGATATTGCAACACAAAACATCACTGCTTATCCTGAATATAATTACACACCAGAAAAGGCAATTCTGACTGGTTATCGCGCAAGCCAAACCTTTGTGGTTGTCATTCGTAAACCAAAAACTGCAGGCGCTGTTGTCGATGCAGTGGTCACCGCTGGTGGAGATGCAATTCAAGTAACTGGGGTCTCCCCATTCGTTCTGGATTCGACAAAATCAGTTGATGCTGCGCGCACGGCTGCTGTGAAAAACACAAAAGCTAAGGCAAGTAAATATGCTGCCTTGGTTGGCGTAAAACTTGGCAAAGTAATGTACGTTGTTGAAAATAGTGCGCCGCAGGTGTACGTCGGCCAACCTATGGCCATGGCTGCGAAGGCAGACTCAACGACGCCTACACAAGTGGATCTTGGCCAACAAGATGTCACTGTTTCGATCACAATTCAGTGGGCGCTTCTTTAAATCTAGTTACCTGCCCAAAAGCTCTGAATTGCCTACCTTTTAGGCGGATCTAAAACTGAGTTTTGCTCAGCGCCCTGTTAAAGGTACGCTTGCCCAGCCTTTAACGTCCCCATCGTCTAGGGGCCTAGGACATCGCCCTTTCACGGCGGTAACACGGGTTCGAATCCCGTTGGGGGCACG
>CAIYBL010000168.1 GCA_903924485.1 uncultured Actinomycetes bacterium
GATGTATCCCGTGCGGGTAGTAGAAACCGTGACTGTGGAGGAGATTCCAGGAGCCAGACCGGTGACAGTAATTAATCCCGTATTACTAATACTCACACTGCCGCTTGCTGAATCAGTGCCGCTATAGGAGAAATTAGAGTCGTAGTTAGAGATCTGCAGCGTGAAGCCATCTTCTGTTGGAGTTGCAGTTCCAAAGGTAGGCGTCAGGGCTGCTCCTAAAGCAAGCTTGTATATACCTCCATTGTGGGCCCCAAAGTAGATGGTTGATCCATCGGAATTCGATGTAACCGAATTCCAACCCATAGTAGGAACGGGGATCGAATAATTCCAAGTGGCGCCACCATCCTGGCTAAGCATGAATTGGCCATCTACCCCGGTGCCTCTATTTGTCACGACAATAGTGGAACCATCATCGCTTATTGATGTCGATGTCCAATAATCGCCATGGCCCGAAATTGAATTAAACCAAGTATTTCCCCCATCATTCGATATCCATACACCATTAGCTACGTTGCCTAGGGTGCCAACGGATGACCAATGGGTTCCAGCTGAATCGGTTGCTAGCGTGTTCACTAGCCAAATCTCCGATGTGTTTGGGATTAGGTTCCACGAGATTCCAAAGTTGCTAGACAAGTGCAATCCAAAACAATCAGCTGCTATGACCTTGGAAGCATTTGCGTTTGCTGCGATTCCTGTCACCCCACAGCCGCTCCACATATTTACAACCCAGGTGCCTCCGAAATCCGCAGAAGTCGCAACATACTGGCCACCGACAAAAATTCGAGATCCATCGTTTGAAATTGATACCGCATCGTAACCCGCGTAATATGTACAAGACTTATTATTCCATGTGACTCCAAAATCCGAGGAGACCCATACACAATTGGAAGTGATTGCGGCGGCATACTGACCACTTCCACTAACAGCGACATTGGTAAAACTTTGATTTATTCCCGAAGTCCAAGTATTCCCGTTATCCGAAGAAGTCCAAATACCGCCATTGCGATCAATTGCAATAACATAATTCCCTGCATCGTTAGTGGCAAGCGCCAAAGTACTCGGAGTGTTCGGAAGGGACGTGACGATTCCGAGAGGCGCTGCAGAAGCAGATGAAACGGTGGCAAAACAAGACAACAAGGTTATTAAAATCGCTAATAAGGTGGTAAACCGATATCTCATATTTTTCATATCCGTTGCTTCATATCGCCTCGTTAGCTCCTATTGTGATTTAGTAGGAGTTTAGTCATTTGTGGTTCTGACGGCTAGTGAGATTTAGCCTATCTCGCCGAATATATGGCAGCGGGAGCTCGTCACGCACTCTTCTCCGGTTACTACGGCTGGATGGATGATGATCTCGCCCTTGTTAAACCTTGGGAATTTGATCTCAGCGCGATTAGCAAACCCGTAGAGCTCTGGACAGGTGGTGACGATTTAGTGGTGCCTAGTTCACATGGCGAGTGGTTGCACGGCAAGATTGCACATTCAAAAATGTTCTTCGTTCCTGGGGAAGGCCACATGTCTCTAGCAAAAAATAAAAGAGAAGAGATTATTTCTCATGCGCTTGCATATTTAAATTAGCCGCGAAACCTCTCTTGAACTTTTAGATCTCGGTGGGAAGAGGCAAGCGCTGCGGTGCAAGCTGCTTGGCGATTTCGCTCAAGATTATGTGAACAAAGGGCTCACCAACCCAGAGGTGTTTTGCACCTAAAATTGGAATCAAGGTCAAGCGTGGGAATATCTTGAATCGTTCGACCGCTTGCTCTGGATTCAAATACTCATCATGCTCTGGAACATAGGCGATGACCGGTCGTGCATCGTTCTGCCAAAATTCCAGAACGCGCTCTGGCGTGCGTTGCATCGGGGGGCTGAGAAGAATCAGGCCAGCAACACGGGGATCTTGGGCATAACACAGTGCTAAATCGGTTCCAAAAGACCAACCAACAACCCAGAGAGTGGAAACCTTTAAAGTATCAAAGCAGTAATTGATTGCCGCGATGACATCTTCAACTTCACCCTTGCCGTGGTCATAGGTGCCTTCAGAAGTTCCGGCTTCGCTCGATGTGCC
>CAIYBL010000169.1 GCA_903924485.1 uncultured Actinomycetes bacterium
AACAACAAGAAAAGCCCTGATGCAAATGCCCCACTTAATCGTGCAGCGATGGAATCAGGTACGGATTAACCCTCATGCCACACGTTGAGCGCTTCGGGACTTATGTTATTTTGTCGCTTTCAGGAACCGAGAAGTTTTTTGGATTCCATAAGAATATTCAAGTGAAATATAAGGATTTGCTCTCGGTAAAGCCCGTTGCGAATGCATGGACTCGTAAAGTCTTACGTGGAGTTCGTGCCCCAGGAACAGGACTTCCATATGTTGTTGCTCTTGGTACATGGCGTTTGCGCAAAGGCAAGAACTTCGTTGCTGTTTATCGCAAGCGCCCTGCCTATATATTCACATTTACTGGCGGCGACTTTCAGCAATGGATCATTACTCCCGATAACACGCGGGATGAACTAGCGAAAATGTTCGAGGGTACTTTCGAGAAGAACTAGATTTTGCTACTCAACTTCTTTGATTGAAGCTTGGTAGATACTCTCAATCGAAGCGCCTAAAGTCTTATCAAACTCCACGTCATTTTGGCCCACTTGCAAACCTTCTGTGAGGGCTCGCGAAAAGCTTGCAATGAGGTTGGGATTCTGTGCCAGTAGGCGATTGGCTTCATCGCGGCTATAGCCACCTGACAGTGCGACAACCCTGAGTACTCGAGGGTGTTCGATGAGTTCTGAATAGAATCCCGGAATAGTGGGCAACGTCAGTTTAAGCATGACATGTTGGCCATCTTTAAGTGCATCTAAGTGATGTAAAAGGCTGGCAAGTAAAAGAACTTCAGATTCATATTTCTGAGAACTGGCTATATCAACTTCTGGTTCAATTATCGGGACCAAGTCAGATTCCAAGATCTCACTGGCGGTAACAAACTGCTGATTGACCACTGCTGCGATTCCGAGCGCATCAGCCAATCTAATTACTGACCTCATTTTAGTTCCGAAGATGTGATGTTCTTTTGCCCGAATCAACAACGATGCTAAATTTGGGATCGGTTTCATCAATTGCACTCCCTGAAATTCTTCCAGCAAACCGTTATCCACTTTCAGGAATGGCACGATCTCCTTCTTCTCCCATAGATACTCTGCCGATCCCATTGAATCGATTGTTCTGTCCATCGTCATTTCAAAGAGAATGGCGGCGAGAACTCTTTGCGAGGTGAAGGCTGGGCTCTTAATAATGCGAGTTCGCATTTGGTGGATCAGGTCAAACATTTGCGCATCATTGGAGTAGGCATCGGGATTAATTCCATAGAGGCGAAGTGCTTTCGCGGTACTCCCGCCGCTTTGATCAAGGGCGGCAATGAAGCCAGAGCCATTCTTCATGCGTGCCAATTGACGTATATTCATATCAGCGCCCCTAACTGTTGAGACATTTAAGGCTAACACTGACTTTTCGGCTGGCGATAGATTCGCAATGCCTAGGGAAAACCCCCGAAAACCTTGACTTGAGGGCCTAAAAGTTAGATTGTTACCGTACTGGAGGCTTTCCAATTGAGGGCAAAGTCGATGCGGTCCTAAGGCTATCGAGAGGTTCACATGAAAAATCGAGGTAAAGCATTTGTTGCGGGCTGCTTGGCTGCGGCTCTCTTTTCAACGCTAAGTTTCACGAATGCATCTGCATCTGTGTCACTAAAAAAAGCGTTTCCAACTGGTCCGGTCACATTAACTATGTGGTGGTGGGGTGATCAGGAAGCACCAGGTGCAAAACTTTGGGTCGCAGATACTGTGAAGGCTTACAAGGTGAAGCATCCGAATGTAACAATTAAAACAGTTCTTCAAACAACGGACGGTCTAGTCCCAGCCTTTGCAGCAGCAGCAGCAGCTAAAAAAGGTCCCGATCTTCAATATTTCTGGGGTGGAATTTATGCTCAGCAACCTGGCTGGGATGGTCAAATTGCAGCGGTTTCAGATTACATTCCCGCCACTGAACTCAAGCACTATCTAAATGCAAGTACGGAAGAAAGTTATCAAGGCAAGGTTTGGACCGCACCTTGGTATTTAAACCCTTCCTTTCCTGTGTTGGCTCGCACGGATGTGTTGAGTAAGTATGGCCTGAAGGTTCCAATGACGTGGAAAGATCTTCTCAATACGTGCGACGTGTTAAGTGCTAAGGGAGTTCCAGCCCTTGCAGGTGGCGTAAAAGATGGTTGGTTTGGTGGCTGGTTGTATTCAATCCTCGGCGCCCAATCCGTTTCCTCAAGCAAGGACGTCGTAGCCGCCGTTACCGGAACACAGAAATTCACTGATCCAATGCATGCTGACTGGTGGACACGGCTACAAGAAACACAACAACACAAATGTTGGAATACCGACATCAACTCTCTTGAACTCTACCAAGCACAACAGCTATGGAAAGATGGAAAGGCTGCAATGACTGTTGTTGCTGGCCCTGATGCACCCAACTTTGCAAATGCAGTTGGCGCGTCAAAGGTTGTTGTTATGGCAATGCCAAAATGGGGCAACGGTCCTTTCGCTGGCAAGATGGGAAGCACTTCACAGACAATTGGAATTACAAAATGGAGCAAGAATAAGGAAGTTGCAGCCGACTTCTTGATGTTCTCCCATGAGAAAGCTCAATTGGATAACTGGTTTGTGCGCACCGGATCCATGCCTGCAGATGATCGCTTTGATCTCAGCGGCGTCAAAGATCCAGTAAAGAAGGCCCTATTTCAAAGCGCAATGCCTGGTGGACCATATTTGGAGAACTTCATCCCTGCTCAATTAGACACGGATGCAGTTTTTGCAAATGTTCAGTTGGTACTCAAGGGAACCAAGACGGGCAAACAAGCAGCTGCAGATATGCAGACGTTGATGGAGCGGTTGCGCAAGACTGATCGTAATCTTGTGAAGAACTTCACCGCTTGGAGTAAATGATCAAAACCGCAACAACCGAGAATGCAGTCACCGCCCCTAGAGTCATAGGGGCGGTGACTTCTCGTATCAAGGGTTCGGGACCCTTTTTCTGGATTTTGCCAGCTGGCATTTGTGTCGTTGTCATTTTTGGATACTCAATTATTGATTTGGTGCAGCAGTCTTTTAAGTATCAAGGAGCTTGGGTGGGGCTAGACAACTTTCGTCTAGTGCTTACTGATCCACTTTTCCATATTGCGATATTTCACAACTTCTTGCTTCTGTTTACCGTTCCAATTTTGGCAGTCCTGAGTTTCTTATGTGCGGTCTTACTCTTTGAAACTAGAAAAGGAATGAAGTTCTATCGATCAGCTGTTTTTCTGCCCTACATTCTTCCGATTCCGGTCGTAGGTGTTGTTTTCGGACAGCTATTACAACTAAACGGTGCGTTGAATTCAGCGCTAAGAGCATTTGGATTTCATAGTTTAGCTCTGGATTGGCTGGGAGACCCAGGGCAAGCGCTTTGGACTATGAGCGCAATTATCATTTGGAAAGAAGTTGGATTTGGAACCATTCTTATTTTGGCACGCTTAATCTCATTACCTCTGGAAACCTTGGAAGCCGCACGTATTGATGGGGCAGGTTTCTTTCGCCTTCACTTGAAGATTACGCTTCCACAATTAAAACCAGTCATTCTTTTCTACGTAATAAACGAAGCAATTGTTATGGTCTCGTGGGTCTTCAATTATGTCTATGTGATGACGAATGGCCAAGGTGGCCCTGGCAACGCCACCGTCGTATCCGAGCTTTATATATACAGAAGCGCATTCCAAAATAAATCTCCTGAATTGGCAGCGACAGCGGCTCTTTTATTACTGCTTGCAACTCTCGTATTTATCATTGGATTCCTGAAGATTCAAAAGAGTTCGAATTCGGGGAACTTTAATGAGTAGAAAACTCTCCCTAATTTCCAAAGCTGGAGTGACCTCACGACAGTTGATTTTGATGTTGATCTCCGCTTTGGCTGTGATACCGGGCTATCTCATGATTACTGGTTCACTAAAGACGCAGGAGCAGTTCCTAAATTCACCCTGGTCTATACCTACGCATCTGAGTTTTGGCGGATATAAAGCTGCATGGAATGATCAATTCCCTACCTGGTTTAGAAATAGCCTATTAGTCACATTGGTGGCGGTTGCACTGACGGTCATAATGGCCGCTACGGCTGCTTGGGGATTTTCCCATTGGAGATGGAAATGGCGCGATTCCTTGCTAGGGGTCCTAATCTCCCTAATGGTTGTTCCTCCCGTGGTCTTGCTTATTCCTCTCTTTACTCTCGGCGCAAAGCTGGGCTGGATTTCTACTTTTCGAATGCTGATTCTTGTTTACGTGGGACTGATGCTGCCTTTCTCTATCTATCTCTTAACGAATTTCTTTAGAGCCATCCCCGCCAGCCTCATGGAAGCAGCCGAAATCGATGGTGCTTCAGATATTAAGACATTTACGGCAATTGTGCTCCCACTGTCAGGGCCCCCACTGATAACTTTGGCGGTAGTCAATTTATTATGGGCTTGGAATGAATTGCTTCTCGCGCTAGTTTTTTTACAAAGTGACGATAAGAAGACCTTGATGGTTGGCATAACGGGATTTCAGAGTAGATACTCTCTTTCAATTCCTACGATCATGGCGGGAATGACGATAGCTACGATTCCGTTAGTTATCGTTTACATCTTTGGACAGCGCTATTTCATCACAGGCCTTACCGCTGGCTCGGTTAAAGGAGAATGATGCCCAAGAAATAGATTTCACATTGGCCAGCAACACCTGAAACCCAACAGAGAGTGAGCAAATAGCAGTGGTGGTACATGGAGCGATACAACATACAGGTCTAACTGTAAGCAATTTGGATCGATCAATTGATTTCTATACCCGAATTCTTGGTTGCAAAGTGATTATGCAACAAGAGAAAACCGGGGGATATTTTGCTGAGATAGTTGGCTACCCAAATGCAAGCGTGAAGATGGCACATTTAAGCGATCCTGCAGGCCATCACATTATCGAACTCTTCGAATTCGTGACACCAACTGTTATAGAAACGCACCTTGAGCCACGACGCGTCGGCAATGCGCACCTCTGTTTTATGGTTTCAGACCTTGATGCGATGTATGAAAAGATTAAGGACGAGGACATAATATTTTTTTCTGGGCCAGTTGCAGTAGATACGGGAGCAAATGCTGGAGGTGCGGGGCTGTACCTGAGAGATCCTGACGGAATAACCATGGAAGTGTTCCAACCGGCTCCGGGCACTGATGCATATAAATTGTTGAAAGGTGAAAAATGAAACAATTCGATGGTCAGGTTGCTGTGGTAACAGGTGGTGCAAATGGAATAGGAAGGGCTACTGCAGATCTATTTCTTGAAATGGGCGCCAAAGTTATGGTTTTCGATCGCGAGGATGTTGCGACAAAGCCCAATCAGGAAAGCATTCTTGTCGAACTCTCCGATCTCCAATCTCTTGAGAAGGCGGTCATAAGCACAAAAGAGAAATTTGGGAAAATTGATATTCTTGTGAATGTTGCAGGAGTTTCCCATCTCAATATGCTTTTAGATCTAGACCGAGACTTGTATTTGGAAACTCTAGATGTGAATTTACATGCACCTGTTTTTCTTATGAAATTTGTTGGTGCTTTAATGGTCAAGCAAAATTATGGTCGAATCGTGAATATAACAAGTATCCACGGCAAGCAAAGCGAACCAGCTTCCACCGCATACGATGTAAGCAAAGGCGGATTAGAAGCTGCAACTCGGACAGCGGCTATTGAATTGGCTGAATTTGGAGTATTGGTTAATGCATTGGCGCCAGGTTTTGTCTCAACTCGAATGTCCATAACCGATGGGGAGGATGAGATGGAGTCAGATTGGTTTAAAGCAGTTTACTTAGACCACCAGCGCCTACCGATACTTCGAGGAGCCCAGCCCATTGAAATTGCTCATGCCATTGCTTGGCTTGCAAGCCCGTCCAACACTTACCTGACTGGGCAAACTATTACCGTTGACGGTGGAATGTCTGCCAGGTTCTAGGTGTGAAGCCTGTATCTGTTTTTTCTGGGATTGCATTCCCCGAAGCGCTGCGCTGGCATGCAGGAGATTTGTGGTTTTCTGATGTACTCGCCGGCAAGGTATATCGAGGTGACGTTGTTTCAAACTCATTGCATGAGCAAGCGAGTGTAAAACCCCTGGTTTCAGGTATTGGCTGGACCCAGGATGGCAATTTACTCGCCGTCAATTGCGAAAGCAGAGAAGTCATTGAAATCACGAGCTCAGGTGCGTCGAGTGTTTATGCTGATTTAAGTGACGGGTGGGTATTTCCAGCCAATGACATGTTGGTAGATCCTGACCGTACGATCTGGGTTGGCACATATGGATTTAATCCTGAGAAAGATTCACCAATACCGGCAAGCATCGCTCGAGTGAGAGATGGAGTTATTGACTTTCCTATTTCTGGAATGGTTTTCGCCAATGGGATTTCTCGTATCGATCAAAATAGAATTGTTATTGCCGAAACTTTCGCCGACCGAATTAGTATTGTGCAGACGAAGGGCAGCATAGAGCTGGTAGACCGTATTCAACTTCCCGTGGGGTCAACCCCTGACGGACTAGTGGTGGACAACGAGGGATTTGCTTGGGTTGCTATGGCTTATGGAGAAGGGATCCTGCGAGTAAATCTGCAAACACATGAGTTTACCAAGGTGATCGAAATTCAGGGACGTGGAGTCTATGACTGCACTTTCGGTGGGCCCAATTTGGACAAACTTTATGTTGCAGTTTCGGATACTGATGAGACCCATGTATTAAGGGATCTGCCTGGTGAGGTTTTGGCTTTTGATTTATCGGTGGAGTTTCCGGGCATCCATGGAATGGGAAATAAGTAATTCTGCTTTGAGCCCCGCTTCGGCGCTCAATTGCGGGGCAATGTCACCGCGGTCGGGTTGAATGGCTTCCGTGAGTAAAGATGTCGGCGCGCAGGTTGGATCCTTGATCCGTCGTCCCTTGGAGACCAAGGAGCTGACATTTACGCTTGCTCAACAGGAAGTTATTTCTCACCGTGGATCCCCACTTGTCGTTTTGGCGGGACCTGGAAGCGGCAAGACAACACTCCTTATTGAGGCAGCGCTGGATCGAGTTCGGCATGGGCAAGATCCCAACACAATTTTGATGCTGACTTATGGGCGCGAACGCGCGTCCGAATTGCGCGACGCCGTAGCGCTTCGAACAACGGCAATTATGAAAGAACCCATTGCCAGAACTTTTCACTCACTAGCATTTTCTATTTTGAAGATGAAATCAGTTGAAAGTGCATCTGAGCCAATTCTTATGTCAGGCCCGGAACAAGAAAGTTTTATCCGTGATTTGCTGGATGGCGACACCGCTTTGGGTAAGAATTATTGGCCAGCAGATTTAGAGAAGGCGTTATCAACGAATGGATTTGTTCGAGAGCTGCGGGATTTGATCCTTCGTGCATCTGAGCGCAACCTAACTCCAGATCAATTGGCGGAGTTGGGAAAAGAGCATGGTGAGAAATATTGGGAATCAGCGGCAATCTTTTGGAAGCAATATCAAGATGTTATGGACTTACAGACTGATTCAGCAGGGGACGCGAAGTTGCGTCTTGACCCCAGTCAGATTGTTGCCGAGGCTTTTTACCATTTGCGGGCACATCCAGAGATAGCCGTCGAACTGCGGGCGCGCTTTACAACGATCTTGGTGGATGAGTTTCAAGAGAGCGACCCGGCTCAACGTCAGTTATTGCGAGAACTTATTGGCAGCGATGTCGTGCTGTGCGCCGATGGAGATAGCGCAGTAGGACGTTTCCGTGGAGCAGACCCAGACCAATTGAGTGCCGAACTAGATTGGTATACCCAAAAGGGAAAACAGATTGTTCTGCATGAGGCCTTTCGCAGCGTTCCAGAGATCTTCGATTTAGCTCAAGTAGTTGTGGGGGAGTTTCGTGGAAGCGCGCCCCAACGAAAACGCGAGTGTGCGGTTGGGTCCTTGGATAGTGATGCTCTAGGCGTGATAGTTGGGCGTTTTAGATCTGCTAGCGAGGAAGCGCAATTCATCGCCTACCAATTTCGCCACGCCCGCTTGATTAATAACACTCCCTGGAATCAAATGGCAGTGGTCCTTCGCACCCCAGGTGCCGGCGCTTCTGTGCTGCGTCGAGCATTTTCTCAAGCCGGGATACCGGTTGCATCAGAGATTGCCGCGCTTTCAGGAAACCCTGCCATAACCCCATTCCTTTTACTTGCACAGATCGCAACGGAGGATAAAAAGCTCACCCTGGACAATTGCGAGAAGTTGCTCCTTGCTCAATTTGGTGGAGCAGATTCTGTCTCACTGCGGCGAATTCGTAGGGCAATGATTGCAGCTCGCGATGTGGATGATCAACGATCTGGCAGTGAGATGCTTATTGCTGCTATCGACAAGGGAGAGATCTTCATTGAAGGCGCAGATTCATTAGTGCGTATTCATGACCTACTTAGTAAGGCTCGCAAAGTAATTCGCCGAAGTGGAACCCAGGCTGAAGATCTTCTATGGGAGATTTGGAACAACGCCACAACCAGTGATGGAGAGAAATTATCTGAAAGTTGGCGACGTCAAGCTTTACGGGGAGGCACACGCGGCGCATCTGCAGATCGCGATCTCGATGCAATGATGCAACTCTTTGAAGCTGCCAGGCGATTCGCTGAGCGATTCCCGCATTCCAAGGCACAAAGTTTTATTCGCCAGATTTCTCAGGAGAATATTTTAGGCGATGTTATTACCGCCAAAGGACAGCGTCCTGATGTTGTTGAGATCTTGACGGTGCATTCTTCCAAGGGTCGCGAGTGGGAGATAGTTGCCATCGCTGGTCTGCAAGAGGGCGTGTGGCCCAACTTGAGACAGCGCGGTTCCTTACTTGGCTCTGAACGCCTGGTGGAGAGAATTCGCCATGGCAGCATGGCTCGCAAAGAATTGGACGCACTCACCGCAAGCGGATTAGTTGACGATGAACGTCGCCTTTTATATGTGGCGATTACTCGAGCCAAGAAACAATTGATTGCTTCAGCGGTGCAAAGGGAAGATGACGAGCCTTCCACCTACTTCGAGGAGATAGCAACACACGTTTTGGGTGAATGGAGCACGGACCCAGTTATGACCGCAGTGCCTCGTCCCATTACCCCAGCGGCGCTTGTGGCGACTTTACGCAGCGAACTTTATGAGGAAAATCGCGATATTGCAGCGCAAATATTGAAGCGTTTGGACGCGGAGGGCCTCAAAGAGGCCGATGTTGAGTCATGGGCAGGTGTTGCACCAATTAGTAGTCAAGCACCTGTTATCGCCCCCGGCGCCTTAGTACCTGTATCACCAAGTGGAGCTGAGAACTTCATCGAATGCGGAGTGAAGTGGTTTCTGGAAAAGAGTGGCGGACAAAATGGCGACAGTACCGCGCAAGTTTTGGGGTCGGCCATTCACGCATTCGCTGAGCTAATGGAGAACGATGCGTCTTTGACGGAAGCTGATTTAGTGAGCAAACTTCAGGCTTCTTGGAAGTTGATTGATCCATCGACTGGATGGGTGAGTAGCTCTCAGCTAGATCGTGGAATTGAAATGATCCATCGATTCGTTGGATATCACACCTCGCGCACTAATGAGATTGTTGGGGTTGAAGCGCAATTCAACATCGTGATTGGACGCGCCCAAATCCGAGGCAGTATTGATCGACTTGAAGTCACGGCTGATGGAGAACTCTTTGTCATTGACTTCAAAACTGGCAAGACGAAGATTTCCCTGGAAGATGCGAAAGTCAACAAACAGATGCAGGCTTATCAGTTGGCAATCATCGAAGGCGGATTCGAGGCTATTCACGAAGGAAGAATTTCAGGTGGCGCAGAACTCGTTTACCTCGCAGATGGCGCAAACGCATCTTTACGCAAGCAACCTGCGATTGATGTGGAGAGCGTTAAAGCTGAGATTGCTGAGATAGCTGAAGGAATGGGCGCCGCGATGTTTACAGCAATTGTCAGTGAGCGCTGCAGGACATGCAATGTGCGAAATGTCTGTCCTATTCAAAGTGATGGTCGGGCGGTGATGGAATGACGTCAGAAATCAAATATTCGCCAGAAGACATTGCCACGGCCTTGGCAAAAGTAAATGGCGAGGTGCGGATGCCCACACCAGAACAGGCACTGATTATTGCTGCACCACTTGAGCCATCCGTTGTCATAGCTGGTGCGGGATCTGGAAAGACAGAAACTATGAGTGCGCGCGTCTTATATTTGGTCGCTAATGGTTTAGTAACCCCTGATGAAGTTTTGGGTCTTACGTTTACTCGCAAGGCAGCGGGCGAACTCGGTATACGTATCCGAAGCCGTCTGCGCCAACTTCGCACTGCGGGCCTTTTACCCAAAAACACAGCTATTGACGCTGCAGTTATGACCTATCACTCCTACGCTGGTCGCCTTCTGAGCGAGCAAGCAATTCGCTTTGGGGTGGACGCTGCCGATGAACCAATTGGTGATGCTGCGGTGTGGCAGATGGCATCTGATCTGGTGCGCAATTGGGATGATCCTGACTTTAGGTCCGAGAGTGCTCCAAGTACGGTGATTACCGATGTCATCGGCCTTACCAAATATATGCTGGAACACCAATGCACCAGCGATGAGATCATCCATGAGTCACTGAAAATCTTGTCAGTCATTGAATCAATGGGACCCAAGTCCAATCCAGATGTGCGAAGCGTCCAGAAAGCACTTACGCAACGGATCTCGATTTTGCCGATGGTTGCATCCTTCATTGACCGTCGACAAAAGAATGGTCAACTCTCCTTTGATGATCAAATGTATTTAGCCTCTCGAGTCGCTGTCGAAGTTCCTGAGGTAGGTCAGTCCGAGCGCGAGCGTTATAAAGTTGTATTGCTTGATGAATACCAAGACACGTCACAATCTCAAGTTCGAATGCTCTCTGCTCTCTTTGGTCAAGGTCATCCAGTGATGGCCGTGGGAGATCCGTGTCAGGCTATCTACACCTGGCGTGGTGCATCAGCCGGAACTATCGGAGCATTCGCAACGCACTTTCCAAAGAGTGCAAATCAAAAAGGAGCAGGACAGTTTTCGCTCTCAACAACTTTCCGTAATGATCACGTCATCTTGACTCTGGCAAATCAAATCTCTGGGCAAATTCGCCAAGCAGCAACGGTCCAGGTTGCACCCCTTGTTGCACGTATAGGCGCAGGTCCAGGTGAACTTGCTTGCGGGATATTTGAAACCCAAGAGGCCGAAGCAATCGCGATAGCCGAATATTTTTCCCCAATGTGGTTTAGTTCAGAAAGAGAAGCGCTACCCGAAAGCAAAAGGTCATCATTCGCCGTCCTTGCGCGTACGCGGGCCCAAATACCCGATATCGAACTTGCATTGCGTGCGGCCAATATTCCTGTAGAAGTTCTGGGTGTAGGTGGACTTATTCATGTCGCAGAAGTTGCCGATGTCATCTCTTTACTGAGAATTGTCACCGACCCCGAATCTGGCGCTGCCCTAATGCGCCACTTGGCTGGCGCGCGAATCAATCTGGGAGCGGCGGATATAGCTGCATTGGGGCGTTATTCACGCTCCATGAGTGATAAATCCCGTGAGAACTCGAAGACTTTCATAGCCAAGATTGCTGCGGGCAATCCCACGCGCGAAGAAGCCGATGATCAGTTCTCTGGAAGTTTGATTGAAGCCCTCGATGAAATTGCAGAAGCTGATAAGAGCGCATTTACTCAGATTGGGTACACGCGCCTTACTAATTTTGCTGCTGATCTGCGACGCCTGCGCTCTCGTGCTGGCGGGCCATTAGTGGATCTTATTTGCGAGATCGAGGATTACTTATCGCTGGATGTTGAAGTTCTCTTGCGCGATGGAACCCAAAATGGGCGCCGACATCTTGATCGCTTCATCGACGAGGCTGCAAAATTTGCACGAAGTGGCGGTTCAGTTTCAGAATTCCTATCGTGGTTAGATGTTGCCTCGGCTGAAGAGGGCGGTCTTAAATCTGGAGCTCCAGAGGTGAGGCGTGATGTTGTTCAGATTCTGACCGTGCATAATGCTAAGGGCGCTGAATGGGATGTCGTTGCCGTGCCTGGTCTTGCTAAAGACACGTTTCCAAATAAGGGTCGAGAACGCGATAACTGGCTGACAAATGAGAAACACATTCCTTTTCCACTACGGGGTGACTATCAAGAGCTTTCAATTTTGGATATTTCGCAATGTACGTCATACACCGAGTTGGGCAAGAAATTCAAGGAATTCGCTGGTCTCTGTGATGTGCAAAAACTTAAAGAGGAAATTCGTTTGGGATATGTCGCGGTAACCCGTGCACGAACGCATTTGCTCTGCACGACCTCACTTTGGCGCGAAGGGAAAACGGCCGTAGACCCCAGCAGTCTCTATGCAATTGTTTTGGAAGTCGTTAAAGCCCATGGCGGGATCATCCTCTCTGAATTCGAATTAGCAGATGACGCTGTTAATCCAAAACTCGAGAATCCAACGACAAAGAGTTGGCCCCGCGATCCGTTGGGTGACCGGCGCGAGATATTTGATGAGGCCAATGATTTGGTAAGACAGAGCGCTCCGCATGATCTAGCGGTTCATGCCCTGACGCAAGAACAGTCCTGGATACGTGACGCGCGCGCCCTTATTAATGAGATGAAAACGAGCAAAGAAAAGGCTGCAGTATTTTTACCACCGCGTTTGTCGGTATCTACCTTGGTCGCTTTGCGTGAGAAACCTGAAGAATTGGCACTTTCCATTCGTCGCCCAATGCCGCGCCCACAAGATGAATATTCACGCAGGGGTACCGTTTTTCACCTTTGGGTTGAGAAACACTTTGGTCAGGCAACGCTTTTTGACGAAGATGATCTTGACCCAATTGATCAACTTGAACCAGATCAAACTCTCGAGGGCCTTAAGAGCATGTGGCTCGCTAGTGAGTGGGGAACGCGCCACCCTCATGCAGTGGAAGTTCCCTTTGAAACGATGATCGGTGGGGTTCTTGTTAGGGGACGTATTGATGCGGTGTACAAGATTGGCGATCGTTTTGAGGTTGTTGATTGGAAAACGGGTTCAAAGAAGTTGGGCGAGGCTGCTGCAATTCAACTGGCAATGTATCGACTAGCGTGGGCAAAACTAGAAGGCGTGGATGTCTCTAACGTCAGTGCGGCTTTTCACTACGTACCAACAGGCACTACTGATCGACCATCAGATTTGCTTTCCGAGCAAGACCTCGTTGATCTAATCGAGAAGTACTAACTCCTTAGGTTCGAGAAGTACTACTCAACCTCGACAGTCAAAGGAAGGTGATCACTCATGCCCTTGTGCTTTGAAGGAATATGAATGACATCTTCCGAGGCAACTTTCTGCGAGAGAAAATAATCAATCTGTACACGGGGCATAAAGCTCGGGAAAGTTTTCTGTGAAGCTAAAGAATTCCAATTTATCCCGCGCACGAAAATTCCGAAGGGGATATTGAAATCTCCCATAATCAAGATCTTCTTCTTATCTGTGATTGGAAGTTTGTTTGCCCATTTCTTAATCTTCATTAGTTGGAAAAAGTTGAAGAATGGGACAAAGGAAAGATGAGCATTGATCACGAGCCAACCATTATCCAAAACTGCGCCTAAGGCGCTGCGTGGATGATCGCGAACATAGAAATGTTTGAGCTTTCCATCCACCGGCCAACTCATGGGCATACCAATAGGTGAGTGCCGAAGTTCTAGGCGATGCCATGAGATCACGGGAATCTTCGAGACAATTCCGATTCCATAGCCTGGTATGAAAGTTTGACTATCTGCTGTGACGACCAGAGAATCGCCAACGCCAGGCTTTTTCCAGTCTTCATCAGGTGAACCCATAAGCGAAGGGGCAAATGCCCAGTGCTTGGCTCCCAGCGCCGCAGCCACATCAGCTACCTGGTTACGGGTGCCCGACCTGGCTAAATTAAGATCCACCTCCTGTAGCCCGATGACATCGGGGTCTAGTTGGGTGATTTCTGAGGCTAAAAGGGCTACGGCGTCGATAGTGGACTCGGGCGGGATGGCCATTCCGTGCAGCAAATTCCATGAGGTGAGGCGCATAGGCCCATGCTAGTAGTGTCGCCCATCATGAGCGCGACACAGAATTCCGGACGACTACTCAACTTGATGCTAGCCAAGCCCAGTATCGATAGGGCCAGCGAATTGCGCACAGATCCAGTAAAACTGGATGAACTATGGAAATCAGCGAAGGTCCTTATTCTGGCTGGAGACAGAGTCCAATCCAGCAGCGATGCTTTGGTTCTTTTGGATTGGACCCAAGTCCAGGGTGAGGGCGAGAAATATTTTCTTGGTATAGATCGCACGGATGGCCAGAGTTATTTTGCGTGGCATGTACCTGCGCTGGAGATAGAAGACCCACGCTTTGTCACATTAAGAGAAGTCGGTGCCAACCTTTCGGATCTAGAAGCCGGACTTGCAGTTCATGCGGTGGCGTTGGGCAATTGGCACCGAGTCCATCCGATGTGTTCTCGCTGTGGCGCGCCGACTCGCGTTGATTTAGGTGGCGCGGTCCGCATATGTGATCTCGATGAAAGTCAGCACCACCCTCGCACTGATCCAGCAGTGATCGTGCTTGTTAAGGATGAGGATGATCGCATTCTCTTAGGACACCAACCGATTTGGCCCGATAAGCGATTCTCAAACTTTGCGGGTTTTGTCGAACCTGGTGAGTCATTTGAACAATGCGTTGTTCGTGAAGTTGCAGAGGAATCAGGTGTTGTAGTCCATTCGGTTTCCTATCTCGGTTCTCAACCGTGGCCTTTTCCTGCCTCCATCATGATTGCATTCGAAGCGGTGACTTCTGATGTTTCCACTGCGCTCGCAGATGGAGTAGAGATCACCGAGATCCGTTGGGTCTCTCGCTCCGAAATGAAAGCGGCTGTTGCTAGCCAGGACATTCTTTTGCCACCACGCATAAGCGTTGCGCGTCGCATGATTGAACATTGGTATGGACCGGGTGCGAATGAGGATCTTCAAGGCGGTGACAGTTGGAGGCCGTAAACGAACCCAACGAACTCCGCGCAGAGGAAATTCTTGCTGCCCTTGATGAGGATCAGCGAGAAGTAGCCCTGGCTACTCGCGGACCTGTCTGTGTAATTGCAGGAGCAGGAACGGGAAAAACACGTGCAATTACGCACCGAATTGCGTATGCAAGTGCAATTGGAGTGATGAACCCACAGAAAGTTTTAGCACTAACATTCACCGCTCGAGCAGCGGGTGAAATGCGTGCCAGGCTTCGCCTCCTAGGAGTACCGAGCGTTTCGGCGAGAACTATCCACTCTGCTGCCCTCAAGCAATTGATCTACTTCTGGCCACAAGTATTTGGCGGCCGAACTCCCGATCTGTTAACAACCAAGACTGCCTTTATTACTGAGGCTATCTCGCGCGCTGGCCTGACATCTTCGTTGAGCATTACGTCGCGCGAATTACTGCGCGATATCGCCTCCGAAATTGAATGGGCAAAAGTTTCGCAGATTGCACCCGAGGATTACATATCCGAATCCAAGGTGCGTGCCGAGCGCAATCGCATCAATCCGGGCCAAGTAGCGCAAGTGTATGAAGCATATGAAAGCCTAAAGCGCCAAGAGCGAACCATCGATTTCGAGGATGTACTTTTACTTACAACGGCAATGATCGAAGAAGAACGAGAAGTCCGCGAACGTATTCACGATCAATACCGATTTTTTACGGTGGATGAATACCAGGACGTCTCTCCTTTGCAACAGAGATTGATAAATGCATGGTTAGGAAGTCGGCAAGAGATTTGCGTTGTTGGAGATCCTGCACAAACGATTTATTCATTTGCTGGGGCAACGCCGGTATTTCTCAATACCTTTACGCAACGTTTTCCGGAAGCACAGGTAATTCGACTTTCGACAGGTTATCGTTCGACACCTGAAATTATTTTCACCGCAAACAGCGTTTTACGTAGCGGATCAATGGGTCAAGAGATCGTGGCTTTGAATCCTCATGGAAGCAAGCCAGAGGTGACTGAATATAAAGACGAGGCCAGTGAAGTTGCCGGGGTCGTGAAGTCCATAATCGAGATGACCTCTACAGGGATAGCAGCGCAAGACATTGCCGTGCTTGCCCGCACAAATTCCCAGTTGAATTCGCTAGCTCGAGCATGCGCTGCTGCGAAAATTCCTTATCAAGTCCGTAACAATGAACGCTTCTTTGAACGCACGGACGTTCGCGATTTCCTTAAGGAAGTGCGG
Organism: uncultured Actinomycetes bacterium; assembly: GCA_903924485.1. Lineage (GTDB taxonomy): Bacteria > Actinomycetota > Actinomycetes > Nanopelagicales > Nanopelagicaceae > QYPT01. Next base: position 16,176 of record CAIYBL010000169.1, read on the forward strand.
CGCGCATCAGTGATTCCTACCGAAGGCGTTACGTGGCTTGATGAGCTTCGAACGATTTCACAACCATTTATCTCGGGAGCCAGCGCAGATGGAATTACAGCGCTGATGCATCTCGCTCGCGAGTTAGATGCAGACTCAGCGTTTACTCCAAAGACGTTGCGTACTTACTTACGCGAATTGGAAGATAGAGCCGAACAAAATAATCCTCCGGTTATGCCCGTAACAACTTTGGCGACATTGCATGCGGCTAAAGGTTTGGAATGGGCGCAGGTATTTCTTGTGGGTGTTAGTGAGGGAATCTTGCCTACGCATGAAAATGCGGTGGAGGAGGAGCGGCGTCTTTTTTATGTGGGTATCACGCGCGCAAAGACGCATTTAGAGCTGAGTTATCGTCAAAATCCGAGCCGGTTCCTGCGTGAAGCTGGGTTACTAACCAGTTAGAAATTAATTGATTTGCGCGATGGCAACCTCGTGCTTTACCCTTACCTTTCACACGATCAACCGATCGAGTGAACAATGGAAATGAATGAAGGAGGCACAAAATGCAGTTGTTTACAGCTACTTCAGCAGTTGCGCCTTCAGCAACCTCATTCCATTCACATTCATACGCAGCCACAGCCAACCGTGCCTCAAAGCGCACAGCGTGGTATCCCGCCTTTGGTGAGATGGCTACTTGGAGCCCAATCGGTTAAACCCCGACTTAGGACCCCAAGGGCCACGAATCCACAAAGGATTCGGGCCCTTTTTCTTTTCCCAAAGTAAATAACTACAACAGAAAACGACCCATACAGAGAAAGAAAAACGAGAAGGAAGGTGAGGACAATGACTGTTCTCTTCAGTGAACTGTTAGTACCAGGCTGGGCACAAGATGGCCAGATGAGCGGATTAGGCGATGTCACAGGCGCTTACGGATCCGAGATCGCGTTCACTCTTCCATGCCATAACGCAGATCCCGAAATCTTCTTCTCCGATAAGGCCGAGATCATCAATGGAGCTAAGGCGCTCTGTGGCGGATGCCCAGTGCGTTCACAATGTCTTGATGCGGCACTTTCTCGTAATGAGCCATGTGGTGTATGGGGTGGAGAACTCTTCGAAGATGGATCCGTCATTGCGCGCAAGCGAACTGTTGGTCGCCCACGTTTAGAACAGAGCGACGCGGCTTAATAGTTGGTGGGCACGGTGTTGGTGGACATGACGTTCGCTGACACCGTGTTCGCTGGTATGGCGCGCACTTGTGGGTGTTAGTGAGGCCGGTGTTCCTTAGCAATGTTTTATTGGTATCTGGTAGACGGACCCAAGCGTGCGAATTCTCTATAAGATTCGATAATGAAATCAGCGACGCCATCTTTCACCTGGAAAAATGTATATCTAAGTGAACCAGGTGAGATTAGTTGGCAGCATTCAGGTATCGACGTTGTCAGTGATGGACGTTTAATCTACGCTGCTCCCGACGGATCTACCCTTGTCGTCGACGATGTCGCTAATGGCATCAGAGAATTAGTTTCAACTCCCGCCAATGAAATGCACGATGTCGTAGCCACCACCGATGGTATTTGGATATGCGATATCGGACATAAGTACGTCCTGGCTGAGGGAGCGTATGTAGATAAGTTTATGCAAGCGCGAATCCTTCGCATAGATATAAATGGTGAAGTGCTTCAAGAATTGACGCAACCAGAGCTAGATGAATATAAAGAGAAGAAGTGGTCTCCGACAGGTATCACTGTTGCTCCCAATGGTGATGTGTGGGTTGCGGATGGATATTCTAGTTATCTGATTTTGCGATTTAGTTCAGCGGGGCAGTTTATTGAATCCTTCAACGGGGATAAAGCTGGACTCGCTTTTAATTGCCCGCATACGATTCGCTGCATAATCACCGATGGATATGGCTATGAACTCGTAGTGGCTGACCGCGCTAATAAGCGCTTGGTTTGGATGACAGCTAATGGTGAAGTCACGCGAATTGAAAGCAATGCTGCGTTAACAAGCCCGAGCGGAATAACCCGATACGGCAATGGTTTGCTCGTGACCCAGCTGCACGGATCATTGGTTTACGTGAGCGATGATGGCGAGTGCGAGGTAATCCTTGCCGGGCCGGATATCCATTTAGAAGCTGGTTGGCCAAACTCTCTCGATCAAGCGGGCGTTCCTGTTGCACCTTCTTTGTCGACCGATTCACTCATCGCTCCACACGGAATTACAGCAACACACGCTGGCGAAGTTTTCCTCACTCAATGGCTTATCGGAGGGCACGTACTAGGCGGAACTCCAAAGTAGCGAACGCTGGAGTAGCCAGTTCCAAAGTAGCGAACGCTGGAGTAGCCAGTTCCAAAGTAGCGAACGCTGGAGTAGCCAGTTCCAAAGTAGCGAACGCTGGAGTAGCCAGTTCCAAAGTAGCGAACGCTGGAGT
>CAIYBL010000170.1 GCA_903924485.1 uncultured Actinomycetes bacterium
CGTCCCCGGATTGCCCACTTTTTACTCAAAATCCGTGGTGCATTTCACCTGCAGCGAGGCCGGATATTCCACCTTTATCGACGCCCCCGCCCATTCCATCATTTCGGCCACCCTCAATGGCTCCCCTATTGATACCTATCTATATGACGGCGAAAGTGTCTTCCTATCGGACCTGGCGCTGGAGAACGTACTCGTTATCGAAATGAACGCAATCTTCTCCAAGAACGGTGAAGGTCTTCAGTATTCGGTAGACCCCATCGATCACGAGGTCTATCTCCATACTCAAGGTGCACCGGCCCTTATGCGACATGTATATGCCTGCTTTGATCAGCCGGATTTGAAGGCAACATTTACTTTCCACGCAATCGTTCCGCGCCATTGGGAAGCAATTTCAAATAGTCCGCTCGTTTCCAGGGAAGAAATAGGAGATTCATATTCTCTCTGCACTTTTGCGCCAACACTTCGCCTTGCTACCTACATCACCGCGTTTATTGCCGGTCCCTACCATCATGTTCACGATTTATATGAAGGAGAGAAATCAATCCCATTAGGAATCTACTGCCGAAAATCTTTGGCGCAACATTTAGATCCTGAGGAAATATTCAAAGTTACTAAGCAGGGCTTTGCATTCTTTGAAAAAGTTTTCGGCTTAGCCTATCCATTTGAAAAATATGATCAGATTCCAGTCACCGACTTCAACTGGGGCGCCATGGAAAATGTTGGTGCAGTCACTTTCAAGGAAGAGAAGTTTGTATTCCGCGGTACGACCACCGAGCTAATGTTGAAAAACCGTGCAATGGTAATCATGCACGAGATGTCGCATATGTGGTTTGGAAATCTTGTCACCATGAAATGGTGGAATGACTTGTGGCTTAACGAGTCCTTTGCCGAATGGGCGGGTTACTTGGCTGTTGATGAATGCACTGAATTTAGAGGTTCATGGACTAGTTTCAATTCAAAAGAGAAGACATGGGCCTATCGCCAAGACCAACTTATTTCTACGCATCCCATTGTTGTCTCGGTTAAAGATATAGAAGAAGCCAACACCAATTTCGATGGAATCACTTACGCCAAAGGCGCATCCGCCTTGCAGCAACTTGTGTCCCATGTTGGCCGAGAAAACTTCATCCTTGGGCTGCGTAATTATTTTGCAAAGCACGCTTTTTCTAACACGACTCTCGCTGATCTCCTACTAGAACTAGAACTCACCAGCGGGCGTGATTTAACTGCCTGGGCACAAACGTGGCTGCAGACGGCGGGTGTGAATACTCTGCGTCCTGCACTCACAATTGAGAACGGTTCCTACTCGCTTGTTTCCATTGTTCAAGAAGCGCCACTGATGCCTGTCGGATCAAGCGAGCTTCGCCCACATCGTTTAGCTGTAGGGCTATATGACTTGGTTGGTGATCACATCACGCTTCGAAAATCAGTAGAACTCGACGTTGCAGGTCCGCTCACGAACATCCCAGAACTTACTGGAGTGAGTGTTGCAGATTTAGTACTTCTAAACGATCGAGATCTAACCTATGCAAA
>CAIYBL010000171.1 GCA_903924485.1 uncultured Actinomycetes bacterium
CATAGGGCTTGGCTTGAAAGCTGCCCCTCAATCAGTCCCGGAATTAAAAAGTACTATGGAGAGTTTTTTACGCGAAGATCTCGGCGCTCGACCGCAAACCGAGGAGGTAGTGAAATTTATTCTTAAGCCACCACTTGGCAAGGGTGCTTTGGTTTTTTACAAAGTTTTAGTCAATGGCGCGATCTAAACATTGACACCAGAACAGAGAAATATTTTGGGTTTAAAGAAAGTCTCAGGAGTGTGGCATTGGGCGTGCTCAAAGGTGTTGCAGCTACTGAGTTGGGTCTTGGGAGCAGAGTCGCCTAGCCAGGAAGTTGCGCGCGAGAGAATTGCTCGGGGATAAGAAGTTTTAGGTTAAGCAGGGCTCTTTGCGCTGTAGAAGCGTCCGAGGAAGTCCTCTTTAAATTCAAAGAAATTGCCATCGATGATCGATTGGCGCATACGCTCTACTAAACGAACAATAAATCTCTCATTGTGAATAGTTGCTAAAGTGGCGGCGGACATCTCTTTTGCGCGAAATAGGTGGCTTACATAAGCGGCCGTGTAGTTGGCGCAGGTGTAACAATCGCAATTCGCATCTATCGGATTAAACGCGCGTGCATATCTTGCGTTGGTGAGATTGACACGACCATCTTCCGTGAAGACTGCGCTCGTTCGAGCCTGGCGAGATGGTGCAACGCAGTCGAAAGTATCTGCGCCATTTTCTACGCCGGTAAAGAGATCATCTGGTTCGCCGATTCCGAGGAGATGGCGCGGTTTGTTGCGTGGCAACTCCTCTGTCATCCAACCAACGATCGTTCCAAGTTCGGCTTTATTCAGCGCGCCACCTAGACCAAATCCATCAAATGAGATTCCATCTTCATCGAGTGCGCTGAGATCTTGCGCGGCCTTGCGACGAAGGTCCTCATATTGCGCGCCTTGGAGAACTCCGAAGAGCGCTTGATAAGGGCGATGAGATCGCTCCATCGTCAGTCTCCCATGTTCAACCAAACAACGCTTTGCCCATAGTCGAGTACGTTCAAGTGAACGCTCTTGATAACTTCTTGTGTTGTGCAACGTGGTGCACTCATCAAATGCGAAGATGATGTCAGCACCAAGTTGATGTTGGACCTGCATTGAAACTTCTGGAGTGAAGCGGTGCATCTGTCCATCGAGGTGAGATTTAAATGTCACGCCGTCATCATCAACGTGTGCTAATCGATCTTTACCCTCTGCAATTACTTCATCCGATCTGAAAGTTTCGGTATCCATGGCAATCACTTTTTTAAAGCCCACGCCGAGCGAGAGAACTTGGAACCCGCCGCTATCTGTGAAGGTTGGACCGCTCCAGTTCATAAACGAGCCCACACCACCAGCCTCATCGACGATCTCTGGACCTGGCTGCAGGTAGAGGTGATAGGCATTAGCCAAAATTGCTTGGGCACCGAGATCCTTCATGGATTCCGGAAGGACGGATTTAACGGTGGCCTTGGTTCCAACTGGGATAAAAGCTGGGGTCGCGATCACCCCATGGGGGGTCACAATCTCACCCGCTCGGCCTAGTCCTACCCCTTTATCGACGCCAGTGCCCCTAAATTCCAGGCTTACGGTCTCTGAAAAGGTGAATGACGTAGAGCTCATAGCCCAACTCTAAGGCCATTACTATTGAAATAAATGCGACAAATGGTGCAGGATGGTCCTACTTGTTAACCCTCACGTCATTACCTGTTCACCTTTCGGCCCCTTACCAGTGGCTCAAAGACCAGTCGGGTAAGAACGTACCTATAAAGGAGAACACATGAAGGCACGTTTCAATACGCGCTCAGCCGTTGCCCTCGTCTCGGCAGTTGCGTTCGCAGCTGTTGGTGCGCTTGCAGCCCCAGCGAATGCAGCGACACGCGACACTGCAATCGTTGTTGAGAGCAACACATTCACATCGTTCAACGGTGCAACACCGAACAACAACATTGTTATCAATCAAGATGTTTCATACCTCACGAACTCACCATTCTGGTACTACGACGACAAGCTCAACATCGTCCCTAACCCAGTAATTGGTTCATACAAGATTACAA
>CAIYBL010000172.1 GCA_903924485.1 uncultured Actinomycetes bacterium
ATCTTTACATCTTCTTCAAGACGATTGAAGTGATCGATCGCTACAGCACCAGTATCTCCATTTTTTACTTTGCCAGGGGTATTAACGAAGGTATCCCAAATACTATCGCCGCGATTTCCTTCGCCAATTGCTCCTTCAATTTGGTAACTTGAAGTAGCCGCGCCCCACAGAAATCCTTTATTCATCCTTTAACAGCCCCATCCATAATTCCTGAAACTAGACGTTTGCCAACGAACACAAACAGAACTAGCAGTGGCAGAGTTGCCATGAAAGCTCCACACATTTTTAGCGCATAGTCGACAGTATAAGTGCCGTTCAATTGATTGACCGCAACCTGAATCGTAAATCGTTTCGGTGAATTCAATACCAGACTTGGCCACAAGAAGTCATTCCATGTTCCCAAGAATGAGAAGAGACCCAACACCATTGCACTCGGCAAAATGATCGGGACCACCACACTGCGATAAATACGGAAGTTCTTTCCACCATCAATTTTGGCTGCTTCAAGTAATTCGTTTGGAACCTGCGCATCAATAATTTGGCGCATCCAGAAAACTCCAAAGGCACCAATCATCGAAGGAATGACGATTGCTTTAAAGTCATTAATCCAATGGAAAAAGTCAGCCATCATGATGTACAAAACGACGATACCGAGCTGTGCGGGGAGCATCATTGTGCCGATAATGACAATGAGTGATGCGCGCTTGCCTGGGAAGGCCAGTTTTGCGTAGGCAAAACCCGCCATGGTACAGAAAAAGACCTGGCATGCAGCCACGACTAGCGCGATCGCAGCGGTGTTGACCAAGGCATTTGTTAGTGGAACTGCCGCATAAACAGCCTTTAATTCCTTAAAGAAGTTCGGGCCAGGAACCATTGACGGCGGAATTCGCGATATCTCGGCGTTGCTATTGGAGGCGACCACAAAGAGCCAATAGAGCGGGAATATTGAGAAGAAGGCGAAGACTGCAAGTGCAATATAAGAGGTACGTGAAACCTTGCGGCGCTTCTTATGAGTCTGAGGTCCGGTAAACCATTCAAGTAGTTGGCTCATGTTATGAATCACTTCCTGAGATACGTCGGGTTACAAGAAAATTGACCCCGGAGATAATGACCGTCAAGATCGTAATCGCAACACCAATTGCTGCGGCGTAGCCGAGCTTGTTGTTGATGATGATCTGCTCGTACAAATAAAGTGCGAGCGTTGAGAACTGTCTACTGTCTCCACCTTGAACACCACCATATGTCAGCGGCTCCAAGAAGGTTTGCAGCCCTCCGATTGTTCCGACGATAAGCATGAAAGTTAGCGTGTTCTTTAGCTGTGGAATTGTCACATATCTAAATTGCTGCAACTTGCTAGCTCCATCTAAAGAAGCAGATTCATAAAGATCCCGCGGGATGGCAAGCATTGATGCAAGGTATATAAGACTTGCATAGCCTAGGTTGCGATAGATGATCATGCTCGCAATTGCGATATGGCTTGGAAGAGTCTGGCCGACCCAATTGATGTTGTGTATTCCAATGTGGGAAAGTCCTAGATAACGCATTGCTACGTTAACCATTCCGTAATTCTGACCAAAGAGTTCAGAGAAGATGATAGCTACAGAAAGAATGGAAGTTACCCAAGGGACGAGTAGTACGGTCCGCCAGAATACTTTGCCTTTTAGATTTGGATTCGCCAAGAAATTAGCGAGCAAAAGCGCCAAAATGGTTTGTGGCAAGAATGAAATCAGGAAAATTGAAAAAGTGTTTCGTACTGCGCGATAGAAGTACGGATCGGTAAATAAGTGTCTAAAATTTTCAAACCCGATGTAATTGTGTCCGGCTAGTGGATCCCAATGAAAAAAGGAGACATAAACCGTAAAGAGAATGGGCAGTAGCCCGAAGATTCCAAAGATGACGAAGAATGGGGACACGTAAAGTAATCCCCATTTATCATCCTTATGCTTCGGGGCTACCGAAGATGTTCGAAGTGACATGGCTGATGATTAGTTAATCGCGCGATTGATGTCGCTCAAAGCCTGAGCCCATGCAGCCTGCGGTAACTGCTTTCCAAGTTGAACTCGAGAAAGTGCCTGTCCAATCGTGCTATCAATCAAACGATCTTTCTTTCCCAACTCAAATGGCTGCACTGCATTTACGCTGGCGGAGTAGATCTTGCCGATAGGAGCATTGTTGAAGAATGGATCCTTTAATCCACCAACGGCTGGATCTGTATAGAGCGCAGTGACTGTAGGGAAGGTGAGGTTGTGAACGAACTCAAACTTCTGTTGCGCTGCATCTGTATACCAACGAATGAAATCCCATGCCTCTTGTGGGTGAGCTGCATGTGTTGGGATCGTGAGCGCGCTTCCACCTTGGTTTCCGGCGTTTCCAGGAAGAGTTGCAACATTCCATAGTCCCGAAGTCTTTGGTGCATATTGCTTGATGTACTCAAGCATCCATGCTGGTGCAAGCACTGTGGCATATAGACCCTTATTTAGTCCAACGTTCCAATCAGGAGAATATTGTGCGACGTTTGTTCCAAGATTTGCCCGACTTGCAGCAGCTGTGTAATTAAATGCTGCTTGGATATTTGGATTGTTGGCGTACACAAGATTGCCCGAGTTGTCGTAATACTTTTGGGCTCCCTGATTGACAACAGCGGTATAGATCGTTTGTGCAATATCAATAAATGCCTTGCCCTTTTCTTTTGCAACATACTTTTGACCTGTTGCAATGTACTTATCCCATGTTGGCCACAACGCTGATACTGCTGCGGGAGCTGTAGGTAGACCGGCTTTCTTGAAGAGATCAACACGATAAGCAACAGCAAGTCCGCCGACATCTGTAGGTATACCTAATACTTGGCCGCTATCCGCAACCATGTCGTTCCAACGCCAAGGGAGGTAACTTGACTTGAGCGTGGTTGCGCTGGGAGTGAGCGTGGAAAGGTCTGTGAGGTACTGGGTGTAATTTCGGAATTCACCCATGTATGAAATTTCGATTGCCGCGATATCAGGAACCGCAGAAGAAGGGAGTGCGTAACGCAAAGCTTGAGCGTTTCCATCGAGGTCGCTCTTTTTGGCGACGATGGTGATCCCTGGATGGAGCTTTTGATACTGGGTGACAAGAACCGGATCGATAACATTTCCATAAGTCCATATCGAAATTGTTATAGGAGCGGCCGCTTGACTGCTTGGAGAAACGACACCACCTAACACCGCAAAGAGGGCAATAGCTGCAACCCAGTATTTTCCTAATTTCGCTCTAGCCATTGGACTTGCCCCCTGATAAATAGTCGTTGACGCTTTTGCCTACCCCTAGTAGGGTTATTTATGAAAGCGGTTTCATGTCCTATTAAAACTTGAGGTCCGCCAAATAGCAAGGGGTATTTTCATGAAACATCGCAGTTTCTTGGCGATAGCAATTGTCGCGATAGCGGGCGTCGCAGTGTCGACGCAATCCTCAATTGCAGCAGCGCCGGCAAAAACCAAGTTGCTTTGGTCAGAATCATTCAAGGGAAGCGCAGGCGCAGCCCCAAGTTCAAAGATTTGGAATACGGTCCTCGGTGATGGTTCAGCGCAGAATTTACCTGGATGGGGAAATGGTGAACGGGAACTTTATACAAAGAGCTCACTAGCGCTCACGGGTACCACTACCGATGGATTAGCTATCACAGCTTCCCGTCCTCCAGCAGCAGACCAACCTCTTTGCTACTACGGACCATGCGATTGGTATAGCGGCAAGATTGACACTAGTAAGAAGGTATCTTTTCAATATGGTTTGATCGAAGCGCGAATCAAAATGCCAGCTGGCGGAGGAACGTGGCCGGCTTTTTGGATGTTGGGAACCAGCATTCTCGCTAAGACCTCTTGGCCTAATTGCGGCGAGATCGATATTGTCGAAACACAAGGCAACAATCCACTGAACGTACTAGGAACTGTTCACGGCCCTGGCTATTCCGGAGGTTCTGCAAAAACCGACACGACGTATTCCAAGACCGATCTCTCACTTGATTACCACACCTATGGAGTGCTCTGGCTGCCAAATAAAATTTCTTGGCTATTAGATGGCAAAGTTTATTTCACCGTAACCAAGAGTGACGTAGCGCCAAACCCATGGCCCTTCAACAATAAGTTCTACATGATCCTCAATCTTGCAATGGGTGGAAACCTTGGTGGGGATATCGATCCAACAATCAATTCAACAACAATGAATGTGCAATGGATCCATTACTCATCCGTCAACGGTCAAGGCAAAGTCACCTATAACTAACCACATCAGAACCAGGGAGCATGTCAATGAAAATTCGTTTTAGAACCACATACGGTCTCATGGCATTAGCCCTGCTCGCGACTGGTTTAAGTGCAACTGTGGCAAACGCCGATACGGCGTTTGTTAGCAACATCGGTTGGAGCGCTTTATACGCCAAGACTGGTGATGGAATTGTTGAACAAAACCGCAACATTTTTGACTCCAAAGGCGTACTTCAAACCAATGACTCGACGCAACACCCACTGGTCTGGGTACGGATTGACGTTACCCAAGTAACAGTTCAATATAAGGGTGGCGCTTCTGAGGCCAATAAGCAGATTCAATTTATTGCTGACAATGCTGGCCAGAAATTTACTTTTAGTGATGATATTTCTGCAGCAAACAAGGTTGTCACAACGGATTCGACTGGATCGGCAAATGTGACGTACACCGTTTCTGGAGTTACTGCAGATAGTTATTTAAGAGTCGGAATTGCTGATTGCGATTACATCAATAGCAAAACCACGTGTCCTAATTTTGCAAAGAACAAGAACGCCGATCTAGGTGGTCCATTGATCTTCCAATGGGAAAAGCCTGGTTACTATCCAATTATTAAATTGAATCTCACAAATTCTGCACGCGATGTGTATTGGGATTGGTCAGAGTTCAAGAACAGCTGGGTCGGTGAGCGCTCACACGTTTTCATCAAAACCTATCCAGTTGGTTCAACTATTACCTTGCCTTACACAGTGACCGATATTTGGGGAGCTCCAATTGCTAATTATCCAATCAGCATGGTTGCCCAAGGTGCCTACTGCGGAGGAACCGTTAAATGTAAATGGGGAAATACTCCAAGTGAAATAAATACAGACGCAAACGGTCTAGTCACATTCGTTGAAAAGAATAAGAACACCGCCGCTGATGCCTGTAAGAACGTAGACCCAACGACAAAGAAGCGTTGTGGCATCGGTGCAAACTTCCAACCAACGACAAATCAGATCCCAGAATCTTCGGATATCTTCTGGCCACAATTTGTTAATGACATGACCATGAATCCTGCCGCTATTAGTTATCGGGTTGTAAATAGAGGTGGAGTGGTTGCGCCAACAGGTAACGATGTAACGGTTAGCGGTGTCGTTGACCCTGCGCTTCCACTATCGACTGCTACCTCAACATCTGATGCAGCCGCCGTGAAAACTGTTTTGAGCGTTAGCTATTTGTATAACAATGCTAAAAGCACTTTGCAGCGCGTGCCACTTTATGCACCGGATGTCACGGTTACCGCGTCCGCTGGAGCCTATGTATTGCGAGTATGCCCCGACACCGTAAACCAGACTGATTGCCACGCTTCGGGCATGGTTTTCTCGCACGAAGTCACTGGAACCTCACAAATGGCGAACTCGCAGACCTTCGGATACACCTTCCCAGCAACCCTGATGTTCGCATCGTCGGTTGCTGGTCCTGCGACTTTCACGGTCAAGGTTGGAAACCAGAGTTACGTCATCAAGCAGACCTTCGGTACTAACTAGGAAACATGGAGCGATGATCATGATAAAAAGAAGAATCAATCTAGTTTCTGTACTAGCTGTGGTTGTTGCATCGATTGCTCCAATCGCCGCCACGACCGCAAACGCGACTTCGACTGCAGTAATCCGTTGGGATGCTGCTGATTCCTCGGGTTACGCTTGGTCACTCGAGAATTTAGCCGCTGATAATCCCAACAACACGGCTAATTTTCAGGTCTATTACACCCCAGCTGTGAAGTTGTACGACCTGGTAGCCGCCAACGGTTCGACGGTCAACTTAAAGTGGTTAGTCACGGATGCGAGCGGAAAAGCGCTCGCTAATACGCCGGTTACCTTGGCAATAAACCCTGCATACACATATCCAACTGCCACGCTTTCGACGCCGGTTCTAAATCCGACAAAGAATATGGATGGATCTGGGCGTGATCCGGTAAAAACCGATAACGCTGACATTCCATTGACGACCGATGCCAATGGTTACGTCACTTACACTCTGACGAACAACACAGCCAATGCCGACGCGGAAGCTTTGATCCCACACGACGGCGTAAGCGTGCCACCATCTAGCGCAAGCGTCTTTACTCAACTTCAGCTCTACGTTGGTACTTTTGCTAATTCAGCTGCGGGCCTCACAAGCCGTAACGCGATTCAGACATCACAAGACATTGATATTTTGGAAATTCACTGGGAGCTTGGAGCAGTTAAGGGCCCAGTAGTAGCACCTGCAACTGGACCTGGCGCAGGGGCTCCACCAGCAAATGTCATTCGTTGGAACCCAAAAACGACGACTGGAGTGAGCTGGAATGTAGTTAATAAGGCAGCCTTGACAAGTATTTTGGCCGGCGCCTATTTCACTCCAAATGTAAATTTCTTTGATCTATTCAACCTATTTGGAACAAAGACAACACTCGCTTGGCACGTCACTGACCCGAGCGGGAAAGCCCTGGCGAATGCACCAGTTACTTTGATCCTTAACCCTGCCTACTCAAACGGCACGGGAAATGTGACAGATCAAGCTGGAAATACTGTGCTTTTGGCGTACAACGGAAATCAGGACGGCGAAGACATTCCGTTGACGACTGACGCAAATGGAAATGTCACTTACACGCTTCAAAATAATGACACCGCGGCTACAGCCGAAGCGCCACCTTTTGATGAGCAGAGTCCACCAGTCTCAACAACAAATGTTTCAACCCAGGTGCTTCTTTATACAGGAACCTATGCAAACTATGCCGCGCGAACTCCATCATGGTCAGTTCAGAAGATTCAAGATGAAGACATTTTGGAAATTCACTGGGTAACTGGTTTGCCAGTTGCAACCACGGGAACTGTTTCATCAAATACGGGGGGAGTCGCCCCTGAAGGTGGAATTCAACCTACGGGTCCCGTTGATACGAGTAACTCCGGAGATGTTCCAATCGGGCAAGGAAGTGGCAAAGCACCAAAGAATTTGGTAGCCCCATCTCTTCCAAAGACCGCAAAGGTTGGTTCTTCCATAGTTGCTTCATTAGGTAAATGGAATCTTGGCGGGAACGCCAGTGCTTCCCTAACTTGGTATGTCTGTAAGACCGCTGGGGCTGCTGCTGATAAGGCACCGGCAAAGTGCACGTTGATCCCAGGTTTTAGTGGCACTCATCTTGCCATCACCTCTAAATTCAAAGGTATGGCAATCCGGGTAGCCGTGACTCAAACAAATCAGAGTGGGGCGACGACAAAGTTCTCAGCGTCGACAGGACTGATTAAATAGATTAGATAGCAATGGTGAAATTTGTGAGGGACCCGCGGATTAAGCGGGTCCCTCACATCATCTTTTTTGCGCTTACTCTTGCATTGCTCCCCGCAGTAACCGTTTCCAGCGTTTCTTCTGCGGCAACCCCAGTCAGTAAAGGTGCGATCTGCAAAACCAAGGGTCAGATCGTTACTTCTAAGAAGATTCAGTATGTATGCGAAAAAGTTGGGAAGAAATTGCTTTGGGAAATTTATGTAAAACCAACACCAAAGCCGACTCCAACCACATCTGCGAAAGTCACTTCCAAGCCGATTCCAACTCCTAAACCCACTCCGACTCCCACTGCAACTCCTAAGCCCACACCAACTCCATTGCCAAGTCCGAGCCCTTCGCCGATCCCAACCCCCATTCTCACTCCTTCCCCGTCACCGACTCCTACTGCGAGCCCCACACCAACTCCATTGCCAAGCCCAACCCCGACGCCTTCTGCAACGCAGTCATCAGTACCGACTGGACCTGCGTTAAACACCCCAACACCAACCCCAACACCAACCCCAACACCAACCCCAACACCAACC
>CAIYBL010000173.1 GCA_903924485.1 uncultured Actinomycetes bacterium
AAGGCAGCTGTTTACGCCGCCTACGACGAGTACGACTTCACTCCATTTGAATCACAAGGTTCAGGTGAGGCAGTTCGTCTCGATGAGTTCGAGGTTCCTCGCGCGTAGCGTTAAAAGTTAACAAGAATAAAACAACCCCTTCACTTCGGTGAGGGGGTTGTTTTGTTTTTCACGACTATTAGCCACATGATTAGCAGATGAGCGTTCTCAACTACTCCACCTTTTCCATCACTGCCCGATGCGAACGAACGGGCCAACTTGGAACAGCGGTCGCAACCAAATTCATCGCAGTCGGCGCTCTCTGTTCATTTGTAAAGAATGGAGTCGGTGCGATCTCAAGTCAGGCATACATAAATCCTTACTTAGGTATTTGGGGATTGGAGTACTTATCCCAAGGCCATACCGCGCAAGAGACGATGGAGTACTTGAAGTCATGTGACACTGCAATGGATTTTCGTCAGATAGCAATCGTCGATAATTTCGGAGGCAGCGCTGCTTTCACTGGCAAAAGTTCTGATACATGGCATGGTGATCTCGTTGCGCACAATTACGCCCTGGCCGGCAACAGATTATTAAGTGAGCAAACCTTGCTAGCAATGAAGTCGAGTTTTGAGAAAGATTCAGAAGCTCCATTGAGTCAGCGGCTCTTGACTGCCCTTAAAGCTGGACAGGTTGCGGGAGGAGACAAGCAAGGTCATCAATCTGCAGCCATAAAGATCTACGGAGACCAAGATTTCCCGCTATTGGATCTGCGCGTCGATGAGCATCCTGAACCCATTGATGAACTCCAAAGGGTGTTCGACATTGCAAACGAAATATTGGTTCCCCTCCTGGATAGCCTGCCAATTCCAGAGATCCCGAAGAAGACTTTTCGTTATCAGCGCTCTCGTATTGATTCAGAAGGCGTTTATAAGAGTTTTTGAACTTTCATAGCCCGAGATAGTGAATCTCGCGCCTCCAGAACTATTCGTCTAAGCCCGGTGGGCGCGTCTTTTCCAATACCTTCTAGCCAATTGTTCGTCTTGTTTAATGTTGATGGCGTCGTCAGGAATCTCGGAAATGCTAATTCAGCGAAACTCATGGCTGATTGAAAAGAGTTACCGCCCCACATTGTGAGCAGTTGCTCAAAGTAGCTATCGACGAATTTCTCAGAGAGTTCGCACTGAAGTGGTAGATGAAATCCACGCATTATTGCTTTTCGCGTGTCAGTGGGAACTCTTTGATCGATGATTCGTTTCCACGCGTCTGTCTTCGAGGCAAGAGTGGGAATGGCTGCAACTGCAAAAGCGTGTGCTAGCTCGCCCAAGGTTGATGGATCAGCCAATAATTCTGTATCAATCTGTTCTCGAGAAAGAAGTCCATACTCCACCAGCACATGGACAAAGTGCCAACGTAGATCTGCATCGACAACCAATCCCGCAAGACTGCCGTTGAGTAGTTCTAGGACACGAGCATCCTGTTCGGCGCTACCTGCAAGGGATGCGAATGCCTTCGCTGCGTGAAGTTGATAATCACTCCCCGGAAGCGCGCCATCCATCAAGGACTCGAGTGCGTTTGCAACTTTAGTGCGCAATTCATTACGAATGTCGGAAGGCGCGAAGAGGTTTACAACCGACCCCAATTGATCGGTGATGATTGCGAAAACGGTTAGGTCGTCCTCAGTAGGCAACCCAGAAAGCGCAATCTCGACGAAGTCAGCTGCAGATATTTCAGCATCGCGGACCATATCCCAAGTGGCTCCCCAACAAAGGGTTCTCGTAAGGGAATCGGTGATTTTGCCAAGGTGTTGGCGAAGCGTGTTTAACGAGTCTGTATCGAAGCGAATCTTTGCGTAGGTGAGATCCCGATCATTAATGAGAACTAAATCAGCTTTTTTCTCACCCGTGAACTCTGGAATATGTGTCAGGGCACCAAATACATCGAGTTCGATGGACTTGCGAAGTTTGATTTCCGTATCTGCCAGATCATAGAGACCGACCGCTAGCCGATGAGGGCGTAGTTCGGTAGATCCAACCGGCATGAGAGGCGCTTCTTGGATAATCGAGATTGAAGCATATGAATCGTTCTCAATTGTGAGTGCTGGACGCAGGGTATTTACTCCTGCAGTCTGAAGCCAGGTCGCCGCCCATGTTGTTAAGTTTCGACCACTTGTGAGTTCAAGTTCCAGAAGCAAGTCCGAAAGCTGTGTATTTGAATATGCATGCTTTGCAAAATAGTTTCGAAGTCCAAGAATAAAATTGTCTCGACCTACGTGCGAGACAAGTTGCTGCAAGGCTGATGCGCCTTTTGCATAGGTAATGCCATCGAAATTGGTATTGGCTTCTTCGATATCTTTAACGGAAACGACAATTGGGTGTGTAGAAATCAGTTGATCCTGACGATAGGCCCAAGTCTTTTCTTTAGAGTTGAAACTTGTCCAAGAGCCTTTGAAGTCGGTGCATTCATCAACGGCAAGGTAGCCGGCCCATTCGGCAAAAGATTCATTAAGCCAGAGGTCATTCCACCATTTCATTGTGACAAGATTTCCAAACCACATGTGAGACATCTCGTGCATTATTACCATGGCGCGGTTCTTATATAACTGTTCGGTTACTTTACTGCGAAATACAAACCTTTCTTCTTTAAAGGTAACCGCACCGACATTTTCCATCGCGCCCCAGTTAAAGTCAGTGACTGCAATCTGATCATATTTATCGAACGGGTAGGCCAGTCCGAAAACACTTTCAAAAAAAGCGAACCCTTGCTTGGTGACTTTGAAAATCTCCTCGGGATCAAGGTGCTGGGCTAAGGAATTGCGAATGTAAATTCCGAGTGGGATTGATTTTTCTCCCACGTAGAGATCGTGTACGTGATGATAAGGGCCAGCGATGAATGCGGTGATGTAGGTTGCAAGTCGAGCGGTAGGTGCAAATGTGCAGAGCGAGTATGCCTCATCGATATCTTCACGCGATGTAAGCTGACTATTTGAGATGGCTTCCCAATGGCGAGGGACGATTGCCTTGAGAGTAAATGTTGCTTTTAAATCTGGTTGATCAAAACACGCGTACACATGGCGCATCAAGGCCGGTGCACCTTGGGTATGGAGATAGACCTCGTGATCGAGAGGATCGATTGAATATTGAAGGCCCTCTCCATTTTTTGAAAAGATTGCATTCATTTCAATAATCAGTATGTTCTCTTGGGCCAGGTCGGTCAGGAAGATGCTTTCCCCATCGAAGTCGTAAGTATCGATTGGGGAGCCGTTTAAAGTCGCCGAAATGATCGAATGGGCGGGGCTATCGATAAAGGTGGAATACCCGCTCTGATTACACGTGAAATGCACCACCGATTTGGAGTAAAAAGTGGTCAATCCGGGGACGATATTGAGCGTGACCTCGTAGCTCTGGACTTGTAGGTGGGCCGATCGGTCACTTGCCTCGAGTTGGGAGATATTCAAACCGGACATTTCGCCCCTTTTTCTCTAATTTCCGACCAGATAAGCCTATAAACCGCACTCTATTGCCCAAAACCTCCCATTGCATGCCCAGGAGTGCTCTATAAACACTCGGCGAGTCTTTGCCAGCCTTTGGGGGAGAAAAGGAGTACAAGAAGGCCGTTTTGACGCTGACATCCCAATTGGGTTACTCTCACGCCCTGCTCTTTTTTAGAGCTTATCGGCTGTGCCCTGCTAATTATTTAGTAGGGAACTTCGCGTGAATCGGGCAACACACCCGACCGCGTGGGTCGGACGATAAGCGTAAAAATGCGCAGTACCGAAAGACGCAAATGTCGAATGACATTCTGCGTCGCGCCGAATGGAGAAGCATGCCAACAATTCAGCAGCTAGTACGTCGTGGTCGCGCAGAAAAGATCACGAAGACAAGCACACCTGCGCTAAAGGGAAGTCCACAGCGTCGCGGTGTATGCACACGCGTTTATACAACTACACCGAAGAAGCCAAACTCTGCTCTTCGTAAAGTTGCACGCGTTCGTCTTACTAGCGGTATGGAAGTAACTGCATACATTCCAGGCGAAGGTCACAACTTGCAAGAGCACTCCATTGTTCTCGTACGTGGCGGTCGTGTTAAAGATCTTCCAGGTGTTCGTTACAAGATCATCCGCGGATCACTAGATACACAAGGCGTCAAGAATCGTAAGCAGTCTCGTAGCCGTTATGGCACCAAGAGAGAGAAGAAGGCTTCCTAATGCCACGTAAAGGTCCTGCGGTCAAATCGCCAGTAGTTGCAGATCCCGTTTACAACTCACCAGTTGTCACTGCGCTCATTAATAAAATTTTGCTTCACGGAAAGCGTTCCACTGCTGAATCAATCGTGTACAACGCTCTAGAAGGTTGCCGCGCGAAGACTCAGATTGATCCGATCATCACT
Source organism: uncultured Actinomycetes bacterium (assembly GCA_903924485.1). Taxonomy (GTDB): domain Bacteria; phylum Actinomycetota; class Actinomycetes; order Nanopelagicales; family Nanopelagicaceae; genus QYPT01. The sequence continues at coordinate 4,368 of CAIYBL010000173.1, forward strand.
CTTAAGCGTGCTCTCGATAACATCAAGCCAACTGTTGAAGTTCGCTCACGACGTGTCGGTGGAGCTACTTATCAGGTTCCAGTTGAAGTTAAAGCTGGACGCTCAACAACTCTTGCTCTTCGCTGGTTAGTTGATTTCTCTCGCGCACGTCGCGAAAAGTCAATGGCAGAACGCCTTACCAATGAATTGATTGACGCAAGCAACGGTCTTGGCGCTGCTGTAAAGCGTCGCGAAGATACTCACAAAATGGCTGAAGCCAACAAGGCTTTCGCTCACTACCGCTGGTAATCGTCAACTTTTAACTAACAGAAACTAGAGGATCAATAAGTGGCTGCAGAAGCAATCGACCTAGCCAAGGTTCGCAACATTGGGATCATGGCTCATATCGACGCGGGTAAAACCACGACCACTGAGCGCATCCTTTTTTACACTGGTATCAATTACAAAATTGGTGAAGTTCATGAGGGCGCAGCCACCATGGACTGGATGGAGCAAGAGCAAGAGCGCGGAATCACTATTACTTCCGCTGCCACTACTTGCATGTGGCACGACCACCTCATCAACATCATTGATACACCAGGTCACGTTGACTTTACGGTTGAAGTAGAGCGTTCTCTTCGCGTTCTTGACGGCGCCGTTGCAGTATTTGATGGCGTTGCAGGCGTAGAGCCACAATCTGA
>CAIYBL010000174.1 GCA_903924485.1 uncultured Actinomycetes bacterium
CAAGCACTTAGACTCAGCGGACATCAAAGAATGCACACGTGGGTTTCTCTCACGTTACAAGCTAGTCCGACGCAATCAGAGACAGGTAATTGAAATGAATTCGTTCAAAGAAGTACATGGCGTTCTTCCCGTATTGCAGACACCATTTGACTCCAACGATGAAATTGATAAACCCATCCTTGTGCGTGAGGTGAACTGGGTCCTGGATCAAGGCGCCGATGGTGTCACCTCGGGCATGGTCACAGAGATCCTCAAACTCTCACCTAGCGAGAGAATGCATATGCATGAAATCGTGAGCGAAACTTCAAATGCACGTGGCGCCATCACGGTCTTAAGTGCCGGCAGTGAATCTGTAAAGCAATCGCTGGTCTATACAAGGCATGCGCAAGAATACAAAGCCGATGCCGTCATGATCAATCCACCTTTAACCACTTCTTTAACTGACTCTGATCTCTATCGTTACTATGGATCAATTCTTGATGCGACCGAAATCCCTGTCATTATTCAAGATGCATCCGGTTATGTTGGACGCCCACTCTCTCTAGAGCTGCAAGTGAAACTTCTTGATCAGTATGGAACCCGCGTCTACTTCAAACCCGAAGCCGTCCCTATCGGCCAGCGCCTATCAATCTTTATGGAAGCAACTTCAGGGCGTGCGAGAGTATTTGAAGGATCAGGTGGGGGCGCGCTGATTGATACTTTTCAGCGCGGACTGGTGGGAACCATGCCAGGGGCCGATCTGACGTGGGTTCTTGTGGCGTTATGGAAAGCGCTCACCGAAGGAGATTGGAAGAGAGTCGATCAGATTGCTGGACCACTGGCGAACCTCATCAGCCTTGAGTATTCGTTAGATGCTTATCTTGCCATTGAGAAGTACCTTCTCGTGAAACAAGGAATCTTCACAAACGCTCTCGTACGCGAACCCGTTGGCTACCGCATGGATGCTCAAACAAAAGTAAACGTTGATCGTCTCTTTACGGTGCTTCAGGAACGCGTCAATAAAAAATAGAGTAGCTGACCTTACAAAATTAGTTTTACTTTATTCGTAACGAATTTGTAACCACGAAAAGGCTTGAGAAGGCCATCGCTCCCGCTGCATACATGGGGCGTAATTGACCAAGCGCTGCGATGGGTAGACCGATGACGTTATAGAGGAACGCCCAGGCAAGGTTTCCGCGGATCACTCGTAAGGTTTTTGTCGAAAGCTTGAGCGCATCAATAACTCCGCTGAGCGCCGGCTTCATGATTGTGATGTCAGCTGTTGCAATAGCTGTATCAGTACCCGTGCCCATTGCAATACTCAGATCAGCCGTTGCAAGGGCGGCGGCGTCATTAATACCATCGCCCACCATCAAGACCCGATGGCCCTTCGCTTGCAGTGCCAATACGTGCTCGACCTTATTTTGTGGCGAGGCACTTGCGACAACATGGTCTGGAGCAATTCCTACCTGCTGTGCAACGCTGAGAGCAACTTCAATGACATCACCTGAAACTAGCCATGGATCGATACCTCGAGATTTAAAATCCGCAATTGTTTGGATAGCGTCAGGTTTCACTTCATCACCGACGGCAAACATGGCAAGTGCCACGCCATCCCATGCCAGTACAGATACGGTGAGCCCAATTTTTTGGGCATCGTCAATGGCTCGAGTAAGTTCTGGATGAAATGGTGTCGTTGCATGTGCAACAGCGATGGGCGAACCAATCAATACAACGGGAGATTGAATTCCTAGGTTCACTCGGCCAGCTGCGCCAGCACCAGCAGTGGCGGCAAATTCGGTAACCGTAGTTGGTTTAATTCCCTGCGAACTGACAAAGTCTGCAATAGCTGCGGCGACGGGATGCTCGCTTTGGTTTTCAATCGAGAGCGCCGTAGACAGGATAGTAGATTCGCGAAGCAGGTCTGAGTAATTTGCCCCCAGCGCTTTGCCTGCCTCAGGTAATACAAGTGTGTGAAGGAGTGACATCTTTCCGTGCGTGAGCGTTCCCGTTTTATCCAGCACGACCGAATCAATTTTGCGTGCGACTTCAAGCACTCGTGGCTGTCGAATCACAATTCCGCGTTGCGCACCGCGACCTGAGGCAACAAGTAGCGCAACCGGTGTTGCTAACCCAAGGGCACAAGGACATGCAATCACCAGGACAGCGATTGCTGAGGAAATAGATTGCGTTAACGAGTGATCGGTATATCGCCAGGCAAAGTAAGTGCCGATAGAAATTAAGGTAACTATCGGAACAAAGACTGCAGCGATCTTGTCGGCCAAACGTTGAATAGGAGCCTTCGTGCCTTGTGCGCTGACGACCATCGAGGTAATTCGCGCAAGTTCGGTATCAGAGCCAATTCTTGTGGCGCGGATTGTTATGCGTCCGTTTTTATTGAGAGATGAGCCGATAACGTGAGAGCCAATCGAGACATCCACGGGCATGGATTCGCCAGTGAGAAGTGAGTTATCGACGGCGCTTGTTCCGGAAACAACAACCCCATCGGTGGCAATTCGCTCTCCAGGCTTGGCAACAAACTCATCACCAATCATCAAGTGATCGATGGGGATTTGAACCGTTTCGCCTTTTCTAACGACAGCCACTTCCTTGGATCCCAGGGCCAAAAGCGTAGATAAAGCGCTACTTGCACGGCGCTTAGCACGTGACTCCAGAAAACGTCCCGCAATAACAAATGTGACAACGGTGGCGGCAACTTCGGCGTAAACATCCCCATTGCCCGTGCTATTTGCATAGATTGACCAACCAAATGCGCTGAGTGAGCCCAAGGTAATGAGGGTGTCCATTGTTGGGTGTGCAATATTACGAATTGCAGCCCGATGAATGGGCCATGCAATCACGAGTACGACAGGAGCGCTCAGCCCGATAACGAGCCAGGCTGTTGGTGAATAAAGAGGGTGAAGGATTTGAAAATTGTCGAGTTGACCAAGAATCCATCGATCGATGGCTCCATGCCACTGCATGGTCATGGATATTGCTAAAACAGGAATCGTAAAGACAAGTGCAAAGAAGAGAGCGGTTCCTGATTTTTTACTATGCAATGCCACTTGGCTCATATCAGCAATTGCAGTAGCCGAGTACCCTGCCGATTTTACGGCGGCAACAATGACCTTGGAACTCATCTCCGCAGGTGCCATGACATGGGCAGTCTCGGTGGCAAAATTGACGGTGGCGCTTACTCCTGGCAGTGCATTCAATGTTCGCTCGATTGCAGAAACGCAAGCAGAACAGGTCATTCCCTCGAGAGAATATGTAGATGGCTCGAGTGCGACTTTGGATGTGTCAGTTTCCATTGAGGATCGCGATAACTTTCTGGTGGAGCACACCATTTGTTGAAACACCACTTCGGTGAGTTGGTCCGGGTTCGCCAGCGATACCACTGAAAGATCCGCCAGCTTCTCGAACGATAATGTCTAGCGCTGCCATATCCCAGAGTGCAAGGGAGGGCTCGATGGCAATGTCAGCTGCTCCTTCGGCGACCAACATATGAGACCAGAAATCTCCCATGCCGCGTGATCGCCAGCAGGTATCGATGAGTGATCTAAATGCAGGAAGCCGATCATTAAATCCGACGAAATCTGAATATGTCACGGATGCATCTTCGATTTTAGATACTTGTGAGACACCTATCTTGCGCGGAGTTCCAGAATTAAAGGAAACAAATGCTCCTTCACCCTTAGAGGCATACCAACGACGTGAAAGTGCAGGCGAACTTGCAACGCCTACAACGACTTCATCGTGATCGACGAGGGCAATAAGCGTGGCCCATGTAGGCACTCCTCGCATGAAATTCTTAGTTCCATCAATAGGGTCGATGATCCAATGTCGGTTCTTGCCTGCTACTTCTTCACCGAACTCCTCACCAATAACTCCATCGTTGGGGCGATGTTTGGCGATTAGATCGCGAATCGCCACTTCAGTTGCCTTATCAGCATCAGTGACAGGAGTGTTATCTGGTTTTGTTGTGACAACCAGGTCTTGAGATTGATATCGACTCATTGAAATGAGATCTGCGGCATCGGCTAGTTGCAATGCAAGGGCCAAGTCATCGGAATAGGTAGGCATTTGTTCCAAATCTTAGTCCAGCTTGATGTCCAAAAGGCTACGCAGGCTCTGGATGCGAGCTTGTCGTTCTGGATTCTCTACGCCACCGGGAGCCGCCCATTTGTTCAAAGCGCATCCGATTTCAGAGTGCGAGCAATTTGGCATGCACTGGGCGATCACTTCTTGGAGATCACTGAAGGAAGCGATGATGCGGTTCGGATCTATATGAGCTAAACCAAACGCACGAATTCCAGGTGTATCGATAATCCATCCGTCGCTGAGTTTCAAATGAGGTGAAAGGGGAAGTGCAATTGCACTAGATGAGGTATGACGTCCTCTGCCGGTGACTTCATTGACTTCGCCAATAACACGTTGTGCGTGAGGAACAAGTGCATTAATTAATGTGGACTTGCCTACTCCAGAATGGCCAACAAGTACGGAAGTCTTGCCTTTAAGGAGCGCGTGCAAACTATCCAAGCTATCTCCCCTTTTTCGACTAATGACTGGGACATTGAGAAGTTTATATTCGGCCATAAAAGCTGGAAGTTCGCCTAAGTCAGTTTTCGTTACAAGGATAATTGGCGCGATACCTTCATGAAATGCGCTTACTAAAAAGCGATCTATCAAACCCCGCCGAGGTTCGGGATTTGTCGCAGAGACGACAATGATTAACTGATCAATGTTGGCAACAATTGTACGTTCGACCTTCGCTGCATCATCGACCGTTCGGCTGAGGGAGTTCTTTCTTTCTTGCACGATAACGATTCGGGCAAGGGACCCCACTGTTCCGCTGGTATCGCCGACGATTCCTACGTGGTCACCAACGACAACGGATTTTGGACCGAGTTCGCGAGATCGCATTGCGGTGACAATGACACCCTCATCGGTAATGCAAGTGGTTCGGCCACGATCGACAGTTGTTACCAATGCGTGAATGGCATCAGCATGACTTGGTCGGTCTTTACTGCGAGGGCGCGTGCTTCTGGCGGGACGAATTCTTACGTCGGATTCATCGAATTCGCGCGCCATTAATTCACCATCTTAAGCAAGAAGGTTCGACCACAGGCCAGGGAAATCGGGCAATGTTTTCTGCGTGGTTGCCACATTTTCGACTTCAACGCCGGAAACAACTAGACCGATTGTTGCGCCAGCTGTCGCGAGGCGGTGATCATCGTATGTGTGAAAAACTCCGCCGTGCAGTGGGACTGGATTGATATGCAGGGATGTTTCATCTTCGGTGACATCGCCACCTAGGGAGTTGATTTCACGAGTCAGCGCCGCCAAGCGATCGGTTTCATGCAAACGTAAATGTCCGATTCCGCGCAAATGCGAAGGCGAGTCAGCAAGTGCGGCAAGTGCTGCGATTGCTGGGGTGAGTTCGCCAACATCATGTAGGTCGATATCAATACCGTGAATTACGCCTGTGCCCACCAGCGTCAGCCCATCATCGTTACGTGAAATGTCCGCTCCCATCAAAGACATGATCGAGCGCAGATAATCTCCTGGCTGCGTAGTCTTCGCTGGCCAATCAGCGATCGTGATGCTCCCGCCGCAAATCATCGCAATAGATAGGAATGGCGCTGCATTAGAAAGGTCTGGTTCGATTACAAAATCGCGGCCGTGTAGGCGAGAAGGGTGCACTTTCCAGGTATTGCGATTGTTGTCGACTTCAACTTCAGCACCAAAATCGCGAAGCATTGCAACCGTCATATCGATATGGGGCATAGATGGCAGTTGTCCACCAATGTGTCTTGCGCTGATTCCCTTTAAGGTTGATGGTCCTATGAGTAACAAGGCCGAAAGAAATTGACTCGATGCCGATGCATCAATATCAATCTCGCCACCACGTAAGGCGCCTGTTCCATGCACGACCATCGGCAAGCTATATCGTCCTTCGTGCTCAATCTGAACACCGAGTTCTTCTAACGCCCGGATGACTGGACCAATTGGCCGCTCATAAGAACGTGCATCACCATCAAAAGATATTTCGCCATTGGCTAGCGCAGCAACGGGCGGCAGAAAACGCATCACCGTTCCAGCATTTCCCACATCGACAAGGGCGGGGCCGGTGAGGGCTCCTGGTTTAACGACCCACGCATCGTCACCATCTTCAATCACTATCCCCATAGAAATCAATCCGCTTTTCATGAGGGCCGAATCACGTGAAATGAGAGGACGTCGTAAGGTTGACGGAGAATCAGCAAGAGCGGCAAGAACCAATGCGCGATTTGTTACGGATTTCGACCCAGGGATTGCGATTCGCGCCTGAACGGGGCTCTTCCCCCGAAATGGCGCAGGCCAGAGATCTCCCTCTGCGGGCGCACTTGTCGCGTCGAATGTCATAGTCCGAGCCTACCTTCTAGGCTCTGCACTATGTGTGGTCGGTATGCGCAATCGAAAAATATGGCGGATCTCGTAGAAGAGTTCAGCATTACTGGGCTGACCCCGATTTCGCCCCTGCCTGCCAACTGGAATATTGCGCCGACTCAAGAGATCTACATTGTGCGACAAAGACCGCAAACTCAGGATGGTGCTCGAGAACTTGCGACTGCATCATGGGGCCTGATCGGACATTGGCATAAAGATGATGCGCAAGCGCGAGCCTCGCAGTCACATGCAATAAATGCGCGAAGTGAATCAGTATTTGAAAAGCCAACTTTTCGAGATTCCTTTCGAAAACGCAGATGTCTTATTCCAGCCGATGGCTACTACGAATGGGCCACAGCACTTGGGCAATATCGACCAAAACAACCGTTCTATATTTCCAGGGGCGATGGCCATTCACTCTCTATGGCTGGGATCTGGAGTCAATGGACGGGGCCTAATGGTCAGGTAGTTGAGAGCGCATCGATCATTACCCGCGAAGCTGTTGGGATGCTCATTCCCATCCATAGTCGAATGCCCGTGTTACTACCCCCCGATCGATGGGAGCGCTGGCTTGACCCTTCAGAAAAAGAAATAGCTGAATTGCGTGCATTGATGGAATTTTCTGAACCCGATCGTGGTTTAACTGCACATGCTGTCTCCGATAAGGTCAATTTCACATCGAATAATGGCCCCTCTATGACCGAGCCGATTACTCTCGGCGAGCCTGAAACACTCTTCTAGGGGTAGCCTTAATGATGATGACCGCCACTGATCTAGTCAAAGAAAGCGCCGAAGAACGAAATCTTCGTTTCGAGCGCGATGCTTTGGCGTTCACGGATCAGCTTTACTCAGCCGCCCTTCGGTACACAAAAAATCCTCACGATGCCAAAGACTTAGTTCAGGACACTTACCTCAAGGCATTTGCTTCCTTCCACCAATTTGAACCAGGTACAAATTTAAAGGCTTGGCTTTATCGTGTGTTAACTACCACCTTCATTAATTCTTACCGCAAAGCACAACGCCAACCTCAAATCGCAAATACAGAATTGGATGATTGGCAATTAGCGTCCTCTGCCTCGCACACGAGTGATCAAGGAAAATCTGCAGAAATCCAGGCGCTAGAGAATATGCCAGACAGTGATGTGAAACGGGCGCTCGCTGAGATTCCAGAAGAATTTCGCATCGCCGTTTATCTGGCCGACGTTGAGGGTTTTTCCTATAAAGAAATTGCAGAAATTGTTGGAGTTCCAACTGGCACGATCATGTCTCGCCTGCACCGAGGACGTAAAGCACTTCGCATTTTGCTTGCTGATTACGCCAAAGAACGTGGATATGGCAAGGAGGTAACGCCATGAGCTGCGGAGAGGCACACACAACGCCATGCGTAGAAGTCCTTGGCGCTGCAGTTTTCCTCATTGATGGGGAGATTCAAGAAGTTTCCAAGGTTCGCGATATCGAAACGCACTTGGCGGAATGCCCTCCATGTCGTTCTGAAATTGATCACGAACGAAGAATGCATCAAATGCTGCACGATATGTTGATTCGGAGTTGCTGTGAAATAGCTCCACCAGAGCTTCACGAACAATTAGCGATGCAGCTAGCGGCGATGCGTAATCAGAGCGCTGATGTTTTTACCGAATTTACAAGAACAGAAATTTCAATTCAAATTGACGAATTTGGCTCGGTGGAACATCATGAGATCACTATTGAAACCACTCAGGAATATCACTTCCCTAACGAGCAGTGAATATGAAAAGCGAAGAATTACTTGATGCTGTCGGCTTTTCAGTAATGTTTATCAGACCTGGTGATAGCGCGGTTGCAATGGGGCTCGGCGATTTGCCTGTTGCTGCAACGTCACATTTCATCAATCTTATGGAAAGTGCAGCGCTAACTGCCATTAGTGATTATTTGGAAGCAGGCGAATCTACGCGGATGGTCAGTATCGACGTAAATGAAATTGATGCTGTAGCTATTGGTTCCGAGATTCGTGCAACTGCTCGGTGCACGCAAGTCCAGGGCAGAGAAATAACTCTTGAATGCGAGGTCTACAACGGCGAGCGTCGTGTGGCAACGGCGACAATGAAACGAGCGACAGTGGAGCGAGTTTCCTTCCTCGCACGCACTGCCGCTCAATCAATTGTGGAGCAATTGCCTCAAATCTAATTACTTCTTAGTTGCCCAGAAGATTTCAGCAATCTCGTCGATCTTGCCAAGCAATTTATCTGCTACCGCTACATCGTTAGTGCCCTTTGTGCCCGCAGCGCCTGCAAGTTTTGTTGCATCATTAAATAGAACATGCAACGTTGGGTGGGCTTCAAAATGGTTTGGCTTGAAGTAATCGGTCCATAGAACCCAAAGGTGCTCCTTGACCATGTTTGAGCGCTCTTCTTTGATGGCAACGGCGCGAGCCTTGAAATCAGGATCGCTGCTGGCTGCATACTTTTCCATGCAAGCCTTTACTGACTGGGCTTCGATCTTTGCCTGGGCTGGATCATAAATGCCACAAGGAAGGTCGCAGTGGGCGTGAACAGTGATTTTTGGGCTGAACATATTTTTCTCCTCTTAGTTATGTAGAAAATGTTGCGCAAAACCTTAAGGATGCGAGACTACAGCCCATGGCGTCCTCACACATCCCGAGAAGGAATTTACGCCTGAAGACGGTAGCCGTGGCGGGGGATTCCATGGCGCCCACCTATCACGATGGAGATTGGTTGCTTGCCCTTTGGGGTGGTCAGTGCAAAGTTGGACAAGTGCTGATCATTGAACGCGAGGAACGCCCAGGGATTTATTTGGTTAAACGACTTGTTCGAATTGAAGATGGAAAATACTGGGTGCAAGGTGACAACCCACTAGCAAGCACCGATTCACGTCAATGGGGATTACTTAACTCGCAAGAAATACAGGGACGAGTTCTCCTTCGTTATAGGAGAGGCGCAGCCGGATGAAAAAAATCTGGGGTCTGCTCAATGCAGCACATTTAGGTCCTACAGTCCTTGTTACCGTTGTTTCATTTTTGCTTGCGGCAAAAGTATCTTGGGAAGGACCGGCATACGTTATAGCCGCCGGAGTATTTTTCGGCCAATTAATTGTCGGATGGAGCAACGACCTCCATGATTTTGAAGATGACAAGAGACATGATCGTCAGACAAAGCCGTTAGTCGCAGGAAGTATCACCAGGGGTCAACTTCAGAAATGTTTGTGGATCGTCATCCCGCTGGCAGTTGTGGTGAATCTTCTTGGACCATTAGGGATGCGCGGAGGTAGTGTTTATATGTTCGGCGTTGGGTGTGGAGTTGCTTATAACTTTTACTTTAAGTACACAATTTTTTCGCCACTTCCCTACGCCTTGGCTTTTGCGGCGCTACCTGCCTGCGTTGTAATTTCTGATCATCGCAGCCCAGCCCTGTGGCTACTCTCGGCAGGAGCACTGCTTGGAATGGCAGCTCACTTTGCTAATGGACTTAAAGATTTAGGTGAAGACAGGATTAGCGGATTTAAAGGATTGCCCGCACGCATTGGCGACATGCCTTCACGTGCCGCGTGCGCGGTGTTACTTGCAGGTGCAACTCTAGTTTTGCACCTAGAGCATGCCAATTACCCAATTCTTGCAGTGGGATGCATTGGCGCAATTCTCACCTTCTTTGCACCTCGTGGCATACTTTTTAAGATATTAATGCTTGCTGCCCTTGCTGATGTTTTTTTACTTGTCCAAGCTATTTAACCAAGGTCTGGGGTAAAACCAAGCACTTCGCCATAGAACTTCATCTCTGCTTCATACGAAGTAATAATGGAGGAGGCTTTTTGGAACCCATGACCTTCGCCTTCAAAGGCGTGGTACTCATGCTTAATTCCCTTAGCCACGCAAACATCACGAAATGCTTCCGATTGGGCAGGCGGGACAACTTTGTCATCGAGACCTTGAAAAATAATTAAGGGAGAGCTCAGTCGATCCGCATGGGTCAATGGCGAGCGTTGCTTATAAAGTTCTGCTTCTTCTGGGTATCGGCCAATCATGGAATCCAAGTATCTCGATTCGAAATCATGCGTATCCAGAGCCAGGGCAGTGCAATCGGCAACCCCGTAATAGGAGGCGCCAGCGGCAAAGTGATCGCTATTGACGAGAACGTTGAGAACCGTGAAACCTCCTGCTGAACCGCCACGGATAAGAATCTTCTTCGCATCAACGGTTCCTGTGGCGATGAGTGAATCGACAACAGCGATCACATCTTCGCGATCGGTGATTCCCCATTGTCCCCGCAGCAGGTTTCGGTACTCACGACCATAGCCAGTGGATCCGCCATAGTTAACATCGACAACAGAAATTCCGCGTGTAGTGAAGTAAGAATATTTCATCGATAACGTTGCAGGGGAGTGTGCTGTTGGACCACCATGCACGACAACCATTAGCGGAGTTTTCTCTGAAGGCTCAAAGTCTGGATGGGTAGCTGGGTGCAAGATGGCATATACCTTGCGTCCATCAGGGCGTAAGGCGGTAATTTCATGAGGAGATGGAAAATACTTCGGATCAATTGGAGATGGCGTCGCAAAGACAGTTGTAGATTTCAGAGTGGAAAGATCAATCTCTATCAATTCTGATGTTACTTTTCCGCTACCTCCAAAGGCGTACGCCTTTCCATTTCCAGCGCTAATTGTTGGCTCGAAATCAGTGAGCGGTGACTGGACATCAATGAAAGTGCCTGCGGCGGGATCAACGATGGTTATCTTTCGCGAATCAACCGCACCGCGAGAGGAAAGAATTCGCCCATCTTCTAAGACCTGGATGAATCTGAAACCCAACAACCAAAGTGGGAAACCCCATTCGGATTGGTCAGTGATGATCTGTTTCTGAATTCCTTTTTGATCTACGGACCAAGGATTCCACCAGCCACTTTTGTCGCTGATGTAATAAAGAGTTCCATCATTGCCCCATTCGGGACCGAGACATGATTCCTCAATCCCACCAGCAACAACATGCACATTGCTCAGCGATCCACCCGCGATATTCGCAACTTTGATTTCAGTGCCATCCCATGGCATTTGAGGATGTTCCCAGCAGACCCAGGAAAGTTGGGATCCATCTTTGGAAATGCGTTGGTGGGAATAGAACTGGGAATGATCATCAAGAATTCGAACAGTGCTCTCTCTTACTGCCACGAGTGCACGAGTGACTTTCCCCCCAATGTGTGTTTCTCTCACGCACCATATTTCATTGCCGACTGAAATCATTTCAGCGTAACGATGAATCTCAGCCTCGGGAGTTATTGGCGAATAGGGCTTGGGTTCAGCGCCAAACTCTTTCGAATATATTCGTTGATCAGATTTATTCACAAAGAAAAGGACAGGCTTGTTATTGCGCATGACTCCTAGCCAACTTAAGCCGCCATATTCCTGGGCTTGGGTTGAGGTGTTCCATGGCTCATTGAGCAAGTCACCGTGCTGGCGGCTTACAACAAGAGTTCGCCCGCCTTCTGAGGGGCGCATTTCATCCCACCAGAGATCCGCGCCGACAACCTGCGACCACATATTCACATTTCCTGACTGAGCCAACATGTGTGCGCTTAAAGGAGATGGCCAGGAACCAGGTTTGAGTTGTGTTTTCACTACGCAAGATTGCCAGTCGATCGGACATTAAGCAATGGTTACGATGGTGCTTATGTGGCTGGCAAATCGAAAACGACTGGGCGCTCTAGCCGTGACAGTTTTCGTATCCTCGATTCTCACAATTGCTCCGAGTTCTGCCGCAGTAGTTACATTCCCGGATATGCGTCCCTTCAAGCTCTTTGTTCCTACAAATTACGATCCATCCGTGCCAGCGCCGTTAATTCTTGCACTTCATGGATTTGGGCAATCCAGCGCGCAATTTGAGAAGTACCTTGGATTAACCGCGATTGCCCAAAGCAAAGGATTTCTTTACATCCACCCAGATGGAACAAAGGATAAAGTCGGTACACAGTTTTGGAACGCGACGCCAGAATGCTGCGACTTTCAAACGCCAAAAATAAATGATGATGCCTATCTTGTGAGCATCATCGATGAGGTCTCTGCTAAGTACGCAGTAGATCCGCAACGTATCTATATTATTGGCCACTCCAACGGCGGCTTCATGGCCAATCGGATGGCCTGCACTCATGCTGATCGAATTGCAGCGGTAGTAAATATGTCCGGCGGAAGTTATACAAAGGCAGCGCTGTGTTCGCCAAAGGTTCCAATTAGTATCTTGGAGGTTTGGGGCACCGCCGATGAAACATATAAAGGCAATCACATTTTGGGTAAGCCGATTCCTGGGGCAGTGAAAACGATTGCAACGTGGGCGGGATTAGATCAGTGTTCAACGGTGCCAGAAAAGCAGGCAGATAAGATTGATTTAGATCCTGCGATCAAAGGGAGCGAGACAACCGTTTTTGATTACACCCAATGTCCCATTGGAATCTCCGTTGAGTTATGGAGTATTGCAGGTGCTCACCATGTTCCCCATATGTCGCCAACTTTTGCCTCCGCCATGGTCGACTTTCTCCTGGCTCACCCAAAAGCCACGGCTCTTACGAATTAGAGGATAGATTCTGCGTATGACTGAAACCGCTCTGCTACAAGCTCTATCACGGCAGGATCGACGAACTCACTGGGAACTGGTGAAGCGAATTTCACTGAACTTCCCAACCCACCACCCACAAGGTTTGGCTTTCGCGGGAGATTATATTTTTCTCTCTTCGGTGGAAGTTCTAGATCCGCCTGCGAATGTCTTCGACAAAGTTCTCTCTACTCCGGGCCGTGGTGTCGGCCATATGTTCGTGTTGGACAAAGAAGGACACCTGGTGCGAGACATCCTGATCGGTGAAGGCGATATGTATCACCCGGGTGGAATTGATTTTGATGGCACGAATATATGGGTTCCCGTTGGGGAGTACCGCCCAGGAGCCAACAGCATGATGCTCACTATTGATCCAAAGACCCTCGCGGTCACCGAACGCTTTCGGGTAGCAGACTCGATTGGTTGGACAGTTAGCGACGCTGAGAGTGGCACCATCTATGGTGGAAATTGGGGCTCTCGGCTCTTCTATTCCTGGAGCAACAATGGCGAGGAACGCGATTGTTGGGAAAACCCAAGTGATTTCATCGACTACCAGGACTGCCAGTTCGCTGGAAATGGTCTAGCGGTGTGCAGTGGGATCGCCGTCCTTCCTGTGCCTGATAGTCAGGCGGAGTATGAACTGGGAGGAGCGGCGATCGTTGATTTTATTAACCACCGTATTGTCTTCGAAACCCCAATTCAGGTCTTTAGTTCGGGGGGTCACGTCGTCACGCGCAACCCATTCGCGCTCACCAGCGATGTTAGTAACCTATTCCTTCATGTCGCCCCAGATGATGGCTTTGATCTCCACGGAACCGAATTGCTCACCTATAGGGCACCAATTGGGAAGGGCTAGCGTAACGAAAGTGTTATAAAGGGACCACTTCGTAGGCGTGCAGTGTTTGTGTTCTATTCACCTGGCAAATCTACTATTGAGTCACTCACGTTAAGTCGTGGAAGATAGGTCTGCTCTAACTTTATTCTAAGGAGAAACAGTGTTCAAGAAAAAATACACAAGTGTACTTGTTGCAACAGCTTTGGTTGCCCTTTCATTGGGTGCAAGTTTACCAACTAGCCAAGCAGCAACTACGACGATTCAGGTTTACATTTCTGGCGATACAAACGTTCAAGACCTTTGGGTTTCAACGTTAGTGCCAGCTTTTAAAGCAGCCAATCCTGGCTACGACGTCAACGTGACTTTGGATCTTCATGGAGTTCACGATGCTCAGGAAACTGCAAAGATCACTGCTGCATATGCCACTCGCAAAGATGCTGGCGCAGATCTCATTGACGGTGGATTCGTTCAGCAGTTAGGTAGTGCAGGTTTGCTCTACAAGGCTACTGCTGCGCTAGTTCCAAACCTAAGTTCAGTAGGACGAAAAGTTGTTGCAATCGGTAAAGGTGGAATTCCATACCGCGCATCATCTGTACTTCTTGCTTACAACAGCACAAACGTTAAGACACCTCCTAAGAGCCTAGACGAGCTTCTTGTTTGGATTAAAGCTCACCCTGGTAAATTCACATACAACGTACCAAGTGGTGGCGGAAGTGGTTATTCTTTCGTCCAAACTGTTATTGACAAATATTTAACTCCTGCAGAGCGCGACACCCTCGTTCAGGGCGCCAGCAAGGATCTTCAAACCAAATGGGCTACGGGATTAGCAACACTCCGGGGCTTGAACGCATACACATACGGTAAGAACGGTACATATCCTTCCAACAATGCCGAAACTCTTAAGGATATTGCTACTGGTCTCGTTGATATGGGCACAGTTTGGTCAGATCAGTTTGCTAGTGCTATCAAGGCCGGCACTATGCCTGCAAATATTAAGGTAACTCAGATTGCAAATCCTCCTTTCACGGGTGGAGCTGCTTACTTGGGAATTCCTCGCACATCAAAGAACTACAAGGCAGCTCAAGTTCTTGCTAACTGGGTACTTTCACCAGAAGGTCAGAACCTGATTGTGGGCGGCACAATGAACGGAATGCCTGTTATTCCAGTAACACAGTTGGATCCAAAGGTAGCTGCGGGCCTAACTGGCATAGATGTATCAAACTTGCGACCTACTTACTTCAGTGCCAATGGCAATGATTTGAAGAGTGCGTGGGCGCTTGCTGTCCCTGGTAAGTAATCAAAAGTACTAGTGACAAATAACGTGATGAGTCGATGACATCTACTAAGGCAGATGTCGAAGTAGAGAGCCTCGGGGCCTATAAAGCTCCGAGGCTCTCTATCATCGGCTTTCTCATGGCTCTGCCCCCTCTGCTTTTAGTTGTTTTCTTTGTGGGACTTCCTGTTCTTATCGCCTTTACTTTCAGTCTCGGATTCACAACTGGCCCTAACCGAGTTCTATCGATAATCGGTCAAGAGATTCATAAGAAGGATCATTGGTGGGGCACTTTCGCCGCGTACAAAGATGTTTATCATGATCCGCGTTTTGCGGGAGATATGCGGACCACTCTTGCTATCACAACCATTTCTACGACACTCGTCTTGCTTATGGCTCTTGGCATCGGCATCTATCAAAGGATGATTGGTGGGCGTCTGGCTGGTGTTATGACGGCGCTGACTCTGGTTCCTCTCTTTGTCCCAGTGGTTATTGCATCATGGGCCATTCACACTTTCTATGCTGGCGATGGCTTTATGCGCACATTCTTTTCTCAATTTGGCATTAACTTTCCGACACTTACCTCCACTTCTTCTGCAATCGCTATTGGAACTATTTGGACTTCATTGCCTTTTGCTATTTTGATGGTTACCTCGGGATTGCAATCGATACCGGATGCTCTTATAGAAACCGCACAAGATGCTGGAGCAGGCTTTTTTAGAATTGTCAGAACTGTGTTGATTCCGCTGGCGATTACACCGATTGTAATTGCGGGTACCTTTACCGCAATTGGAATCTTAGGTTCCTTTACAATTCCACTCTTTTTGGGACCAAATCAGCCCACGATGCTTGGAGTTGAGATATCGAACTTCTTTGGCGCATATAACCGACCACAGCAATCAATCGTTATGGCATTCATAGTCTTTGCGGCAGCATCAGGAATTGCACTCATTTACATCTGGGCAAATGTGCGCAGCGCAAAACAGAGCGGACGCATCTAATGGCAAAGCAGGAGAAATCGCGGGCAAAATCAAGCTCGCCGATAGTGAAATTTTTCCTTGTCCTATTTATGTTGGCAATGGCCTTCTTTATTTTGGGTCCTCTCCTCTGGCTCTCAATCCACGCCTTTGTAACTAATTGGACCTACCCAAATATTTACCCGGATGGCTGGACGTGGCACTGGTGGACGCAAGTCTTTGCCGATTCAGCCCTCGAGCGCTCAATTCGAAACTCACTAATAATCAGCCCAATCGTGGTGATTCTGTCGATGATTATTTGCCTTCCTGCGGCTTACGCTGCAGGACGCATGCAATATGCAGGCCGCAAGACTTTTCTCATTGGAATGTTCGCGGCCAACTCTTTCCCAAAAATCGGCCTTTTTGCATCGATTGCGACTCTCTACTACGCACTCAACCTCATGGGCACTGTTGTTGGAGTAATTATTATCCAGCTGCTCGGAACAATTATTTACATGACATGGATTCCGGCTGCAGCCTTTGCTTCAGTTCCGAGGAATTTGGAAGAAGCAGCCCGCGATGCTGGCGCTTCAAAATTTCGAGTCTTTCGAACCATCACTTTAAGAATGGCGATGCCAGGAATATTGGTAGCAATTGTCATGTCTTTCTTGGCCTCCTTTGATGAAGCACAAGGTACGTATTTGGTTGGAGCTCCATCTATTTATACGATGCCAACAGAGATGTATGCACTCGTAGAGAATTACCCCATCCAAATCGCTGCCGTGTTTTCATTGTTGCTTGCCTTCCCTTCAGTACTCTTGATCGGACTTGCAAGGAAACACATCGTCGGTGGCCAACTCGCAGAAGGTTTCCAAATCAAGTGATGAAAGAGAGAAGCAATGACTGATTCACCTCGAGAAGATGGTTTAGTACTCAACGGCCTTACAAAGATTCTGGGTGGCCGTGTGATTATTGACAATCTTCACCTTGTCGTAAAAAAAGGCGAGATGGTTTCCTTGCTTGGTCCTTCCGGCTGTGGCAAGACAACGACCCTTCGCATGATTGCCGGATTTCTGATTCCTGACAAAGGTGACATCGTTCTTAATGGCAAAGATGTCACAACCATTGGACCAGAAAAGCGACCAAGTGCGATGGTCTTTCAGAATTATGCGCTCTGGCCACATATGACCGTCTTTAACAATGTTGCGTATCCATTGAAGGTAAGAAAACTTGCAAAGTCTGAGATTGAAAAGCGAGTTCACGAAGCCTTGGGCATGGTGAGTTTGATGCATCATAAAGATTCACGACCGGGGCAAATTTCCGGAGGAGAACAACAACGTGTGGCACTGGCTCGTGCCTTGGTTCAAGAGCCGGACATCCTTTTGCTGGATGAGCCGCTGAGTAACCTGGACGCGAAGTTACGAGTGAAGGTTCGCGAGGATATCCGTGACCTTCAGCGACGGTTAGGAATCACCACGGTGATCGTTACGCATGATCAGGATGAAGCACTCTCTATTTCAGACCGCATTGCCGTTATGAATAACGGGAGGATTGAGCAATTCAGTACACCACAAGAACTCTATGACCGTCCAGAAACAGAGTACGTAGCGAACTTCATCGGTAGCTTGAATCACATTCAAGGCGGCTATGAGAATGGCCAGATCACCCAAGGCTCTGAAGTTGTGGGTATTCGCCCAGAAGATGTTCTCTTCAGCAAGGATCAGGTGCCAGGTAGTTATCCAGCAACTGTTGAACTTGTCGTCCCACGCGGCCACTTTTGCGAAGTGTATATAAAGCGTGCCGACGTAGAACTTCGCGCCTTTATCTCATCTGACGTTCCGCTTGCCGGCTCTGCTGGCTTTGCGAAGGTCAACAAAGCTCTCATTTATAAAGATGGCAAACTCGTTAAGGTTGCGTAGGTACTGGGTATGACATTTGCCTGCGCACATCGAGGTGACTCCAGTCGTTTTCGTGAGAACACGCTAGTAGCCATTAAGTCGGCTATCGACGCCGGTTCGCAGATTATTGAAATTGATGTACGAATAACTAAAGATGGCCACGTTGCCGTTTTGCATGATTCAACCCTTGAACGTTTGTGGGGGATCTCATCTCCCGTGTCGGATCGCAATTGGGATTTTATTGCGAAGTTGGGCGAAGGTGACGACCGCATCCCGCTACTTAGTGAGGTACTCCCGCTTTTCGTGGGCACAAATTCAACACTTATGATCGACATGGAAGAGGCTGATCCTGCCGCGTTGTCTTTTGCTGTCACGTCCAAAGGTCCACTTGATCCGTCGCAAATTCGGTGGTGTGGAAATCTTGATGGGATGAAGAAGATTCGCTCTCTTTCCCCTATCGCAAAGATTTGGATGCCATGGGATGAAATCACTTTGCCTAGCAAAATTGATATTGGAGATCTTGCCCCGGAATTCATTAATCTGCACTATTCCTTTGTAACGCGCGCGCGTGTGCAAGAGTTTCATGACATGGGATACCAAGTTTCAATTTGGACCGTCGATGACGAAGCGACAATGCGTTGGGCGCTGGATATTGGTATTGATTCAATTACAACAAATCAACTTAGCCTTCTTCAGACAATTATTGGCGAAGGAACTACAGAGAGCCAGATAGTTGAAAGATCAATCGGAGAAATTGATCTAGACAAGGCGATGGTAATTGCCAGAGATTTGGGCAAATGGGCGATCATGGTGGCAAGTTCCATGGATCCAGGTGAGATGACCTTGAAGGAGAACCCTGCAGACATCGTGACTCGTGTAGATGTCATGATTGAGGCCCATGTTCGGGAAGTAATCGCGACGAATTTTCCTGGGCATAATTTTGTCGGCGAAGAGATGGGCGGACAATTTCAAGCAGATACTCCATCGTGGTATTTAGATCCCATTGATGGAACCACTAATTTTGCCAACCGTATGCCGTGGAGTTCATTTTCATTGGCGTTGGCTTTCAACCGCACACCTCTGGTTGCAGTAGTCATTGATCCATGGCGCAACTCTCTATTTGAGGCACGCGCAGGACGTGGCGCAAAACTCAATGGTCGCGAAATGAAAGTTGAAGATCAATCAGGTATCGCGAATCCACTCAGTAGCCGTCTTGTTTCCACAGAACTCGCCGCATATCAAGCGTGGCCAGGCATGCTGGGTCTTCTCGAAGGCTTGGCTGAAAATTTTTGCACGATGCGAATTATGGGCTCGGGAACTTTAACTCTCACAGGCGTCGCTGCATCACGCGGGGTGGGTGCGGTGGTTGGACACTTCAGCCCTATTGATCACTTGGCGGCGGTACTTATTGTCCACGAAGCTGGCGGAGCAGTTTGGGATGAAACAGGAAAAGTTAACCTCTTTCCCGAAACCGGCGGAGTACTTTGTTCAACTCAAGCCGCGGCTCAGCCCTTATACGAGATTTGGAAGCGAGCAATCTCATAAATGAAAGTAATTCTGCTATTTAATTTCAGCTAATCTCGCCTTCACCATCGCCTGCAATAGTTTCTCATCAACTGCCCAATCATTGGGTACTCCTATGGTTTTCTTCTTTACATCCAAATCCTTCATCTTTGGTGTGAATTTCGCGAGAACCTCCTTGCTCCATGGTGCCAGGAGGATGTGATTCTTTGCCGCAGATACCCCGAAAACGTAATCTTTCCCGATTCGTAACATGGGTTGGTTCCACGCGATCACAAGTTCTAACTCGGGATATTTTGTTGTGATTGTCTTGAAAATAGCGCGGATAGTCTTCGCTTGTTTGGGGTTAAGCGTCTTGTAGTAGTCCGACGGGGTGTTGAAACGTTGAGTAGATTTCGAGCCACGGGAGTACATGACAACTGCATTTGCGTGGCTCTGACTAAATCCATGGTTCTCTCGCAGGTATGCGATCTGTTCTGGATATTTTTGATCAGCAATCTCGGCCATGACGTCAAACCAATACGACATAGGCTCGCCGTATTTCTTTTCAATCAATGGGAAGTGAGCTTCTCGGCTTGGATCCTTTTGATTAGCGACCATCAACGGCCTTTACAATCTGGGCGCTTAGCCATTTACGTAATGCGTAAGCATCATCAACAAATTGCCCATGGCCGAAGAACCCGTGGATCATTCCGGGGAATTCCCTCAAGGTGCAGGAAATCCCAGCCTCTTGGAGTTTTAACGCGTAGATTGCTCCGTCATCACGAAGGACGTCATGCTCTGCTATCGCAATAATGGCGGGGGCAACATTAGTAAAAGAGGTCGCGCGTGCAGGTACTGCATATCTATTTCCGCGTTGATCCTGCGGTACATATAGATCCCAGGCGCCCATCATGCCGTTTTTCTCTAAACCAAAACCGGTCGCATGCTCTAGATACGAATTGGATTCGAAATTCGTATCAATGCATGGGTAGATGAGCATCTGATATGCGAGCTTGACATCACCTGTGTCTGCGGCCTTTAGTGCTGCGGCCGCCGCAAGATTTCCTCCCGCGCTATCGCCTCCTACGCCAATCTTTGCTGGATCAATACCTAAACGCTCGGCGTTCTTCGCGACCCACAGCAAGCCTGCATAACAATCATCAAATGGAATTGGAAAAGGATGCTCGGGTGCCTTTTGATAGTTAACTGCAATCACAGTGAAGCCGGTCTCTGCGCACATATTAGAAAGTTGTGCTGCATATCGAAGTGGCCAGCTGTAAATCCAACCTCCGCCATGGAAATATACGAGGGCCGGTGATTGTGGTTTAACATTCTTTGGACGGAAGATCACTGTATGCAAATCCGCCGTAGGGGAGGTGAAATAAGTATGTTCAACGTTGACTTCGGTGGACTCAGGACCTGCGTATGCCAAGTAACCGTGTATATCTGCTCTTATCTCTTCAAGAGTCGCGTCTTCAGCTAGTGGGTTGTGCACGGCGATGTAGTCGAGATAGGTCCGGGCCTGAGCATGTAACGTCATGGCGAAAAGAGTACCTGAACGTTAGCGCGTAAAGGCTTCCATCAATAAGGCTTTTGCCTCTTCTTCGTGAACATAGTGATTGCCGGTTGCCGGGCTAGCAGTCGCACGGCGCGATACCCGGCGGAGTGTGCGACCATCAAATGTCTCTAAAGTATTGAGACCGATATACGGCCATGGCCCTTGGTTGGCAGGTTCGTCTTGAACCCAAAGGAGATTTGCATTGGGATGCTTGCTTGCCTCCTCGGCCAATTCGCGTGCAGGAAGTGGATAGATCTGTTCTACCCGAATGATTGCAGTCGAATCTTCTCCAAGCCGTTTACGTTCAGCGATGAGATCGTAGTAAACACGCCCAGAGCAGAAGATCACCCGCGATGCATTTGTTACAGAATCATCTGTGATTACAGGCTGGAAATGACCGCTGGTGAAGTCGTTGAGGGACGAAGATGCAGCCTTCATACGCAACATCGATTTAGGAGTGAAGACAATCAGCGGGCGTTGCGCAGGATTCTTCGCGTGCCAGCGAAGCAGATGAAAATATGAAGCAGGTGTCGACGGCTGAGCCACGGTCATGTTTCCTTCGGCGCTTTGAGAAAGGTATCGCTCGATTCGCGCGGATGAATGGTCCGGACCTTGGCCTTCGTAACCGTGAGGAAGTAGAAGTACTACGCCAGAGCGCTCACCCCATTTTTGCAATGACGTGGCCACAAATTCATCAACAATAGTTTGCGCACCATTTCCGAAGTCACCGAACTGTGCCTCCCACATAACGAGTGCTTCAGGGCGAGCCACGGAGTAGCCATATTCAAATCCCATTGCTGCATATTCAGAGAGAAGTGAATCGATTACGAAGAATTGATTCTCGTCAGAAATTAAGCCGCGAAGTGGTGTCCATTCATTTCCATTTATCTTGTCGATAATCACCGCGTGGCGATTGCTGAAAGTGCCACGACGAGAATCTTGACCGGCAAGACGAATCGGCTTGCCTTCCAAGAGGAGGGAGCCGAACGCAAGAGTTTCGCCCATAGACCAATCGATGCTTGCCTCATTGAGCATCTCAACGCGCTTTGCCAACTGTGGTGTGAGCTTTGGGTGAACGCTAAATCCTTCAGGGACATCTATTTGTGTTTGTGCAATCCGGCTAGCCGTTGCCTCATCGATACTGGTCACAACGCTAGAAGGAGATGCTACATCTGGAACATCAGGGTGGAGAACTTCCTCGGGCTGAAGATTGTGTACGGCAGCGAAAACAGCCTCTAATTGAGCCTGATAATCGCGGGCGACTTCTTCGGCTTCCTCAAGGGTGATTTCTTTTCGCCCTATGAGGGCTTCCGTGTAAAGAGTACGAGTGGATCGCTTTGCATCTATGAGTTTGTACATTAAAGGTTGTGTAAAGCTCGGCTCGTCGCCTTCGTTGTGTCCACGGCGGCGATAGCAGAGCATGTCGATAACTACATCTTTGTTAAATTTTTGGCGGTATTCATATGCCAGGCGCGCAACACGCACACATGCTTCAGGATCGTCACCGTTGACATGGAAGACAGGTGCCGAAATAGTCTTTGCCACATCGGTTGCATATGTAGATGAACGCGATGCTATTGGTGAAGTTGTGAAACCCACTTGATTGTTAACGATGATGTGAATCGTTCCACCGGTACGATATCCTCGCAAAAGTGAAAGATTCAGAGTCTCAACAACAACGCCTTGTCCTGCGAAAGCGGCGTCTCCGTGAAGGAGAATTGGCAAAATAGAGAAAGCATCTCGCTTGTTCATGCGATCCTGCTTTGCGCGAACGACTCCTTCTAGAACTGGGTTAACAGCTTCTAGGTGTGAAGGGTTGGCTGCAAGATAGATCTTCGTTTTTGCGCCGGATTCAGAAGTAAATACTCCTTCTGTTCCCAGGTGATATTTAACATCGCCCGTTCCAGCAACAGCGTTCTTTGCGTAGAAACCTTCAAACTCCTGGAAAATTTGCCCGTATGACTTACCTGCAATATTGGCTAGGACGTTGAGACGGCCACGGTGAGGCATTCCGATACACACTTCGTCCATCCCGCTTTCGGCGGCAGCGGAAATAACAGCGTCTAGCAATGGAATAACTGTTTCTCCACCTTCAAGCGAGAAACGCTTCTGTCCAACATATTTAGTCTGCAAGAAAGCCTCAAAAGCTTCAGCGCCATTGAGTTTGTGCAGGATGCGAAGATGTTCTTCACGCGGAAACTTCTGTGGTCCAATTTCAACATGCTCTTGGATCCATGTACGTTCAACGGGATCTTGGATATACATGTATTCCACGCCGACAGAGCGGCAGTAGGAGTCACGAAGAATTCCTAGAATCTTGCGCAGTTTCATAAATGACTGTCCACCGAATCCGCCCGTAGCGAATTCACGATCTAGATCCCATAGAGTCAATCCATGGGTCACGACATCCAGGTCTGGATGTGAACGTTGCTTGTACTCAAGTGGGTCAATGTCAGCCATTAAGTGGCCAAATGTGCGATAGGCGTGGATTAATTGTTGAACTCGAGCAGTCTTATTAATTTCCTCATCATGGGCAAATTCAATATCAGCAACCCAACGAATTGGCTGATAAGGAATACGCAGGGCTGCAAAGATTTCCTCATAGAAGCTCTCGGCCCCAAGGAGAAGTTCATGAATTCTTCGAAGGAAGTCGCCCGATTGCGCTCCTTGAATAATGCGATGGTCGTAAGTGCTGGTCAAAGTAACGACCTTGCTAACGGCCAGGCGAGCCAATGTCTCTTCGCTTGCGCCTTGAAATTCCGCTGGATAATCCAGTGAACCAACTCCGAGAATCATCGCCTGACCAACTACAAGGCGCGGAACGGAGTGAACAGTTCCGATAGTTCCGGGATTTGTAAGCGAGACAGTGGTTCCGGCGTAATCATCAACGGTCAAAGTTCCTGTGCGCGCTTTATGTACCGTCTCTTCGTAAGTGGCCCAAAATTGTCCGAAATCTAAATCTTCACAACCTTTGATTGATGGAACCAGTAGCTGACGTGTTCCATCTGGTTTGGCCAGGTCAATTGCGATTCCTAGATTGATGTGATCAGGGTGAGCCACGGCTGGCTTGCCATCAAGCTGGGTATAAAAAGAGTTCATTTCTGGCATGGCACGTAGTGCTTTGATCATGGCATATGCAATTAAGTGAGTGAATGAAACTTTTCCACCCCGTGCGCGCTTGAGGTGATTGTTAATCACAATCCGGTTATCAATAAGAAGTTTGGCGGGAATTACTCGCACACTTGTAGCTGTTGGTACAGAAAGCGAAGCTTCCATACTTTGCACTACGCGTCCTGCAACTCCTCGTAGATTTTCAACTGCTGCTGCAGAAGGTGTTTCTAATACTGGAATGGGTTTTACTACTGGATCAGCGGGTGTTGGCGTAGCGATAATTGGAGATTGACGAACTACCGCTTGTGGGACAACTGGTTGCGCAGCAACTGGCGCCACTGGCTGCGCGACTGGAATTACAGGCGCGGTCTGAGCAGATTTTGGTGTGGGAGGGACGCCGCCACGTGGAGCACTTGATGGAGTTTTAGCGCCTGTAGTTTTTGTTGTAGCAAAGAGTTCGGCCCAAGCAGCGTCAACAGAATTCGGGTCTTGCAAATACCGCTCGTACATTTCATCAACGAGCCAGTCGTTTGCTCCGAATTGATCTCCGAATTGATCGCCAACCACAGGCGGACTCCTTCGTCATTCACTGTTGGGACTTAACTAAGCCCCCGTAGCCTACCGATCACCATAGGGACGAGAAACTTGTAATGACGAGCCAGCAAGGGATATAGAACACAAATGAGGTGCTGGGACTACTCCGGCACGATGGAAATCGAGATCACAAGCGTGATGAGTGCAAGAAGAGCTAAGGGAACTGCCATGACCCAGAAATGCGCCGAGATCTGAAAGTAGGCAACGCCTAACGCGATGAGATTGGCGAGCACGGCTGGGGCTCGTCCATAGTTTTTTGCCGTACTAAATCCATGTGCGGCTCCGAGGAGGCCTGCGCCTCCCAGCACCGCAAAGACGATCACGCCAATAAGAGCGCCCAGCGCCTCAACCTTTGACGTTAAACCCTTAATCACCAGAAATGTTCCTAGGGCAAGCACGATGGATGCTTCGACTTTCAGCAGGGTTGCCGCGATCGTACGACGACGTTCGACGTTGGGAAACTTCATGGATGAAGGGTAGCAACAAGGTGCCCCTTCAAAAGAAAGCTGGGATAAGTGTTTTCACATGATGGTCTTAAAGATGTCCTAACCCATTTGGCAGCTCCTCCTTTGTTCTATGAAGAACTTCGCAGAGAAGTTTCGCGCATGGAGAGAAATGGCGAACGCTTTGCTATCTTGCGTTTGATTTTGGAGGTTGAATTTCACTCGGACGTTCATGTCCTAAATTTCTCTGAAATCTTAGTTCGCGCATCACGAGGAGAGGAGTTAATTGCCAGACTTGGAGAGTATGAATTTGCAATTCTGGTACGAGGAAACCATTTGGCTGCTGCAAATCTCTTAGATCGAATAATTGGAAAAGCAGAGAACCAGGATCCACGTCCAAGATTTCAAAATTCCTGCATATCTTCTCAAGCAGGAGAGAGCGCCTTGGAGTTGCTCAATCGTCTTGATAGCGTCGCGCTCGCACCCGCAATTAGTGAGCCTTTACTTACTTAATGTAGATATTTCTCCCTGATCGGCATTGGATAAAAGGGGAGAAGATTCTCCAGCATCAACCTCACTTCTAGAGTCGCCCCATGATAGAGACTAATCTTGAAATGACTTTTGGTCCGCTTGCGCCGTACATGCTTGACAACGAGATTGAAGAAATTTGGATCAACTCTCCTGAACGAATCTTCATCGCGCGTGCAGGAAAGAACGAATTAACCAACCTATTGCTCACCTCCGATGATGTCCGAAACATCGTGGATCGAGCGCTGATGTGGAGTGGGCGACGGCTAGACCTATCTCACCCATTTGTCGATGCCCGGCTGCCTGATGGAAGTCGTCTTCACGTTGCTATTCCCGAAATCACCCCAGAACATTGGGCAATAAATATTCGCAAGCATCTACACCGCAGTCTCTCCCTTAAAGATCTGGCGAGCCGAGATGCAATGACGCAAGAGATGGCGGCTCTTCTTGGGAAATGCGTGAAAGCCGGACTCAATATTCTTGTTAGTGGAGCAACTCAGGCAGGAAAGACAACCCTGCTCAACGCTCTCGTCTCAGCGATACCCGTTCAAGAACGTGTAATCACGATTGAAGAAGTCTTCGAATTGAAACCCAATTTGCCAGATGTGGTCAGCCTTCAAACTCGCGCTGCAAACTTACAAGGCGAAGGTGAGATCCCGCTTCGCCGACTCATTAAGGAATCCCTCCGCATGCGACCATCGAGAATTATTGTTGGCGAAGTTCGTGAGGCCGAAGCCCTTGATCTACTCATTGCTCTCAATTCTGGACTTCCCGGCATGGGAACGATTCACGCAAACTCCACTCGAGATGCAATCGTAAAACTTCAGACTTTGCCGTTATTGGCGGGGGAGAATATCTCACAGAAATTTATCGCTCCAACTGTTGCGGTCGCGATTGATCTGGTCATTCAAGTAGCACTTGATTCGCATGGAGCCAGGCGAATCACAGAAATTTCCACTGTGACGGGACGAGTGGAAAATGATCGCATCGAAGTAGAAAGTCTATGGAGCTGGAACGGCAAGGAGTATGAGCGGGGCCTCGGGGCTTTGCCTCATCCCGAGAAGTTCTCAATCGCAGGCCTACAATCCGATAATTGGTGGCTTTGATGAAGGATGTGAATCGTCGAGCCCTTTATTCAGCTCTAACATCCGTTGGCGCAACGCTACTTGTCTTTCTCTTCACGAACTCCATGATCATTACGTTGCCCTTTACATTTTTTTCGGCGGTTATCACTTGGATTTACCTAAAGAATAAAAAGAGAAAACAGGATGCTGCCATCTCTCTTGTGTGGCCGGAGGTGATCGACCATATGATCTCGGGCATTCATTCAGGGCTTTCTCTGTCAGAGGCCATGGTGGGATTGAGTAAACGGGGACCCGAGATACTTCGGCCAGCATTTGAAGAGTTTCACAAGGAGTTACAACAGTCAGGCAATTTTGTGGAAGCGGTTGAGCGACTTAAGGTTCAATTTGATTCTCACAGCAGCGATCAAATCCTAGAAGCCATCCTCTTGGCGAAGTTTCTTGGCGGGTCTGAGTTACTACAAATATTTAGGACACTCGGTGATTTCTTGCGACAGGACCTCTCACTCCGAAAAGAGATTGAAATCAAACATGGGTGGATCAAGAATTCTGCGCACCTATCTTCTGCCGCGCCATGGCTACTACTCCTATTACTTTCAAGCCAGCCAGGAACTACGGAGGCCTTTGCTCAGCCCGCAGGAATCGCAATCTTGCTCTTAGGAATTGCTTTAACCGTGGTTGCCTATATATGGATGGGTCGACTTGGACGTTTACCCAAGAGCCCTCGCGTATTCCAAAAGGAGATCTGACATGGCATCCACGCAAATAGTTATTCCAGTCTTGTTGGCAATCGCGGGGGCACTTGCCTACGTCAGCCATGAAGACGAGAAAGAGGAATCGGCAAACCGAATTATTGCTCAATCTCGTACACGCTTGCTCGCGTTACCTGATCGGACGAATGTTCAGAGTCGATTAATGAGAATAGGACGGGAGAATAGTTATGATCAATTTCGTGTTGCTCAGGCAAGCTATTCGCTTCTATCGGCGGGGATAACCTGGCTGATCTCATTCTTCCTTGCTTCAGATTTCATTCTTGCCACGCTATTTTGTGGACTTGTAGGTGTGGGTGCTTTTGTTCTTATTGACTGGAATTTAACGCGTGAGGTCAAGCAATATCGTGTCGATATAGAAAGTGAGTTCCCCGCAATCATCGAGATGCTGACTCTCGCTCTTTCAGCCGGAGAGACTCCGATGGGAGCCATGAGCCGACTATCTGTACGGTCCAACTCCCACTTGGGAAGAGAATTTGCTGAAGTTGTCTTACAAGTACGACAAGGCAAAGCATTTCATGTTGCCTTAGATGACTTTGGACGCCGCGTTGATTCACCCGTTATCCGACGTTTTGTAGACGCGTTGATAACCGCGATGCTGCGCGGAGCCCCGCTAATCGATGTTCTTCAGCGCCACGCTGCTGAAGCGAGGCAAATTCAGCGAAATTTTCTTATGGATAAGGCAGGCAAAGCAGAAATGTCGATGATGGTTCCGGTGGTGTTTCTTATCTTGCCAGTTTCGATACTTTTTGCCTTATGGCCATCGGTAACGCACTTAAATCTTTTCGCGGCCTAGATCAGCATTCAATAATATTTACAGCAAGCCCACCAATCGATGTCTCCTTATAGTGGTGATGCATGTCTGCTCCTGTTTCCTTCATTGTCTTAATCACCATATCCAGACTTACTAAATGTTGGCCATCGCCACGAAGTGCCATGCGGGCCGCGCTGATTGCTTTCACGGCGCCGATAGCATTTCGTTCGATACATGGAATTTGTACGAGGCCGCCTATTGGATCGCAGGTCAAGCCAAGATTGTGCTCCATGCCAATTTCAGCTGCATTTTCTACTTGCTCTGGTGATCCGCCCAGTACTTCGGCTAGTCCTGCCGCAGCCATCGCACAAGCTGATCCAACTTCTCCTTGGCAACCAACTTCAGCGCCAGAAATGGATGCATTTCGTTTAATGAGTGTTCCAACAGCAGCAGCCGCAAGTAAAAACTTGATGGTTCCCTCGTCGTTGGCTCCTGGAATAAATTCGCGATAGTAACGAAGGACTGCTGGGATAATTCCCGCTGCTCCGTTAGTTGGAGCAGTGACAACGCGATGACCTGCGGCATTCTCCTCGTTCACTGCAAGTGCGTAGAGATTGACCCAATCAAGGGCGCGCAGAGGATCATTGTGTTCGGATTCGCTGTTGAGAGTTTTAAAAAGAGCTGGGGCTCGGCGAGGAACATTCAAGCCACCAGGCAGGATTCCTCCAGTGACACATCCAGCATCGATGCATTCATTCATGGCCGCGGCAATTTTAAGAATACCTTCGCGAATTTCTGAGAGTGTTCGATCAGCCAATTCATCTCGTAGCATGACTGCACTAATAGAGATTCCGTCTCTCTTGCACAGTTCCAGAAGTTCGTCCGCAGTTTCGAAATGTTCTGCTGGAGCAAGCGGATGATGATTGACAGGATGTTTGGCCGCAATCTCCTCGGCAATCTTCAGTTCTGCTTGCGAAGCAACGAATCCGCCGCCGATAGAAAAATAGACAGCGTTAGTAATTTCTGCGCCATCTCGATCAAAAACTAGAAAGCGAAGTGCATTTGGGTGGAAATCAATACTTACTCGTGGTTGGAAACTGATTGCATCCGATGCGATCGACACACGATGCTTGCCTAGTAGTTGTAAATGCCCGGCACTCATGACATCAGTGGGCAATGAAGTGACAGTCTCAGAAGGAACGGATTCTGGCTCGAAACCACTTAACCCAAGCAGTACCGCGCGATCTGTGCCGTGGCCTCTGCCTGTAGCGCCTAGGGATCCGTATAACTCGATGGTGATGCTGCTTACCCGTTCAAGAACTCCATCGCTTTCAAGTGATTGCGCAAAACTTAGCGCGGCTCGCATAGGTCCGACTGTGTGCGAACTTGAGGGACCTATCCCTAGTCGGAACATGTCAAAGACACTGAGTCGACCAAGAGGAATTGTCATTGCGACATCGTAATGCGCGGCCTAGGCCCTGCTCCCACATTTCCGTAGCGATGATTGGTAATTGAGACACTTTGTTCCAAAAGCCAGCGTGGCAATTCCACATCTCCACGTGCTGCAATAGGGCGTGGGTCTATGGAGATCCCCTTTTCAAGCAATTCAGATGCGGGGACCTTTTCGACACTCAGCCAACGCACCTTCTCTACATCAGAAATTCGGGCGACGAGTTGTTCCACTGATTCTATTTTTGCCTGCTCAACTCGTATATTTTCAGAAGCGCAACTAAATTCGATCGAGTCTCCTGTTTGTTCTGCAATCCATGAGATGTAGTTAATAACATCAAGCGAGGTGGACTCATCAATTCTGACCACATATGTTCGCCGAGAGGTTTTATATATTTGATAGTTGCGTTCTACGGTCAGACCAGATGCATCGATGGCCTGTGAACCAGTCTCATTCCACCAATGTTCTGAAGATGAAATCAAGATTGCGAGTGAGGTCATGCAATCCCAGTCGCGAAGGTTATTGAGATAGTTTGCGCCTCCGGCTTTAGAAGTAGGTCCAACGCTGCTGCGCTTCCATCCTCCAAATGGTTGACGATTAACAACAGCGCCGGTGGTTCCACGATTGACATAAAGATTTCCTGCTTCGATGCGGGAGATCCATAACTCGCACTCTCTTTCATCGAGAGCGTGCACTCCAGCGGTTAATCCAAAATCTGTTGCATTTTGCCAATTGATGGCCGTTTCAAAATCAGGGGCTTGCATAATTCCTAGGACTGGACCAAACCACTCGTTGCGATGACTCCACGAGCCTGGTTTGATTCCAATTTTTACGCCCGGGGTCCACATGTATCCAGATGAATCAATCTGCTTAGGTGCGATCAACCAACTTTCACCATCATCAAGTTGGGTAAAAGCGCGCAGGAGTGATGCACCTGCTGGTCTAATGATGGGACCCATTGATGTTGAATAACTTCTTCCTGGTCCCACACTCAAACTTTCCACAGCGTCTTTGAGTTGACGAAAGAAGGCAGGATTTGCATAAATGCTGGCTTCCACGATGGCCAAGCTCGCTGCACTGCACTTTTGACCCGCATGTCCAAATGCCGACTGAACTAAATCCTTTACGGCGCTGTCAATATCAGCACTTGCCGAAATAAGAAGAGCATTTTTTCCACTTGTCTCGGCCATAAGTCGTATTGCTGGCTTCCAGCGCGTAAACATCTCTGCAGTCTCAAAACCGCCAGTAAGAATCACTCCATTTACGCTCTCGTGAGTTACAAGGTGCTTTCCATCCTCATCATCACGCGTTGGAACAAATTGCAAAACATCCTTAGGAACACCGGCGCTCCATAGTTGACTAACTATCCGATAGGCAGTCGCAACAGTTTCGGGAGCAGGCTTAAGGATTACCGCGTTGCCCGCTGCGAGTGCAGCACAAACACCGCCAACGGGGATTGCATACGGAAAATTCCAAGGAGGAACGACGAGCACGACTCCTATGGGAGTAGATCCCTTTTCTTTTTGCTGGGATGAAAGTGCGTAAAAACGAGCGAAGTCGATGGCTTCGCTGACTTCAGGATCTGCCTCAGTAACAGTTTTCCCTGAATCCATCGCCATGAGTGCAATGGTGTCGGCTCGCTCGGATTCCATGATTGATGCAGCCACGCCCAATATTTTTGTTCGGGCTTGTGCGCCAATGGCTTCCCACGATTGGAATGCGGATTGGGCGCAGGTGAGTGCGAGATCAATCTGGCTCTGATTTGCAACACTGTAGCGATACCACGTTTGACCGTTGTTACTCGGGTCGTGACCTAATTCGACAGCTTTACTGAAGATCTCTTCTCCATCTATCACCAAAGGCACGTGTATATCTGTGTGGGAATCCAGTTCATTCCAGGCAGAGGAAAGTGCAATCTGGAATGCAGGGTTTGTTGAATCAGCATCACTTTCATTTTCAAATATTCCGCGGTTAAAGAGGTCATTGCAGTTGTGCGGGGAAAGGCCGTGACGACGCGAAGTCGTAGATATGTCATGACGCGCCGAAACTGAAGTCAAGAATCGGTCCCTTTGATCGTTGAAATTTTTGCTTCCTACACTCATATCAAATGAGGCGCGTAAGTAATTTTCTAGCGAGGTGTTTTCATCCAGTCGCCTCACTAAATAAGCTACAGCCGCGGGAAAATCATCGTGACCCGTTACGGGCGTATAAAGAAGAACGTTGCCTACTTCATGGACGATTGCCAGAGCTTCAGCGTTGGCCATACCCTCCAGCATTTCAATATCAAGTTGCTGCTCCACTTTGCGAGATTTCGCTACTTCAATGGCCCACGCAAGATGAAACAAGTTATGGCTAGCGATACCAATACGTACTGCAGGAAAATGATCGGCGCTTAACGCTGTATCAATGAGTCTGGCGTAGCTGGCGTCAACGGCTGCTTTGCTTTCATAAGGGGCAGCAACCCATCCATGGAGTTCCGCTTCTGCCTTCTCCATCGCAAGATTTGCACCCTTAACGAGGCGAATTTTGATGCTTGCTCCGGTGCGAGCATGTCGGCGTTTTGACCAAGAAACCAATCGAGCAAATTCTGTATGCGATTCAGGAAGGTATGCTTGCAAGACGATTCCCGCGTTCATGGATTCGAATTCTGGGTCATCAAGCAATTGCATAAAGACTTCAACCGTTATAGATAGATCTCGGAATTCCTCCATATCTAAATTAATGAAGGTGCCGTGCTTGTGAGCCTGGCGATAAAGAAGCCGAAGACCTTCTGAAACACGTTTAACTGAACCTTCATAATCAACGGTGATTAATTGACTTGTGACAGATGAAATCTTGACCGATGCATAGTTGACTTCCTGTCTTGAAACCATGGCAATAACTGCCAGCAATCGTTGCTCGGCTTCGTGATCGCCTAGTACCGCTTCGCCCAAAACGTTAATGTTGAGTCTGGCGTGGTCGGCAATGCGTTCTTGAATGTGGCGCGAGAGGAGTGACTCTTCGGCAGGCAAGATGATTCCATTAGCCGCCATTCGAACGCGAGCATTGACGATCTTCATTACAAGTCCTGGAAAGACCATTGAAAGTGGACTTGCAATTTTGATGCCGAGAAAATCAATCAGGCCGAGCCCTTGTACATTCGCAAGTTTGGAAATTCTACGAAAAGTTCGCGCTGCTCTGGGCACGGAAGTCATGCGCATAACCTCGTCGGTAAGCGACATGGTTAGGGCAATTGCTTGCGGATTCTTTAGCAGCCGAGCAAACCGTTTGCGATTTGCTTCATCGTGCCTCGTCCTTTGTTTTTCAGCCTCCTGAATTAATCTGCTTACGAGATTTGTTGCAGGATCGACGAGAGAGTCAATATCGCGATGCGTTGATAGCGGATCTGTATGTTCTGAATACACAAGGGCCTACCTTTCGCCCCAATCCTATGTACTTTTTGAAGAAAGGATCATAGGAAAACGGTGAGGGCACTCATGATCAAAGTCGTTATTGGCAAGGTTTGTATCATTCCGTGAAGGGTCGCCACAGTAGCAGTGGGACCAAATCTGCGTTGGTTAAAAGCTCCTAAAACTGAGGCAATTACTGGATATGTGGAAAGTGCCCCAGCAACACCGGCGCCGAGAATGCTGGCAAATCCGCTGAGAATAAGGATTATGAAGACAGTGGCAACGAGTCGAATTGGTAATTCCCATGAAGGTGGCTCGTTGGAGTGTGGCTGTCTGTCATATGCGGGCCAATATTTTTTTGCGCAGGCCCAAGTGATGCTAAGGATTAGCAACAAAGGGATCAGCGGGATCTCGCGCGCGGTGAGCACTGTGCCAGATGCAAGGCAGGCCAACGTTCCCGTTGCAAGGGCGCTCACCCAGTTGGTGCGCGTTGCTGATGTAGCGTAAGACCAAGCGAAAATTATTAACGCAACTTGTCCAACCAGAACTCCATGTGCTGCATGAGCCGCAAAACTTCGTCCCTCTTGAATATAGATGATGAAAATAAACGGACCTGTGGTTAGTGGCAATCCAATGAGTCTGCCGCCAACTTGATCGCCCCAACGCTTTTGAATCACACTCACAAGTCCGACAAAAATTGGTGCAAGAAAAAGCTTTAGTGCAAGGAGTGATGTCACTTTATGGAGCCGTGATGATCTTTCGTGAAGTAGTTATTTCTTCAATGAAGTCATGATCAATCTCAACGCCAATGCCTGGACCGGTGGGCACCCGTAAGCGACCATCTTCCATAACAAAAGGGTTCGTGATATCTCGGTGATAAAAACGCGATGACGCACTCGTATCTCCAGGAAGGGTGAACCCTGGTAGTGAGGCAAGAGCAACATTGGCTGCCCTACCGATACCTGTCTCCAACATTCCTCCGCACCAAACAGGGATATTGTTTTCAACACAGAGGTCATGGATGCGGACCGATTCCAAATAGCCGCCGACTCTTCCTGGCTTAATGTTGATGACGGTTGTGGCCTTCATTGCCAGGGCATCGCGTGCTGCTTCAAATGAAGTAATCGATTCATCTAAGCAAATGGGTGTAGCGACATGTGCAGCCAACATTGCATGCCCTAGTACGTCGTGTTCATCTAGGGGTTGTTCAATGAGCAAGAGATTAAAACGATCAAGCTGCTTAAGTAGATCGGTATCACTGCGCGTATAAGCCTGATTGGCATCGACCTGAAGAGGAATATCGGGCCAAAGACCGCGAATAACGCTGACAGGCTCTACATCCCAGCCTGGCTCAATCTTCAATTTAATCCGTCGGTATCCATCTGCAACATATTGTGAAACTTCTTCCACGAGGGCGTCGATGCTGTTAGCAATGCCAACAGAAACTCCGCAATCAATTTCGGATTTATTCGATCCAAGGTATGAACCAAATGAAATTCCATCAAGTTTAAGTTGTGCATCAAGAATTGCGGTCTCTAAGGTCGCCTTGGCCATTTGGTGACTAAGAAAAGGCCTTAGGGCTCCCGCAACTTCCTCGGGTCTGATATCGCCGAATTCAAATATTGTCGGCAACAGAAAGCGCTCTATCGCGTCTTGACATCCAGCCGTGTATTCGGGGGAGTACAACGGTGTTTCCATCGCAACGCACTCGGCCCAACCTTCCGATCCTTCGTGGGTCGTAATCTTCATCAGGAGAAGTTCTCGAGCTAGTTGCGTTCCGAATGATGTTCGAAAAGGTCGAACCAACGGCAATGCAAGGGTGCGAATCTCAACTTCTTTGATATTCATTTATTTCACCTTTTCAGTTTTTGTTACAACGTATGCGCCATCTGCCGTAAAACCACGTATATGCCAACCGCTGTCTAAACGAGGTTGCAATTGATTGCGAAGCGCCAAACGCCATTCGAGAGAGAGCGCTGGATTGTTCGCTCTAAGTTCGAGAATGTCATCAGGTAAGTAGCACAACACACTGGTACCGGTTGCGCCGTGTTGCACGGGAATTCCATTTTCATTGGAGAGTGCAACAGGAATGTCAGTGGTATCGATAGCCGGGCGAGATTGGCTAGTGAGAAGCCAATGTGCCATCACACGGTCCGTATGGTCACCTGCATTGATGCCATCTGGTAAATCCCCATAAAAATCTGGGAAGTAATCAAAGACATCAGCGCCGAGTTTGATCAAGTTGATTCGCGCATTGCGCCGAACGAGGGGATCAAATGTCCACGTGATGGTGTCGTAACCATGTTCAAGCGCCCAAGTCTTTTGATGCATTTTTAGGGCAGTACCAATATTTTGGTTTCTATACGGCTCCCTGACTGCAGCCATGTGAGAATGCAAGTGCAGATGTTGCTGATGGTCCACACCAGGAAAGGCAAAGGCCGCGGCAATGATTTCATCTTCAAGAAAAGCACCAGCCACATAGGTCCCGTTATGCACCAAGGCTTGCAGCAGGTTAGAGGTTATTTGAGTTTCATTATCGCTGGGCCACACCTCATCAAAGATGGCGCGGGCTAAGTCCTGTTCGGCGATCCCCTTGAGGATCCGAATCTGTAGCGAGTGCTCATTCATGCTCTGTAGCGTAGATCACCGAGCGACAATAAGTGGCTAGCGCCTTACGATTACCCCATGAAAGCGATCAAAGTGAGCAAGTTCGGTGGACCTGAGGTTATGGAGTATGTAGAAGTTCCTGATCCAACCCCGGGTCCCAATGAGGAGTTAATCGATGTCACCTCGATTGGCGTCAACTATGCAGATACCCATCAAATTGAAAACGCATACCTTGCCGAACAGGCACTTCCTCTTTTTCCTGGTCTAGAAGTAGTTGGCACAACGAAGGACGGTCGCCGAGTTCTTGCATCTGTGACGGCAGGTGCGTATGCACAAAAAGCTTTGGCAAATAAGGCTTACGTGATTGATATACCCGTTGGCGTCAGTGATGAGCAGGCCTTGGCCATGTTTGTTCAAGGTGCAACAGCCTGGCACATTCTCAAGACCATGGGCCATCTAAAAACTGGTGAAAGCGTTGTTATCCATGCGGCCGCTGGCGGTGTTGGTTGCTTGGCAATTCAATTGGCAAAAATGTGGGGCGCGCGAGTCATAGCAGTGACATCTGCCGCCAAGAAAGATCTCGTTATTGCCTTGGGTGCTGATGCATGGGTGGACGCCGCATCTGAAGACCTCAAGGCCGATCTTCGGGCAGCCAACGGTGGCCGAGAGATTGATATCGTTTTAGAAATGGTCGGAGGTAAAACCTTTGACGATTCACTTGCAGTTTTGGCTCCTTTTGGGCGCCTCGTAACATTCGGAACCGCTTCTCGAAAAGCAGCGACGCCCATTGCGCCTGGCTCACTAGTGGGCGGTACGAAAACCGTCTCAGGTTTTTGGTTGGCGCATTGTTTCGGGAGTAAAGAGATGCTTAATGACGTCATCATCGAACTCTTCGCTCTTATTCAAAGTGGCGACCTCAAGCCCGTTATTGGCCCGGTGTTCCCTCTGAGTAAAGCCCCAGATGCCCATCGTGCGATTCGGGCGCGTCTGACAACGGGCAAGGTGACGCTCAACCCCTCCCTTTAGCTGGGCATTAAACCTCTTCATTTTCGCCAATGAGTAGGCAAGCATGTACGCTCGCTAATTGTTAAGTGCCCCCCTAGCTCAGTTGGTAGAGCGTTTCCATGGTAAGGAAGAGGTCAACGGTTCGATTCCGTTGGGGGGCTCGAATCTACCTTTGGCGGGGTAGCTCAGCTTGGTAGAGCAAGCGGCTCATAATCGCTGTGTCGCCGGTTCAAATCCGGCCTCCGCTACTAGTAATTGCGCATCAAAGAAGGCGCAATTTCGCAACATGCAGGGTCGTCGGGTAGCCTGACGCCTCGAACAAAAGTAAAACCGACGAAATCTAACGATGAAGGAGCTTGGGCCATGGCAAGTAAGAGTGCGGACGTACGTCCAAAGATCACCATGGCCTGCGTGGATTGCAAAGAGCGCAACTACATCACTAAGAAGAACCGTCGCAACGATCCAGATCGTCTTGAACTCAAGAAGTTCTGCCCACGTTGCAAGGCTTCAACAGTTCACCGCGAAACTCGATAATGCTCAATCCCGATTCCGTCGGGCGCACTTTTACTGGTGCGGAATTAGTTACTGTCACGCAATCTGAGATTAATGCTTTCGCTGACGTCATAGGCGAAACCGATCGAAGCGTGGCACCTCCAACTTTTTCTATTCGTATAACTCTCGCGCAATCGCAACAGTTACTTTCAGATCCTGATGTGGGTCTTGATTGGTCGCGACTCGTACACGGTGACCAAAAGTTCCAGATTCTGCGCCCAATCGTTGCTGGGGATCAATTACGTTGTTCATCAACTATTGAAAATTATAAAGTTGCCGCTGGTAATGAAATTGTCACCGTTCGATCTGATTTACATTCGGGAGATCAACTTGTTGTCTCTACGTGGTCCACTTTGGTGGTGCGGGCATGATTACAGTCGGCGAAGTACTTTCAGCCAAGGTCTTCTGGGTTGATCGCGAATTACTTAAGGCTTATGCCGATGCTAGCGGAGATCAGAATCCGATTCATCAAGATGAAGCTTTTGCCAAATCTGTAGGTCTGCCCAATGTAATCGCACATGGAATGTTAACCATGGCACTTGTCGGGAAATTTGTCACCGAGTTCGCTGGTGGTTCTGCCTCTGTTAAAGAATTCTCTGGAAGATTTGTAAAGCCTGTCATTGTTCCTGCTGGAGAAAAAGTTGACCTGACTGTCTCAGCGACTATCGCCGAAGTAAATGGCAGTGACATTCGACTAGATATCAGCGCAACGTCAGCAGGAGTGAAAGTGTTGGGGATGGCTAAGGCTCTGATCACGCTGCCAGCAAATGTTAAATCATGACTCAATTATCTGACTACACCAGCCTGCGAGTAGGCGGAACTGCAAAGAATTTTATTGAAGTTTCCACTGAAGCAGAGATTATCGCTGCTATCGAAGGGGCTGGCGATGCACCCATTCTTGTGATGGGCGGCGGAACGAACATCCTGGTGAGTGATAATGGTTTTAACGGAACCGTTATTAGGATTTCAAATGACCATATTGAAAGTGAAGTTGATGCCTGTAGTGGGGCAACTCTTACAATTGGAGCAGGGCAGAATTGGGATGAATTTGTTGCCATATCTATTGCGCGCGGTTTTGCGGGTTTAGAGACCTTGAGTGGAATTCCTGGAACGGTTGGTGCCGCACCTATTCAAAATATCGGTGCCTACGGCCATGAAGTTTCTGAATTCATTACTCGCGTTCGTACATATGACAGAGTAGAAAAGAAGTTACGCACATTCACAAACTCTGAGTGCGACTTTTCCTATCGCAGCTCCAAGTTTAAAATGGAGAAAGATCGCTATGTAATTTTGGATGTCGCCTTCCAACTTCGACAAGGAGAGATCACTACACCTATTACTTATGCCGAACTGGCAACTGGACTGGGTATCGCTGTCGGTGAGAAAGCCTCTGTTCAAGAAACCCGAGATACAACTTTGGCACTGCGGGCGAAAAAGGGAATGTTGCTACACCCAGATGATCATGATTCTTGGTCTGCTGGTTCTTTTTTTACCAATCCAATAGTTTCAAAAGATATTGCAGCGACCTTGCCTGCCGATGCGCCACGTTGGGTTCAAGCCGATGGACGAGTCAAGACTTCTGCGGCATGGCTTATGGAACATGCCGGTGTTCATAAAGGTGATTCAGTTTCAGGAGCTCGGATTTCGACCAAACACGTTCTTGCTCTAACGAATTCGGGCACGGCCACCGCAGCAGACATCGCAGCACTTGCAAAAGAGGCGCGCGCCAAAGTGATGAGCGTTTTTGGAATTACCCTGGAAGCGGAAGTTAACTTAGTTGGTATTAACCTTCTGTAAGCAGTTTCTTAATTCGACCAATTCCTTCGACGATATCTTCGTCACTTAACGCATATGAGAAACGCAAATAGCCGGAAGGTCCGAATGCTTCACCCGGGACAGCAGCAACTTCAACTTCTTCAAGAATAAGCGTCGCTAATTCCGCAGAGGTAGTTGGTGTCTTTCCTCGGATTGTTTTGCCTAGAACGCCCTTGACAGATGGATAGACGTAGAAGGCACCTTGAGGCGTTGGGCAATCAAATCCCGGAATCTCATTAAGTAGTCCGACAATTAGTTTGCGACGACGGTCAAAGGCTTCACCCATTTTGTGAACTGCAGAAAGATCTCCGGTCAGGGCTGCAACTGCGGCTCTTTGAGAAACGTTAGAAACGTTGCTAGATAAATGGGACTGCAAGTTTGTAGCTGCCTTGATGACATCCTTAGGGCCAATCATCCAGCCAACACGCCATCCAGTCATTGCGTAAGTCTTTGCAACTCCGTTGAGAATAATCACGTGCTCAGATAGCCCAGGCACTAATACTGGAAGGCTTGGCGCGGTAGCACCGTCGTAAAGCAGGTGCTCATAGATCTCATCGGAAATTATCCAAATATTATTTTTAAGTGCCCACTCACCGATTGCCTTTACTTGTTCGGGAGAGTAAACCGACCCTGTGGGATTACTTGGCGAACAAAATAATAAGACTTTGGTTTTCGGAGTGCGTGCGGCCTCAAGTTGTTCAACGCTAACAAGATAGTTGCTGCTCTCATCAGCAAAGACCTCAACAGGAATTCCACCCGCCAATTTCACGCATTCTGGGTAAGTCGTCCAATACGGAGCAGGCAAGAGCACTTCATCGCCATCATCAACAATGGTTGCGAAGGCTTGGAAGACGGCTTGCTTACCGCCGTTTGTGACAAGTACTTGGTCTGCAGTGATGTCGTAATTGGAATCACGCTTTGTCTTGGCCACAATCGCATTGCGCAATTCAGGTAATCCCGAAGTAGGGGTGTAACGATGATTAGATGAAACAGATGCAGCTGCTATTGCTGCATCGACGATGTATCCAGGTGTTGGGAAATCGGGCTCACCAGCTCCAAAGCCGATGACGGGGCGGCCCGCAGCCTTGAGCGCTTTAGCTTTCGCATCAACGGCTAGGGTCGCAGATTCGGCAATCGCGGCAATTCTGGAGGAGATTCGTGGGCTCATGGGGGCAAGTCTGCCGTATTCCAGGAGCGAGTTAGACCTAAGCCCCTCCTTGGCTCTAGACTTCAGCGCTCACGAGGGTTTGCTTTTCCCTATGGTTTTGCCATGCCGTCGTGCGAAGGGCAGTAGCTCAATTGGCTAGAGTTGCCGTCTCCAAAGCGGCCGGTTGGGGGTTCGAGTCCCTCCTGCCCTGC
>CAIYBL010000175.1 GCA_903924485.1 uncultured Actinomycetes bacterium
ACAAGGTTGGGGATTAGCGCAAGAACGATGAGAAAGAAACCTGCAATAGCAAGTGCTGCGCCAAAAAGGCGGCGGCGTGAGAATTGTGCAAAGACTCGTGGACCAAAAGCGATACCTAGTGCAAGACCAGTGAATACCGAACCAAAGAGCACACCATAGGAAGCATCTCCACCACCAAGGTCACCAACGAATGTTCGTGCTAAACCAATGACTGCCCCGGCAGCAATAAAAGCACCGACCATTCCGACAATGAGGCCACGGACAACTTTTGATGTGCTGACAAAACGCCATCCCTCAAGGAGTGACTTTGCAACGCCAACCTCGCCGGCATTTTTAGACGCGGCACCTTTAGGAATTTCGTGTAAACGCCACACAGTCCAGGCGCCAAAAGCAAAACTTGCCGCGTTGATGTAAAGCGCCATGTCGGTGGAGTTACTTTTAAAGAATGGGAAGAAGCTAGAAATCGCTCCGTTAATCAGTGCAAGGATAGAAAAGAGCGCCGCGGCTATTGGTGCAGTGCCGTAGGCCGCAAGAAGTGAAACTTGGTTTGCGCTCTCAAGTTTCTCTTTCGGAACAAGATTAGGAACACTCGCCTCTTTTGCCGGGGACCAGAAGAGAGTTAAACATTCAACGGCGATCGTTGCCGCATAGAGCCAGAAATAGGTGCCGATAATTGGAATGGAGACATAGAAGGCTGCGCGGAAAATATCGGTGACCACCATCAGGCGACGGCGATCGAAACGATCTGCAATTACTCCAGCAAGTGGTCCAAGAAAAACCGAAGGTAGAAGTCGGGCGATGAAAACACCTGCGATAGCGAAGTTTGCTGTCGCGTAGTTTCCGCCAGAGAGTTGTCGAGCCATTGCGGTGGTAGCAAGAAGGCCCAGCCAATCACCCAAGGAGGAAAAGGCCATCGACTGCCAGAGCTTTCTAAAGGCAGGGATGGCCATAACTCCGCGCGTCTCATCTTGCGCTGGAGCTGCAGGGGTTGGCAGCGATCTAGACATGGAGGTGAGTCTATCGGGCACACCAGCGCTGGCTAATAAGCGTGATCTGCCCAATTTGGCCATTAATTGAGGTAGCACATTAAGGCAATTGTGCTACCTTGGCTACATGACAACAGCCACTAGGAAAACGAAAGTCTCAAAGCCGATTCCTCGAATAGAAGTACCGCCACAAGTAGGCATTCGCGAACTTCGCCAATCCGCATCGCAGATACTTGCGAAGGTGAAACAGGGAACTGTGTACGAGATCACCGACAGAGGTGTTCCTGTTGCACGAATTATTCCTATGGCCGCTTCTTTGTATGAAGAATATTTAGCAGCAGGGCTAATTACCGCTGCCCAAAATCCCGATTGGCGTTTCACTCTTCCGACAGCAAAACTCAAAGGGAAGAAAACATCAACCGAGATCCTCATGGAAATGCGCGCAGAGGAACGATATTGAGTTGGTACTTGGATAGTTCTGCAATTCTTAAACTCATTCTCATTGAAAAGGAATCCCGTGACTTGGTTGCGTTCCTTAATGAGCCCGTCACTACTTCTGCAATATCTCGAGTTGAAGTTATTCGAACACTGCGCCGTGCGGACCCACAAAAAGTTGAAATTGGTCTACAAATTCTGCACAAGATTTGGATAATTCCGATTAATCAGACAGCGCTACTGATGGCTGAGAATCTTCCCGCAGATATTAGCTTGAGGACTCTTGACGCTTTGCATGTGGCAAGTGCATTCATGCTCGGACAAACTATCCAGGGATTGATTACTTACGACAAGCAAATGGCAATGAATGCGAAAAAACTAGGAATTCAAGTTTTATCACCTGGGGTTAAATAAAAAATAAGAGAACTACTCAGTTGCTACGGCTTTGGCTTTCCCAGTTGCTGTCTTCTTTGCAGGTTTCTTGGCCGTGCCCTTTTTAATGGTGTTCTTCGTTAACGTCGGAGCGCTCTTGCTTGCGCGAGGTGCTCTGGTTTTTACTGTCGAAGCTTTAGCGGTTGCGTCTTTCGGGGCCGCGGCGGCCTTCTTACGTGAAGATTTCTTAGGGCGTGAGGCTCCACCGTTTTCGGCCTCCCAGGCACGACGTCCCGCTAGCAATTCAAGACCACGCTCTAGCGTGAGCGCCTCAACTGTGTCGCCACGGCGCAACGTTGCATTTGTTTCGCCATCGGTGACGTACATGCCAAAACGTCCATCTTTCACGATCAATGGCTTCTGTGTTGCAGGATCCATACCCAATTCTTTTAGCGGTGGCTTTGCAACGCCGCGGCGGCGCTCTTTTGGCTTGGAGTAAATCTCGAGGGCTTCATCAAGTGTCAATGAGAAAAGTTGGTCTTCACTAGTCAGTGTTCGTGAATCAACGCCGCGCTTTAGATATGGACCATAGCGTCCATTTTGCACAGTGATATCTTCACCTGTTTGTGAATCGTTACCTAAAGTACGCGGCAATGAAAGAAGTTGCAGCGCGTCCTCCCATGTAATCGTGTCCAGAGTCATTGTCGAAAGCAAGGACGCGGTCTTTGGCTTAGGTGCATCAGCCTTCTTGCGCTTCTTCTTTCCTGATGCTGTTAGCTCTGGCTCAACAACAGGAAATACTTCGGTGACATACGGACCAAAGCGACCAGACTTTGCAATGATCGGCAAGTTTGTTGCTGGATCAATGCCGAGCTCGCGCTCCCCTGATGGCTTAGCAAGAATCTCAATGGCAACGGCAAGGGTTAATTCATCCGGCGCCATTGTCTCTGGAATATTTGCAAGCTTGCGTGTTTCGCCTTCGCCCTGCTGCAAGTAGGCGCCATAGCGACCTACACGAATTTCAATGTCATCACTAAGGCGCATCGTATTTACTTCGCGCGCATCGATTGCGCCAAGATCTGCCGA
Organism: uncultured Actinomycetes bacterium; assembly: GCA_903924485.1. Lineage (GTDB taxonomy): Bacteria > Actinomycetota > Actinomycetes > Nanopelagicales > Nanopelagicaceae > QYPT01. Next base: position 2,880 of record CAIYBL010000175.1, read on the forward strand.
TAGTTCGTTAAGCCCTGGTTGGCCATCGTGTCCGTAGAAGAAATCGCGAAGCCAATCAACACGCTGTGCTTCACCGTTAGCAATCTTGTCTAAGTCCTCTTCCATGCTGGCGGTGAATTCATAATCCACCAATTTAGAGAAATGTTGTTCAAGTAAACCGGTGACAGAAAACGCTAGGAATGCAGGAACAAGTGCGCGACCACGCTTATAGACATATCCGCGATCTTGAATGGTTTGAATAATGGAAGCGAACGTTGAAGGTCGGCCTATACCAAGTTCTTCTAGCTTCTTCACAAGAGTTGGCTCGGTATAGCGTGCAGGAGGCTTTGTTTCGTGGCCTTCACAGCTGTATTCAGTGACCTTCACTGCTTGACCAACAGTCATCGCTGGAAGTCTCCGGTTTTCAGCCTCATCATCAGCCTTGTCGTCTGCAACTTCTTCATACGCCGCGAGAAACCCTGGAAAGGTAAGAACAGATCCGTTGGCGCGGAAGATAACGCCTTGACCATCGTTTGTTTGGGCATCAAAGTCCACGCGCATTTGCATCTTCTTGGCATCGGCCATTTGCGATGCAACAGTGCGCTTCCAGATAAGGTCATAGAGCGCGAATTCATCACGAGAGAGTTCTGGGGCTAATTCACCAGGAGTCTTGAAAACATCACCAGCGGGACGAATTGCTTCGTGCGCCTCTTGTGCGTTCTTGGTCTTGCTTGCATAGGCGCGCGGAGTTTCAGATACATGATCTGCTCCATAGAGTGCTTTGGCGCTTGCACGTGCTGCATTGATCGCCTGCCCGGAAAGATTCACGGAGTCGGTACGCATGTACGTGATGTAACCGTTTTCGTACAAACGTTGCGCAATGCGCATCGTGATCTGCGCGCCCCAACCAAGGCGTCCACCTGCATCTTGTTGCAATGTGGAAGTTGTAAATGGTGGCTTTGGTCGTTCGGTACGCGGTGAATCTTCAATGGACTTAACAGTCAATGGGGATGACTTAAGAGAATCAACGAGGTTACGTGCACCAGTCTCATCCAGTAACAAGATGTTCGCGGCCGATTTTTCCTTGACTGCGCCATCAGCACCGAAGTCACTTGTTGCGGCAACCTTCTTGCCTTCGACGCTAATGAGGCGCGCGTTAAATCCGAGTTCGCATTTGGCGTTGAGATCCCACCAACCGGAGGAAATAAAGGCCATACGCTCGCGTTCTTTTTCAACAATCAAACGTGTGGCAACCGATTGCACGCGCCCTGCAGAAATGCGCGGCATGACTTTCTTCCAGAGCACGGGAGATAGGCGATAGCCAAAGAGTCGATCAAGCACGCGGCGAGTCTCTTGGGCATCAATTAAGTGATAATCAAGATCGCGGGTTTCATTTACAGCCTTTTGAATGGCCTCTTTTGTGATTTCATTAAAGACCATTCGCTTAATAGGGATCTTTGGCTCAAGTACTTCAACAAGGTGCCAGGCAATTGCTTCGCCCTCGCGGTCCTCGTCTGTTGCCAGAATAAGTTCGTCGGCGCCCTTCATAAGCGCTTTTAGTTCGGCAACTTTGGCCTTTTTGTCGGGATTAATTACATATAGAGGGGCGAAATCTTCTTCAATATTGACGCCCTCTTTAGCCCAGGCAATGCCTTTGTATTCTTTTGGGATATCGGCGGCGCGCTGTGGCAAATCTCGGATATGGCCGACGCTAGCCTCGACGATGTAACCATCGCCGAGGTAGCCGCCAATCTTTCGAGCCTTCGCTGGTGATTCAACAATCACCAACTTCTTAAGCTCTTGAGCTTCTTTTTTTGCCATGCGTAATACGGTACCCGATCTATTTCGTGGTACGCGTTTTAGTATTCAATGGCTGTTGATTTGCGGCGGTTATGAATTAACGCGCCAACAATTACAGCGAATGCAACAAGACCAATGACGGTGCTGTA
>CAIYBL010000176.1 GCA_903924485.1 uncultured Actinomycetes bacterium
CCGAGTAGGGATTTGTCCAGATTCTGAAAACTAACTAGTACCCTGCTTAAAACCTGACTAACATGTGCATCACATCATTCATGTTTCTCGGAAGGAATTTCTATGCGCAGCGCAGCCTGGTACGGTGGAGAAGACCGAGATGCCTACATTCACCGGGCATGGATGCGACGAGGAAACCCAGATTCAGCATTTGATGGAAGACCGCAAATCGCCATTATCAATACCGCCTCAGATCTCGCTCCTTGTAATTCGCATTTGGACACACTGGCCCAGAGCGTAAAAAATGGAGTGTGGGAAGCTGGAGGCGTTCCGCTTAATCTGCCGATGATCTCTCTCGGTGAAACCCTGGTGCGCCCGACTTCAATGCTGTGGCGAAACATGGTTGCGATGGCAACGGAAGAATTAATTCGAGCCAATCCCATTGATGGAGTTGTGCTACTTGGTGGATGCGATAAGACCATCCCAGCCATTTTGATGGGCGCCGCATCAGTGAACTTGCCTGCAATCGTTGTTCCCGGTGGACCGATGATGACAGGAACATTCCGTGGCTCTCCTCTTGGATGCGGCACTGATGTCTGGAAACTCAGTGAAGAAGTACGTGCAGGATTATTGAGTAAGGCTAAGTTCCTATCCTCAGAGTCAGCGATGATTCGCAGTAACGGTCATTGCAACACAATGGGAACGGCGTCCACTATGGGAAGCATGGCCGAAGCACTCGGCATGGTCCTTCCTGGCGTAGCCGGTACCCCTGCAACAGATAGTCGCCTGCTTAAGGCGTCACATGAATCTGGTCGACGAATAATCGATATGGTGAAAGAAGATCTCAAGCCGTCAGATATTTTAACAAAGGGCGCATTTATCAATGCAATTGTTACCCTGGCTGGTATCGGAGGCTCAACGAACGCGGTGGTTCACCTTCTAGCAATAGCAGGGCGCGTAGGAGTCGATTTACGTTTGGAAGACTTTGACAAATACGGATCCGATGTTCCGCTCCTGCTCAACTTACTACCAGCAGGAAAGTACCTTATGGAAGATCTCCATCGGGCAGGTGGTCTCCTTGCTGTTTTGCAACAGTTGCAACCACATCTTGATTCATCTGCGATTACGGTTACAGGTCGTCCGCTTGTTGAAACCCTTGGAGAAGCCGAGATTTACGATGCAGATGTGATTCATCAATTGTCTGATCCCCTTCAAGAAAAAGCGGGGATTGCGATCCTTCGTGGCAACCTCGCCCCATTAGGCGCTGTCATAAAGCCTTCAGCAGCAACTCCAGCACTGTTGCACCACCGTGGCCCAGCCCTTGTATTTGATGGCATAGAAGATTTCCATTCTCGTATTGATGATCCAGATCTCAACGTCGATGAGAACACAATTCTCATTTTGCGAGGATGCGGACCAAAGGGATATCCAGGAATGCCAGAGGTTGCTAATCTGATTTTGCCGAGCAAGCTCCTTGCTAAGGGAGTGACAGATATGGTTCGCATTTGCGATGGCCGCATGAGCGGTACTGCCTACGGAACAGTGGTCTTGCACGTGGCACCAGAAGCAGCTGCCGGTGGTCCGTTAGGGCTCGTTCGCGACGGGGATATGATCGAACTTAATGTTTCACAGCGATCTTTGCATCTGGAAGTTTCAGATGAAGAACTTTCACAGAGAACTCCCGCAGCATCCATGACGGGTGCCTTCGCCAATCCTAAACGCGGATGGGAGCGACTCTACATAGATCATGTAATGCAAGCAGATCGCGGTGCAGATTTTGACTTCCTGCAAGGATCAAGTGGATCCTTCATTCCAAGAGAGTCGCACTAATTTATTAGTAGCGAGATGCTACCTAGTACCAAGGGTCAACAATATCCAGATCAAATGGCCACAGTGGTCGTCTTGGTTTCGTGAAAGGCAACTTAGGCAGTCGGCTGTCGGATGATCCTGGTGAGGCGAAATCCGCGCATCTAAAAGCATGGGGAGCGTAGTAGGCACGATAGCTTCCTGCAGATTTCACTTGGACAGCTTTTGCTGTTGTGAAGTCTAAACCGACCCGCAAGTAGAGTTGGTAATCCAACATGAACGCGGGCTTTGTAGTGGCGACAATATATATTTCCCCAACTTTTAAGACAGCAGTTGGACCAGCATTAAACATTTTGGAAGGGTACTTCGATTGATAAATCCCGTCGCACAAAGTCACTACCTCTCCTGTGACTTCTACGGGGGTAAAAAATACTGGAGATAGCGTTCCACCGATTTCGGATGTCACCTTTCCCCCAACACCTGCCTCAAAACATTTCTTCGCAACCACAGCGTCGGTCATTGTCATATAAACGGCTCCGTCAATTGGACTCTTAAGAAGTTGCTTAAGTAAATAGTTGCTATCGCCCTGACTGCCTGCAGAAGGGCTATCTGCGCCTTCGGCCAAAACAAAGGGGCGTTCATCCGCTGCGCTCTTATTGATCTCTACTATGACATCCTCGATTTTTTCCTTGCGGAAAAGTACGGCCTCACGCCGATCCCACATCATCAAGGCCAATTCATCAGCGAGTGTCTGTCCCAAGATTGGATCATCCTCGGTTACAACCAGAGCAGACCAACCTAACTCTGTGACCTCAAGCCAAGGCTGGGTGCAAAATACTGTCGCATCCAAAACACCGGGCATTTTTTCGATTTCGTGCAAACGATCAAGAACCGCTCGCATCGGACCAAAAGTTGTGTCGTGGCCCTCAGAGGATGCCATCAGTTTAGTTTTGCGATAGTTCAAAAGAGGTGCTTTCCCTCCGGACAATGCAGCAGCCATAAGGCGCATAGCACGTGCCCCTGTTTCAAAAAAGTCGATGTGTGGACAGGTTTGGTATCCGGCGATTAATGAAGTTGCCCGTGCCATCTTTTCCGTAAAGTGTCCATGAAAATCGCAACTAACAGCAATTGGGAAATCGGGCCCAACTATCTCACGAAGGCTCTCAATAAGATCGCCCTCAACATCTTCAAATGACTCCGCCGTCATTGCTCCGTGTAGCCGAAGATAAACGCCGTCTACGGAATCCAGAACTTTCGCCAATTCGGCGAAGAGTTTTCTTTTAAGAAATAAATAGGTTTCGTCACTGACAGTTGGGCCACAGCCACCATCCGCTGCAAAA
>CAIYBL010000177.1 GCA_903924485.1 uncultured Actinomycetes bacterium
AACATCACCGCGCTCAGCGTGTAAGCAGTTCCCATATCTATATCCATATCTACATAAACCTGCATCGCCCACGTCTGGGTGCGTCCTGGCAATGAACCAGCAAACATCATTGTGGCACCAAACTCCCCCAGCGCACGAGCCCAGGCCAGCACTGCCCCCGTTGCGATGCCGTTTCTAATCTGTGGCAACGCGACGAGTGAAAAAACTTCACGCTTTGATGCCCTGTCGGTGATGGCCGCATCTTCCAAGTCTTTAGGAATATGGCGAAAATTTGATTCGACTATCAGCGCAAGAAAAGGCATTCCTACAAATACACCGGTGACAACGACCGCAATGCTCGTGAAAGGCATAGACCAACCCGTTGCGTCATAAATATATTTTCCAAGTAACCCGCTTCTACCAAAGAGCGCCAATAATGCAATACCTGCAACGGTCGGTGGTAGAACAATGGGGGCCAAAACAATAGGGCGTAAAATATTGGTTAGACGCTCATTGCCCCGTGCCAAAACCCACGCTAGCGGGACTCCAAGAAGTACGCAGATGATCGCAGCCAAGACGGAACTCCAAATCGCCAATGTTATTGCCTGACGAGAGCTTGTCTGGGTGAGGTCTTGAAGAAAGGAACTCCAGGGAACCTTGGCCAGGAGTGCGACCATGGGTGCAATAATAAAAAGACTTGCAAGGAGGGCTAAGGCGCCAGTAAATCTATCTACCTTGCGCAAGGTCAAGAAATGACTCCAAAGCCACTTCGCCGTAAGTAGAGAATTGCTTTGGGCGATTGAACATAATCCATAAATGCATTTGCTAAGGATTTCTGCTTACTGTCATTAACTACACCAATGGCATAGCGCGTTGATGAGGTAAGACGATTAGTAAAGACAATCTCTTTGAGCGCCTTGCGATTCTTAACAACATCAGTGTGGTAAACAATGGCAGCATCTACTTCACCTAAAAGAAGTTTTGCTATAACACTCGATGCTTTTGGTTCCAATGAAACTGGTTTAGAAGTTACCGTGCCATCAGAGGCAAGGGCGGCGTCGGCCGCAACACCACACGGAACTTCGTGGGCGCATTGAATCCACTTAAGTCCAGGGGTGTTAAGTCCACGTATCCGGGTAATCTTAAAAGGGTTCGCAACAGGTAGTGCTAAAACGATTCGATTAAAGACATAACCCTGATAAATAGGCACGCGGGAGGATGCATTCTGAATATCTTTTCCTGAAGCCGAGACAAAAACATCTACTGGAGCTCCGGCATTGATCTGTGTTACCAAAGTTGGGGATGCCAAGAAAGAGAAGAGCACCGTTGTGCCAGGGTGTAATTTCTCAAAGGATTTTCCGAGGAAGGTGAAACTATCGGCCAAACTGGATGCAGCAAAGACTGTAAGTGTGGTTTTCTGAGCGGCATATCCCTGCGGAGTGAGAGCTAAAAATGAGAAGATCAGTGCCGCGGAGAGGATTTTTCGAAGGCGCCGTGGCATAGGGCAACTATACAGCGAGGCGAATGGCCCTTCTTTTGCAGACATTTGTGACACGGGTAGACTCTGCAAACCTACAAATGCTCCGATAGGACCTTCTTAATGAGTATGACTCAAGAGCCAGTGACCGTGACAAACCACGTCAAGGCCTATTGGACCATGTTGGTCTCCTCGTTAATATCCATAAGCGCCTCGCTTGTCTTGTCAGTGGACGCAATAAAATTGGCGAAAAACCCTAATTCAGCGCTGAGCTGCAACATCAACTCTGTTATTTCTTGCGGCAAAGTGGCCGTCTCTTGGCAGTCAAACCTCTTAGGATTCCCGAACTCATTCCTGGGACTTATCTGCGAGCCCGTCGTAATTACCTTGGCGGTCTCCGCCCTTGGTGGCGCCAAATTTCCTCGATGGTTTATGCGAAGCGCGTTATCTGTCTATTTCGCTGGCTTGCTCTTTGCGGGATGGTTATTCTCGCAGAGCTACTTTGTGATCGGCGCATTTTGTCCTTGGTGTTTGCTCGTTACAACATCAACAATCACCGTCTTTTCTAGCATGCTACGAATAAATGTCCTCGATGGGAATTTGAATCTGAGCGAGAAATTTTCAGCAACCCTCACCAAACGCATTCTTTCTGGGTGGGACACTGTTGTGGTTGCGGGCATATTCTCCGTATTGGCAATCGCAATCATGGCTAAGTACGGAAATTACATCCTGCACTAGTTCTCCAGGTTAGGACAAAGATGGATGCAACACGCGATGGTGAGCGTTCGGCACCTTTAGCAGTCAGACTTCGCCCTGCAACGATCCAGGATCTACTGGGTCAGCAACATCTTCTTCAATCCGGTTCTCCCCTAGAGCGCTTGATCCAAGGCGAAGAAAAGCACATCACAAGCGTCCTTTTATATGGCCCTCCGGGCAGTGGCAAAACAACTCTTGCCAAAATGATTGCTCACTCTGGATCTCGTGTGTTTGTCGAACTCTCGGCCGTCAGTTCTGGAGTTGCTCAAGTGCGCGAGGTGCTGATGCAGGCGCAAGAGCGGATGGAACACGACAATAAAGAAACCGTACTTTTCATTGATGAAGTCCACCGCTTTTCTAAAGCACAACAAGACGCACTCCTTCCTGGGGTAGAAAACCGATGGGTGACTCTTGTCGCAGCTACCACCGAAAATCCGTCTTTCTCGATCATCTCTCCTTTGCTTTCGCGCTCCATAGTTTTGACCCTGCGTGCTATACCCGATGAGCAAATAGCAACACTCATTAACAGAGCTATCACCGATGTCCGCGGATTAAACAACGAAGTCACAATTTCAGAGCAGGCCCTTGATTCAATCGTCAGACTCGCCGCAGGTGATGCCCGCCGAGCACTTACCTATCTTGAAGCAGCTGCCGGAGCAGCCAGTGGTGAAATTACTCCTGAAGTTTTGAGCAGAGCCGTAGATCGAGTAATTGAAAACTATGACAGAGGCGGAGATAACCATTACGACGTCGCAAGTGCATTCATAAAGAGCATAAGGGGCTCCGATGTCGATGCTGCCTTGCACTACCTAGCGCGAATGCTTGAGGCAGGTGAAGACCCACGATTTATTGCCCGGCGCGTCATGATCAGCGCCAGTGAAGATATTGGAATCGCCGATCCCAGCGCTTTGGGCTTAGCGGTAGCTGCAGCCCAAGCAGTTGCAATGGTCGGTATGCCAGAGGCGCGAATTATTCTTGCCGAAGCCGTTACGTATTTAGCGTGTGCACCAAAATCTAATGCTGCCTACCTTGCCATTGAATCCGCAATTGCCGATGTGCGATCTTCCAAAGGCGGACCGGTGCCACCCCATTTGCGCGACGCCCATTCAGGAGCGCTGCGTGATTCGCAAGAAAAAACAGCACGAGAGACTTCCGCCTATATCTACCCTCACGATGTACCGCTCGGAGTTGCCCAACAACAATATTTACCCAATGCACTTGTCGGCACTCAGTACTATCACCCAACGACTCACGGATATGAAGCGCGAGTAAAGACAGCCCTCGAGCTCATTCGTAAAATGCTCAAAAAAGATTAAGGGCTGCGTATCCTTTATTTGTTTCGCGTGTAAATGATCTAGCTACTTAACTAGCGTGGATGCAAATATCTGCCAGGCAAGAGCTGATTTAGCGACAAGTGAGAGAGTGATGTAGGTCTTCTCTCCTCGTAGGTAATCACTCCATTTGCCAACTTTCTTATATTGCAGAAACTGCACAACGGCAAAAGTATTGAAGAGGATGAAGAGCGAAAACACGATTCCGTAAACAAATGCTGGCGCTTTGGTGTTGCCTGCTCCGCCAATAGAGAACACATAGAAGACAAGTGCTACCCATGGGACGATGCCAGTAATACACCCAAAGATGAAGGGCAACCATCCGCCATTTCCAGGTTGCTCATATTTTTCTTGTAACCACCCAAAAAGGATCATGGATGCGTTGACTCCAAAGATTGCAATAATTGCTGCAACATCAGCTATTCCACAAATCTGTGCGATAAGCACAATCATCACCGAAGAACTTATGGAATATTCAACCCATCGGAAGTAATTGCGTTGGGTTGCTAGGCCTTTGCTATAGCGAGGAAAAAATTGGGGTGAGGCGACCAGGAAATGGAAAAATGCTGAGAGACCTAAAAAGATTGCGACCGCATAGCCCACGGGGGTGCTCATCAACGTCACTGGATTGGCAAAACTGCTGCCGGGTGGGCCTGACATATAACGCGCAACGATCGGGAGTGAGAAATCGTTTGCCAATACAAGGACCACGATCATCTGGGCCAAGTGGAAGAACCCAGCGATCAGGTTGTAGCGACGTATGGATGTGGCGTTCATGTCTTTACTCATAAATACATCGTGCCAGATAGTGAGGGAGTTCGCGCACTAAAGCATCACTGCAGAAGATTTCTATAATATTTCTGAGCACGTAGGACCACCGCGACATGATTTACCCAGGCATGGCAACACTTTAGAAGTGTGTTTTTGATAGTGCCAGGCTTGTGGATATCGCTCACGCAATAAGCCATCTTCAAAGCTCGCTTTAACGTTAAGTGTCCCAATCAGAAGGAATTCCAAAATCCAACTCACGGCAGAATCGCTGAAGCTGGCCAGCCCACATCCAATAAGAATGACACCCAAGTACATGGGGTGTCGGACATACTTGTAAATCCCTCGAGAAATAAATATCGCCCCCTCTTTTGGCAAGGGTGAAATTTGAAGCGAGGGCCGCAGCGACTGCCAAGCAAAGAACAAAACAAGAATACCGATCGCCAAGAGTGACGACTCAAGTATCAAATAGTTGTGAACTTTCGAGTGCACATTTGCAAGAGCTGCAATCCCAAGTGCTGCGAGCAAAGCGAATTGCCCCGTAACCAGGAGTTTGGCTTTAGTAGAATTTGTCACTTACTGAACTTCCAGATCAGTGACACTTCACATCAGCTACAGCCTGAAGTATTACCGCATCCTTCGCAGACATAGCAGGCACCAGATGCACGCATCTTGACTCCGCATGTCATGCATAGTGGCGCATCAGATTTAATTCCTGAGATTGCCTCAAGAAGTTCTGTTGATGATCCGAAGGTAATAGGCGCATCAATTTTTACATCGACAGCTTTGGTCGCAGCCTTAGCAATTGATGGAGCAACAGGTGCTGGTGCTGGATCTTCAGAGCGTTCGAATTCATCTACCTCGACAGCTACATCTTCGGTATATGTACCCGTCTCAAGAGCGCGTGCGCGCTCTGAGGATGTGTATAGGCCGATGCCTGAACGCACTTCAAAGGGCAAGTAATCCAAAGCCAAGCGACGGAAGATGTA
>CAIYBL010000178.1 GCA_903924485.1 uncultured Actinomycetes bacterium
GAATCCGTAGTTCTGCAAGGCCCAGACTGCATGCTCGCGGGAAGAGCCTGTTCCGAAATCGATTCCGGCAACCAAAATTGTGGCCTTCTTGTACTTGTCTTGGTTAAGTTCGAAAGCTGGATCGTTACGCCATGCCGAAAAAAGACCATCTTCGAAACCAGAACGAGTGACTCGCTTGAGATAAACCGCAGGAATGATTTGATCGGTATCAATATTGCTTCGACGAAGTGGAACCGCAGTTCCTACATGAGTTACAAATTTATCCATGATCTTCTCCCTTACAAATCTGCCGGTGAGGACAATGTTCCGCGAATTGCTGTTGCTGCTGCAACGAGTGGACTCACCAAGTGAGTGCGACCGCCTTTACCTTGGCGGCCTTCAAAGTTGCGATTACTTGTTGAGGCCGAACGCTCCCCCACTGCAAGTTGATCGGGATTCATTCCAAGACACATAGAACAGCCTGCATTTCGCCATTCGGCGCCGGCGTTGATAAAGATCTTGTCTAGACCTTCGCTCTCTGCCTGCAACCGCACTCGTGCAGATCCAGGAACCACCAACATACGAAGAGTTGAGGCAATCTTTCTGCCATCCAATACCGCTGCAGCGCTTCGAAGGTCTTCGATACGACCATTGGTGCAAGAGCCCAAGAAAACAGTGTCAATGGCTATCTTTTTGAGGGGCATTCCAGCTTCAAGGCCCATATAAACCAGTGCGCGCTCTGCAGCACTTCGCTCTTCAGCATCAGCAATAGATGCAGGATCTGGAACGTTACTTGTCAGCGGTGCACCTTGGGCTGGATTAGTGCCCCATGTAACAAAGGGAGCAATATCCTCGGCCTGAAGAGTTACTTCAACATCAAATTTCGCATCAGCATCCGTTGTTAAAGTTTTCCAATAGGCAACGGCTGCATCCCAATCTTGCGGTGCATGTGGCTTGCCCTTGATATAGGCAAAGGTGGTCTCATCTGGTGCGATAAGGCCAGCGCGGGCACCAGCTTCGATAGACATGTTGCAGACAGTTAATCGAGATTCCATAGACATGGCACGAATGGTGCTGCCGCGATATTCCACGACGTACCCAACTCCGCCGCCAGTACCGATCTTGGCGATGATGGCCAAGATGACATCCTTAGAAGTTACGCCCGGTGCTAATTCACCCTCGACATTAACGGCCATCATCTTTGGTCGAATTAGAGGCAAGGTCTGGGTTGCTAGTACATGCTCAACTTCGCTAGTACCAACGCCAAAAGCAAGTGCTCCAAAAGCACCATGCGTGGATGTGTGTGAATCTCCGCAAATGATTGTCATGCCAGGTTGAGTGAGACCAAGTTGTGGTCCAACAACGTGCACGATGCCTTGATCGATATCGCCAAGGGAGTGGATGCGGACTCCAAATTCGGCGCAGTTAGCGCGCAAAGTATCTACTTGCAATTTCGATACTGGGTCAGCAATGGGTTGATCAATATTTTGAGTAGGAGTGTTGTGATCCTCTGTGGCGATCGTTAAATCTGGGCGACGCACTGGGCGTCCAGCAAGACGCAGACCATCAAATGCTTGTGGGCTCGTGACTTCATGAATGAGATGCAGATCGATATAAACCAAATCTGGCTCACCAGCGGCCGATCGAACAACGTGTTCTTGCCAAATCTTCTCGGCTAACGTCTTACCCATCATCACTCCTCGTCCACTTGACCATCTCACTTGTTGAGATGCTAGTATTACATCGTGGACAAGAAGAATAGCGGAGTTGGCGTATTAGATAAAGCCGTCGCAATTTTATCTACCCTTGAATCAGGCCCGCACTCCTTGGCTGAACTCGTAGCCGCTACGGGTATCGCTAGACCTACTGCCCACCGTTTAGCCGTGGCTCTTGAATTTCATCGCCTTGTTACTCGCGATCTTCATGGCCGCTTTGTTTTAGGACTTCGCTCTGGAGAACTTGCAGCCGCGGCGGGCGAGGATCGCCTTCTAGCTGTTGCAGCCCCAGCGCTAGCTGCTCTTCGCGATGCTACGGGTGAAAGTGCACAGTTATATCGCAGACAAGGTGATGTTCGTATTTGTGTTGCAGTAGCTGAACGATTGTCTGGACTTCGAGATTCAGTTCCCGTTGGATCGGCACTCACAATGCAGGCAGGCTCTGGTGCGCAAATACTTCTTGCGTGGGAGGACTCAGAACGAATTCACAGAGGGCTTACAAATGCGCGATTTACTGCTGCGCAATTAGCGGCGGTACGCCGTCGCGGTTGGGCGCAAAGTGTTGGAGAGCGTGAAGCTGGAGTTGCATCAGTATCTGCGCCTGTTCGTGGTCCCAACAATAAAGTGATTGCCGCTGTAGGTATCAGTGGACCTATGGAAAGACTGGGACGTCAACCTGGTCGACTTCATGCAGCCGCTGTTGCCGCAACTGCAGCACGTCTTTCAGAACATATCGCTAACTCGTAATCGAGATCGAATTAGATAGCAGTTTGTCATCATCCCTACTTACGAACCATCCTCCAGTGATAGAGATAGAGAGGGCCCGCGATAAGGATGGTTGTGAATGAATCCACCAAACTCATGAGCGCGTTTCGTCTGTTTTGATGCAGTTGATTAGCGTGAGATAAAAGTAAGTCGGCCTTGCTCACATTGGGTTGTGAGATCGGATCTATGTAACCTGCATCGGGAAATATTGCGTTGACTCCATTGCGCACCAGGCTGACTAATGAGAATAGGCAGACCATCAAAGTGATCAGGCAGACCGCGTAGAGGTAAAGGGATCTCCAATCGAAGCGATCGGCTCGCTCGGTGCGTTGCACCGGAATGTATGGTTGCATCGATGGGGTTGGGATTTCTGAGCTGATTATTGAAGCAGCGGTAGCCCTTTTGCGAGCAGGTGCCGACTTCTTCGCTGGTTTCGTTGCCATGAATTAAGTGTGACATAGCAAAGCCAAGAATTGATGTAAATGGTAGGAAAGAAAAAATTTCTCCGCAGACTACTTTGAATAAGTATAGAAATCTGGGTGACGATCTACTAGTGTCCTAGGAATGTGGAAAAAGAGAAATATAGGCAAGAGTCAAGAGCCCCAAACAAAGCCCTCGACGGATCCGGACATGGATGCCGCTGACAAACTTGCTAGATCGTACAAAATGGATAAGGCCACCCCAGAGGCGCTGGCCGAGATCTATCAAATACTCAATGCTCGAAGATTGCAGTGGGATAACCTACTTTGGCAAGTGCCCTTAATCTCAATAACGGGCGAATCATTCTTGTTCACAATAATCCTAAGTTCCACAACTTCGCACGGTTCGAGAGAAATTGCCTGTGCATTGGCAGTAGTGATCGCAGGCGCTTCTCTAGCAACTTTAGCCCGGCATCGCCTGAGCGAAGTTCACGATGCCAATCTTCTTGCTGGAATTGAACGTATGCGATTTAAAGTATCTATTCACGGACCAGGTTTCAGTACAATTCGCAGTGAATTCAACAAATCAAATGTGATACCGGGCGATATCTGGGATTTCATAATCCGGACATCCACCAGAACTCGTGCTTATCCGATCTGGATCGCTGTCTTCATGACCTTCATCGTCGGCGCAATTGGTTGCGGAGTTCTAGATTTCCTATACCCGACCTTTTTCGCAGTCAATTAGGCCCCAAGTCATTGCATCTTGACTCTGAAGCAAAGGTGGGTTAGCTCCAAATAGATTCGTCGTATTTGGCAGTATTTGAAGTTTTGTTTCTCGGGAATAATCTTGCGCCCATCGACGTTATAAACCTTCCCTGCATGAATTCCATGGAGGCACCATGGACATTTCCTGTGTGGGAGATGGAGTCGGTATTTCAACGAACCAGCACGAGGGTGAAGAGCACAACCACGAAGAGCATCTCTGGGAGAAATTACGGGCCTCGGAAGGGGTTGAAAAGGCAAGTGCGCTTTCAGATTTAGCGCACCTGTCACACCACAAGGGAGAGTGGAAGGACTCGCTGGCATTCGCACAAACTGCAGTTGATATCTTTCTTGTTCAAACCGAAGACTATGACCGAACGGACCTTGCGCAGGTCTATCTCGGAATGGCGTACGCGCTGCATAGGCTCGAACGCAATGACGAAGCAGTAGAGAAGACTCACGCTGCTTGTCAGATCTTTAGTGAAATTGATTCACCGCGTCTGTTTATGGCCAGACGCAACATGGGTGTATTTCTCAATGAGGCTGCGCGGTTTGAGGAGTCTGCGCAGTTGTTTGCAGAGATCATCAGAGCGCGACCTTTCGATGATGAAGAGATTGATCTTGGGCGGGATCTTTTGAATCTGGGATTTGCACTTGAAAAACTAGAGCACTATGACAAGGCGATTGACTTGCTCAAGCAATCTAGGGCAATCGCGAAGGCAGAGTCCGTTGTCCCAATGGCACTGTATTGCGATGTCGCTCTTGCTCATGCATATCTGAAAACCGGGCAATTTGATATGGCGTTGACTACGGCAACGTTGGCAGTTGAGGAAGCCACCCTATGTGCAGACCAGCAGAAGTTGTTGGAGTCGCTGACAATTCGTGCGCGCGGATATGTGGCGCAAAAGAATTACGAGCAAGCCCTCTTTGATCTCAGGGGCGGGAAGGATCTCTACATCAAGAATGAGATGGACCCGAAGTGGTCACTGGTGCTCGACGCAGAAGCGGTCATTGCCGAGATCTTTGAACTGCAAGGCGATGGAGAACGAGCTCGGGAAGTTCGTTCGCGGATCGCCCTGATCACGGAAAGCTCGATGTAGGCGCGTTGTAGTTAACCTCATTTAAAGACAATGGCCCCGTGGAGAAATCTGCGGGGTTTTTCTTTGCGCTAACCTCTAACCCTGCCAATTTCCGTGGCCTTTGCACTGTGCGCCGCATTCACGTTGCCTCTACCAAGCATCACGGCGCGGGCATCCATGGTCGTTGCGATCGCACTGGTGCCCCATCAGCTATTGCTAATAACGGCGAGCTTTCCTAGTTACGGGTATATGAAGAAGAATTAGGTGTCCGTTAACTCTTAATCACCGAGTCGGGGGTTCGAGTCCCTCACAACTCGCCAAAGTTGCTGAATCCGAGATCTATGTCCAAACCTTTCTCGCCATTTTTTTACAGCCTTACTTTCCCGTTCTATGGACTTTGTGATTTGCTGCCTGAGCTACTGGGCGAATGGTCATTGAATCAATGTTTACATGCGACGGCAAACTCACAGTCCAGTAAATACACTCCGCAATATCTTCGGCCGTCAGAGGGTGGTCTACACCTTCATAAACTTTCGCGGCTTTGACTGTATCCCCTGAATTCCGCACAACTGCAAATTCATCCGTTTTAACCATCCCTGGCGCGATCTCTGAAATCCGAATCGGGGTTCCATTAAGTTCAAGTCTTAACGTATTTGCAAGTGATCGTTGGGCAAACTTTGCGGCGACATAACTTCCACCATTTTCATAAGCGACATGTCCGGCAGTTGACGTTAGAACAACGATGTGACCCTTGCCTGCCTGAATCATCAAAGGAGCTATTGCTTTGGTCATTCTTAAGGATCCGAGAACATTTACATCAAAACTCTTCATCCAGATCTCTGGATCTGAATCCAAAATTAACGATGAATCAAACGCCCCACCTGCATTATTTACTAAGAGATCTATTTCTATCCCACCAATAGACTGTACGAACGCATCGACACTGGATTGATCAGTAACATCTAAGACATAGGCTTCGATATTTTCGTTACGGCCCGCGAGCTCTTCTAACCGCTCGAAGCGGCGGGCAGCTGCAAATACTCGATAACCATTTTGGGCGAGCCGCAGGGCAGTGGCGGCACCAATTCCTGAACTCGCTCCAGTTACAACAGCAACTTTTCTTAGTGTGCTCATGCCTTGAGTTAAACATAAAATGTCAAGAAAGATACTCAACGACCCTAAAAGATTACGTTAACCAATCACCAGGGAACGACTTTCATTTCCTCCCAGAGCAATCCCGTTAACTTCTCTTGGTCTGTTTCACCTTTAACGTCAAAGTGACGCGTTGCCAACCAGACCGCAGTACGAGCACCCTCTTCGGCTGATAATGGTGCAGCGGGGCCGCCCATATCTGTACGAGAATGATTTGGGCACACTGCATCAACCAACAGACCTCGAGTACCCAGACCTGTCTCATGTGCCAGGTTACGAACCAGTGCGTTCACTCCCGCCTTGCTAATTCGATACGGCGCAAATCCTCCAGCATTTCCCACGCCAGACATGCGACCTAAACAAGCGGAGAACACAATGACTCGCCCATTTCTTGCCTCAGCCATTGGAGCCGCCAAAGTATTGACTGCACAAAATACCGAATCCAAATTTATTGCCATGACTCGACGCCATTCAGCATTGTCCGTCTTGAGCGTCTTAGACATCCGTGCACTCATTACTCCATGTGCCAAGATCAAAATTTCCGGCACACCAAAACTCTGCAAAATCTCATCGAAGCAGATCTTCGCCGCATCGATGTCTTCCAAATCCACGGCACGAAAATCACAGTTTAATTCTGTCGCCGCCTGAGCCAAACGTTCACCGTCTTTTGCAACGAGAACAAGGTCGTGCCCCAACCGTCGTAGCGCCTTGGCACATTCAAAGCCAAGTCCACGTGATCCACCAGTGACAATTACAAGTCCCATGAGGATAATTCTCCCTACCTTCTGCGGAGTTGTCGCAGCGAAACTTTCAACGCCTTGCGCTCAGCCTTTGCCACAGGATCTTTCTTGTTCGGAAATGCCCATTTGAGAATGAGAATTACGATAGCGAGTGCGAAAAACCCGCCAAGACCTTGAAAGAAAAGCTCGTTATTGATTCCACCCAACATGGCGCAAATCTAATGTGCTCGCAGGGAACTTGCTCAGTGAATTATCGCTTTCTGCCCCATGTTCGATCGGAGTTGTACTCTTTTCCCATGGAGATTCGGGAGTTTCAACCAGCTGATTTGCCCATCATTCATGAGTTCTTTGATCAGATGAGCACCGAGACTGTTGGATTCTTCAATGGAAACGATTTAAACAGAAATTTTGCAGTGAAATTTGTCAATGAGAAAAACCGATCCATCATTAGATGGATGGCGACAGAAGATGGAGTCATGCTTGGCTACGTCTTTCTCTGGGACATTGACACGACATTGCCCTGGTTAGGTGTTGCTGTCCGCGAGGATCGAAAGGGGCAAGGGATCGGCAAGCAACTTGTAGAGCACGCCAATAACTG
Source organism: uncultured Actinomycetes bacterium (assembly GCA_903924485.1). Classification (GTDB taxonomy): domain Bacteria; phylum Actinomycetota; class Actinomycetes; order Nanopelagicales; family Nanopelagicaceae; genus QYPT01. Next base: position 7,213 of record CAIYBL010000178.1, read on the forward strand.
GGCACAAGCAAATGGTAAAGGAGGAGTTCTCTTAATCACCTCTCCTAGAAACGCCAAGGCGCAAGGACTCTATGAATCGGCGGGTTATGAGCCCTATGGAGTTCATCCATCAGGAGAATTGCTTTTTATTAGGCGTTTCATTGCCTTTATCGATACTGAAACCGAAGGTCGTTTCCCAGTTTTGCCAGGTTTTTGATTCACTCATAATGCGACTTAGCGAAAATGACGTACCCTTTAAGAGTAGAAGAAAGGGAAAACCGTGAATAGAAAATGGTCGGTAGAACAAATTCCAAACCTTGCTGGCAAAACAGCTATCGTCACTGGAGCAAATTCAGGGCTCGGATTTGAAATAACAAAAGTCTTAGCCCAACACGGTGCTCGAGTTATTATGGCGTGCCGAAACCTTGATAAAGCCAATGTGGCAGCAGATGCTATTCGACAAAGCCGGCCCCAAGGTGACATTGAAGTCGTCTCATTAGATCTGGCAAGTTTGAAATCTGTCAGATCCTTTGCCTCAGAATTTTTAGAAAAGTCAACACACCTAGACCTTCTCATTAATAATGCTGGTCTAATGGCCATCAATGAGAATCGCACTGAAGATGGATTCGAGATGCAACTGGGTGTCAACCATTTAGCTCACTTTGCACTTACTTCCGCTTTGATGCCGCTTCTTCTGGCGACACCGCAATCACGAGTGGTGTCGATGTCCAGTAACGCACACAAATTTGGGTCAATGAATTTTGCTGACTTGATGTATGAAAAACGCAGATATAGTCGATGGGGAGCCTACGGGCAAAGTAAATTGGCCAATTTGCTTTTCATCTTCGAACTAAATAAACGTCTTGGTACAAGTGCCACGACAATGGCACTTGCAGCTCATCCTGGAGTTGCTTCAACCAATCTTGGCCAAAACGGCGGGGGAATTATCGGTGTGGGTTTTCTTCTCACTGCCCCGCTCATCGGCCATTCGGCATATAAAGGATCGCTACCAGCCCTTAGGGCAGCAACGGATCCAGATGCTCGAGGTGGTCAATATTTTGGGCCGCGGTATTCAATGGCTGGACCTCCAGTACTTGAATCGCCCAAAGAGACAGCCAGCAACAGCGCAGACGCTGAACAACTCTGGAGAATATCTGAAAAACTTACGGGAGTGGCGTTTCCCTTATAAGGCTAACAATCTCTTAATCTTAATCGGAGATCGCTTCATCATTTTTGCCTCTGAAACCAAATAACAGAAGGCCTGCACTTGCACACATACCCAGGATGCTGAGCCAATTATTAATCGTCAGGCCCAAGAGTTGTGAGGCAGGATCAATTCTTATGAAATCAATCCCCGTGCGCGCCATTGTGTAGACAAAAATGGTCATTATGAAAAGTTTCCCTGGTGCCAATTTTGAAAAATACGGAATCCATAAAATGATTCCTGCGCAGATAAAACACCAGAGGGATTCGTAGAGAACCGTGGGATGAAAAGTAGTGAATTGCTCGTAACCCGGTGGGCGAAGATTTAACGGTACCTCTAGACCCCAAGGCAAAGTCGTTGGAGTGCCGAAAGAATCGGTATTAAAGAAATCACCAATTCTCGCCATGCCTTGAGCGAGGAGAAAACTTAAACCTAGAGTGTCTGCAAGGATTAAGAAGCTCAACGATCTCTGTTTCCTGCTAAAAGCGTAATAGGCTGCAAAAAATGCTGAAATGACAGCTCCGTAAGTGGAAAGACCTGGTTTCCAAAACATGAAAGCGTTGAGCGGATGGCCACTCTTTCCAAAGTATTGGTCGGATGAAGTTAAAACATGCAGTGCCCGTCCGCCAATGATTGCTGCAGGGAGAGCAAATAATGCGACCTCATTTATTTCTTGCGGATCCCCCTTGCGGCGTGAATAAAAATTTCTTGTGAATGGGAGCCAAACACTTACCGCGAAGAGAATAACAATGCCATAAACATGCAACGTAAGTGGGCCGATATGAAACCCGGTAAATGTGGGTGGATGTATTACGTCAAGCATCTTATTTCCCACTTATGACGCGGCGACAACCTTTTCAATCTGCCCCGAATGATCTTTAGGGTGATTCGTATATGCCTTGAGCCATCGAGCAATAGTGAATTGGCCAACTTCGGAATGTTCACCGTAACGATCAAGATCAGCCAACGTTAGGCGCTTGATAATGTCGAGTGATCCGGCACGAACAGCGTTGTAGACCGCCATCGAATTTTCGATGGGAAGTACCGTGTAACCCAAAATTGCGCTCTCTGCCCAAGCACCTTCGTCATACCCTTGAATCACAGAACCCAATGGTTCAGCAACGAGGCGCCGAATTCGTGCATAGGACTGCGCTTCGCTATCGGCCAGGTGATGAATGACTTGTCGAGGAGTCCACTCCCCTGGCGCGCTCTTATCAAGGTCAGCGGGAGAAAGTTTGGCCACAAGATCGGTGAAATATTTAGTAGCCGCTTCGTACTCATTGGCGTAATCAGTAATTTCCATGTGGCAACTCTATGAGAAAAAAACAAAATAAACCTACGTAGCCCCGAAGGGATTCGAACCCTCGTAGCTGGCTTGAGAAGCCAGAGTCCTAGGCCGCTAGACGACGGGGCCCTAGTGATGTACATGCCCCTGTAGAGCACGGTGAATCATAAGCCCCATGCCTACCCGAGACCAAAAGAGCACCCCCGTCCGCTAGCGGATTGAGCGCAATTACATAGGCATCGTTTCGAATACCCTCACGCCAGCCTTATTTGGACAACCTTTCGCAAGTGCGACGGCGGCATCCATATCTGCAGCGTTAATCAACGTATACCCACCAACAAAATCAGACCATTCGGTGATGTCTTTGGCACCACTAGAGGTCACGATCTTTCCACCGTTGAATTCGCTACCCATATCGACCACATGCGGGGTGATCGCGGTAAACCAACTCATCCATGCATCATTGGAGTCGACATCGTTGCTGGCGTTATAAATAAACATGAACTTCTTCATTTTCTCTCCTTTAATTTCGGCTACTGCACGCATATTGCAAGGATCATGCACGCCTAAATTAAAAGTGAACTTCTACCTCGTCAAGGGTTACAGTAAGTTTTTTTGCGAATATGGACTATCGCAGGGGGAAGAAACGTATTGCTGGGGTACCAGGACTCGAACCTAGACTTACTGAACCAGAATCAGCAGGGCTGCCAATTACCCCATACCCCAAAATGGCACCCAAACGGGCTTGCAAAGGATACCTTAGAAACTAGAGCGTAAGTGCCGAAGAGATTCTCTCCAAACATGCGTCTTTGCCTAATAATTCCATGGATTCAAATAGGGGCGGGGAAACAGTGCTTCCCGTAACGGCAATTCGAACCGAGCCAAAGGCGATACGAGGCTTAAGTCCAAGTTCCTCAATCAAGGAAGCACGAAGGGCCGCCTCGATGGAGTCATGGGTCCAGGTTGTTAGCGGAGTCAATTCCGCAAGAGAGCGTTTGAGAACATCTTTAGACGCAGAATCGGTGACCTTGGAAAGAGAGTCTGCTTCCACGGCAAAATCGGTAGCAAATAAGAATTTCAACATTGCAGGAACTTCGCTCAGTCGAGTAATTCGCTCTTGAATAATCGGCAGCGCTGACTTCACAAGGGCAATTTCAGAATCAGTTCCGGAAATAACTTTTGCCTTAAGAAGAAATGGCAGCGACCATGCTAGAAATTCATCGATCGTAAGGGCGCGAATCTTGTCCCCGTTGATTGCCTCTAACTTTTTCATATCAAAGCGAGCAGGTGAACTATTAACACGTTCTACAGTGAAAAGTTCGGTGAGCTCTTTCATGGTGATATTTTCGCGATCATCCCCTGGAGACCAACCCAACAAAACGAGGTAGTTACAAATAGCCTCTGGCAAGAATCCAGCGTCGCGATACCAAGCAATGGAAACTTCACCATTTCGCTTGGATAACTTGGCGTTATCTTGACCCATAACAAAGGGTAGGTGGGCAAAAATTGGGTAATCATCAAGTGCAACGCCCATGGCCTGATACACCCGGATCTGGCGAGGGGTAGACGAGAGAAGATCTTCTCCACGAAGAACGTGTGAAACCTTCATCATGATGTCATCAACCGCAACAGCCAGCGTGTAAAGAGGTGATCCGTCACCGCGCACTAGAACAAAATCTGGAACAAACTTATGCTCGAAGGAAACTTCGCCGCGGATGGCATCAACAAATGTTGTACTGCCATCGGGCATTCGCATCCGAACGACTGCCTCGCGACCTTCGGCCTTATGTGCGGCAACTTGTGCGGGCGTGAGATCACGGCACAGGCCGTCATAGCCAGGTGCTTCATTGGCAGCTCGTTGAGCTTCGCGACGTGCTTCTAGTTCAGTCGAGGTGCAATAGCAATGGTAAGCATCGCCTTGATCTAGAAACCTTTGAGCCCACTGTGCGTAAATATCTAATCGTTGCGATTGTAAGTAAGGACCGTACGGGCCGCCAACTTCAGGACCCTCATCCCAATCAAGACCCAACCAGCGCAAGGTATCAAGGGCTGCAGCAATGTATTCGTCCGTGACTCGCGAGGTGTCAGTATCTTCAATGCGAAAAATAAACTTTCCACCCGTATGTCGGGCATAAGCCCAATCAAAGAGCGCTGTGCGAATATTTCCGACGTGGAGATCACCCGTCGGTGAAGGGGCAAAGCGAACGCGAATTTCTCTAGCCATGAACGCTCACCTTATTCGTTAGTTCGCCAAGACCTTCGATGGCAACGGTAATTACGGAACGCTCTGGCATTGGGCCGATACCTGCAGGAGTTCCGGTCAGAATTACATCCCCCGGAAGCAGCGTCATCACTTGAGAAACAAAATGAATAATGGTGGGAATATCAAAAATCATGTCTGACAATTTTGCTGACTGCTTCATTTCGCCATTGAGCGTTGCAGAGATCATCTGATCCCCCGGAACAAAATCGGTGTCAATCCAAGGTCCTAGAGGGCAGAAGGTGTCGAAACCTTTAGCCCGCGTCCACTGACCATCCTTCTTCTGGAGATCTCGCGCAGTGACGTCATTAGCCACCGTGTATCCAAAGATCACATCTCTGAAACGTTCTTTAGGAACATCCTTGCAGATGCGCCCAATAACAATGGCAAGCTCGGCTTCATGATCCACGCGCTCACTCATGGCGGGCCAAACAATGGTGTCTCCAGGACCAACGACAGAAGTATTTGGTTTTAGAAAAATGATGGGTTCTGCAGGAACATCTCCGCCCATTTCTTTGGCATGGTCTGCATAATTCTTTCCGATACATACAACTTTGCTTCGCGGCAGAACTGGCGCCAGAAGGCGTACTTGATCTAGTGGGACGCTCTTTCCGTTGGGAGTGATGCCGGCATAGAGAGGATCGCCCGTTAAAACCGCAATGAGATTATCGTCATTGATGAGGCCAAAGAGTGGGTCAGTGCCAAGACCTAAGGCTGGGTCACTTCCACCTGGAGAAAATCGGACGATGCGCATTCGGTAAGGATATCGTGCCTAGAGTGCAGTAATTTCCCCATTATTAAGGGTAGAAACTTCTCGAACGACAAGAACGCTACTAATTCTTCTGCGCCGTCCAATTGGACGCTCTGCGGTAATGCTCCAGCCTTGTAATGAGATCGTACTTCCAGGAATTGGCACCCGTCCCAATTTCTTAGCCATCATTCCGCCGATCGTATCGACGTCGTGATAGTCACTTTCAGCCACAGTGATACCAAGCTCTTGCGCGAGATCCTCAACATGAATGCCAGCCTGCGCACGAGCCTTGTCGCCATTGAGCCAGGTAAATGGCTCTTCTCCATCGTCAAATTCATCCTCAATCTCACCAACGATTTCCTCGAGGATATCTTCGATCGTGATGATCCCAGCCGTGCCACCATATTCATCAACAACAATTGCTAAGTGAATTTGGTCGCGTTGCATCTCTTTCAAAAGTTCGGCAGCCATTTTAATTTCAGGAACAAAGGTGGCTGGGCGCATATGTTGTTCAACACGCTCAGCCTGTTCGGCTTCGTGATGATCAAGAGTGCGCTTTGCCAAGTCTTTGACATAGGCCAGTCCAATGATGTTGTCGATATCTTCCCCAACAACAGGAATGCGAGAAAATCCAGATCGAAGTGCAAGTGATAGCGCCTGGCGCAATGACTTATCTTTTTCAATCCAGACCATGTCGGTTCTAGGAACCATAAGTTCACGAACCAATGTATCGCCCAACTCAAATACTGAGTGAATCATTTCGTGCTCATCAGATTCGACCAGTCCGCGTTCGTGAGCCTGATCCATTAAGTCGCGAAGCTCGGCTTCGTTCGAAAATGGCCCGTGCTTAAATCCTTTGCCAGGAGTAATTGCATTACCGATCGCAATCAACAACATAGTGATTGGCGCAAGAAATGTGGCCAGGTAATACGCCACGACAGCGCCACTGCGTGCCCAAGAATGAGGATTTTGCTTTCCCAAGGTACGCGGACCAACTCCGACAATCACATAGGAGATAACAACCATGATGATGACTGTGAAAAAGAGGGCCGGACCCGTGTTGAAATAGTTGAGCATGATGACGGCAAGTACAACAGTTGCCGTAAGTTCGGCAGCCTTTCGAACAAGTAGTACGACATTGAGATAGCGAGCGGGATCTTGAATGACTCGGCGCAAAAGTTTTCCGCCCTTGCGATTCTCTAACTCTTCCACCATGACACGTGAAATCGAGGTGAGAGCAGCTTCGCTACCTGCTAGAAAGCCAGCAAAGGCAAGAAGGAGAACGATGATGAGTACGAGCAGTCCGGTCATGTGCGCCACCGTGCCACGAGATCTTCTTGCAGCGCAAACATTTCCGCCTCTTCTTCGGCAACTGCATGGTCATAACCCAAAAGGTGCAGCAACCCATGGACGGCTAAAATCTCCAACTCAAATTCAAATTCATGACCAGCATCATCAGCTTGGCTTTGGGCAATAGTCGGGCATAAAACAATGTCACCTAAAATTGCAGGCTCGCTGTGATGGGGACGGATCTCATCCATCGGAAATGAGAGCACGTCCGTTGGGCCGGGTTCATCCATCCACTTGATATGTAACTGCGTCATCTCTTCTTCTTCGACGAGGAGAACGTTCAGTTCGCATTCATCGTGCAGGCCGAGTTGTTCCATGGCAAAGGCAAGGAGAGAATCTAATCCTGCTGGCGTACATTCCACTCCGGAACGATTAAGTATGTCCACGCTCATCTATTAGCCACCTGGACGTAGCTGGCGCGGCTCTTGCAATTTCGCCAGTCGGTCCGCGTCAAACTTGCCGTAGGCCTCAACGATCTCGCCCACAAGGCTGTTTCGAATAACATCAGTTGGCGTGAGCTCGATAAAGGAGATGTCATCGATATCGTCCAAGATTTCGCGGATCACCTTCAGTCCTGATTTTGCCCCATTGGGTAAATCGATCTGCGTGACATCGCCCGTGACAACCATCTTCGACCCAAAGCCCAAGCGAGTAAGAAACATCTTCATCTGCTCGGGAGTGGTGTTCTGTGCCTCATCCAAAATGATGAAGGCATCGTTAAGAGTACGACCGCGCATGTAGGCAAGAGGAGCAACCTCTATGACGCCCGTCTGCATGAGGCGAGGAATGGAATCTTGATCAATCATGTCGTGAAGAGCGTCAAAGAGTGGACGTAAATATGGATCAATCTTTTCGGAGAGCGTGCCTGGCAAGAATCCCAAGTGCTCTCCAGCCTCAACGGCAGGACGAGTCAGAATAATTCGATTCACTTCTTTTGCTTGTAAAGCTGCAACCGCTTTAGCCATCGCCAAATAAGTTTTTCCTGTACCTGCTGGTCCGATACCAAAAGTGATTGTGCATTCATCAATCGCGTCAACATAATGCTTTTGATTTGCAGTCTTTGGACGAATACTGCGTCCTCTATTACTCAAAATATTAAGGGACAGAACTTCGGCGGGATGCTCTTGCGGTTCTTGTTTGAGCATCTCAATCGCTCGCGCGGCCAAATCAATCGTGAGATTTTGTCCAGAGCGAATCACAACAAGAAGTTCATTCAATAGCGCTTCTAAGCGAATGCCTTGCTCGGTGTCTCCAGCAAAAGTAATTTCATTTCCGCGAACGGTGATTGTCAGAGTTGGAAATGCCTCTTCAATGACTCGCAAATGTGCATCTGCCGGCCCCAAAAGCGCGACCATAGGAATAGCGCTGGGCACCGCAAAAAGTGTTCTATCCATTGAGTTCATTCTAGGCGATTAGCATTTATCCTGGTGGCCAAGTAAATGAACGCCCGCCGAGAAGGTGCAAATGAGCGTGGAAAACGCTTTGCCCGACGGAGGCGCCTGTATTAAAGACGGTGCGGTATCCATCCAACCCCTCAGTTTTAGCGATCTCATCGGCCGCTGTAAAAAGCGCGGCGGTGATCACTGATGACATCGCTGCCAATCCTGCGGCGTTTTCTACGTGAACCGTTGGAACTAGAAGCACATGTGTAGGTGCTTGAGGGGTTATATCTCTAAAGGCAACAACGTTCTCGGTGCGATAAATAATGTCGGCAGGAATGTCTCCCGTAATGATCTTGCAAAACAGACACGAGGCATCTAGCGACATGACATCACCATATCTTCAATGCTGCGCTTACGGCAGATATTGCAGCAATTCCTGCATGAGCCGAGCGCAAAATAGGACGCCCTAGCAATACAACCTTGGCACCGGCTCCTTGCATAAGGAGAAGCTCTTCGTCAGTAAGTCCGCCTTCAGGACCCACAACGATCACGACGGTTGAAATTCCCTCCACACCTGAGAGAGCATCAGAAAATTTCATCACGGCGCTCTCGTGCAGAACGATTGCTAGATCTGCTGCCGCGATAACACCAACGGCCGTTGCGGTAGTTGCTACTTCCCGCACTTCGGGAATCCAGAATCGTCGGGACTGCTTGCTTGATTCTCGCGCAGTGGTCTGCAGTTTCTCAACGCCTGCATCTGCTTTGCCGATTGATCGCGAGGATTGCCACGGAATGATGACACCAACACCCGCTTCGGTTAGGAGCTCAATCGCCTCCTTTGCCCGATCACCTTTTGTCAGAGCCTGAATCACAGTAATCGTGATCGGTAGGGCTCGTTGGGACCCAGTCTCCAACACCGTGACAGATACCGACTTCTTATCCAGGGATGAAACAGTCACGCGCGACCACGAACCTTTGCCATCTGAAAGCAATAGCTCCTCGCCAGGTTCAATGCGAAGAACACGAGCAAGATGATGTCC
>CAIYBL010000179.1 GCA_903924485.1 uncultured Actinomycetes bacterium
CAGTCACTGACTGTAACTTCAAGTGATACAACAATCGTAGCTTCATCAACGCAGACTTCTTCAGCTGCTTCAGATGTTGCCGCCGGTACCGGAACGATTGGCGTAACTTCGATTGTTGGAAAGTACGGAACAGTAACTCTTACTTTCTCCGATGCTTCTGCAGCAATTACTGCAACTGCAACTGCAGTTGTAACACTATCTTCAACAACACCAAAGACAGTTTCAATTGCTTTCGATAAGGCTTCATATAGCCCAGGCGAGAAGATGGTTCTAACTGTTTCCGGTGTAGATGCAAACGGACTTCCAGTAGCGGCTGCAACAGCTGCCGGGTTGGTCTCAGCGCTATCTTCAAACGTATCCCTACAAGCATTCCCAACAGTATTAACTGACACGTTAACAAATGGAGCGAAGGCATACACAGTGTATGCACCGCTACTTGCTGGTGATGTTGTTGGTACTGCTACAGATGTAACAACTGCCGCTAATACTCTTACAGCAACAGCAACTGTTTCTGGTGGAGATGCCGCAGCAGCACTTGATGCAGCTAACGAAGCAACAGATGCAGCTAACTATGCTGCTGATGCTGCTGATGCTGCAACAACAGCTGCAGAAGAAGCAACAGCTGCTGCAAATGCAGCTGGTGACGCAGCAACAGCTGCTCAAGCTTCAGCAGATGCAGCTCTTGCTGCTGTTACAGATCTCGGTCTTAAGGTAACTGGTTTGATCTCAGCACTTCGTGCACAGATCACATCATTGACCAACTTGATCGTTAAGATCCAGAAGAAGGTAAAGGCCTAATTCAAGGGAAACCTTGAGTTAGTACTTAACTAACTAGTTCAAAACCCCGCTCCTGCTTCGGCAGGGGCGGGGTTTTGGCATTCCATTCCCGTGCAAGAAACGTGTATTTATGAGCGCGACACTTTAGACTCTGGGGCATGCAAGCACGTGGTAGTGATCAGACGGTAGATGCGCGTGGTGGGCAGATTCGTCCATTGATTCTCCTTACCGGCATCCTGACAACTTTTATTGTGTGGATTCCACTCTATGATCCCATCAATCAGCCAAAGATGGTTCTACTTGTTTTATTAGCGGCATGGGTATTGGGTGCAGCGGTTTCGGTATCAGTCTCAAGCGGCCTTAAGAGTTTCACTTTGGGACAGTGGGCTGTTATTGCTTTTGTAGTAGGAATCCTTCTAGCCGGGTTCTTGACTGATGTTAAGTACACCGCCTTTTATGGCGCGATTTACCGGAGTAATGGCGCTTTCTCCTATTTGGCAATGGCAGTCTTATCTTTTGGGGCGATGATTTATTTTCGCGCGATGGACATGCAAATTGTTCGGACTGTTTTTTTCATAGTCGGAGCAGTGATGACGGCATACGGTCTCATTCAAATTTCAGGGCATGACCCTTTTCCTTGGGTGATCACGTACACCCCGGTGATAGGCACGCTAGGAAACCCAGACTTTATGTCAGCACTGCTGGGCATTTGCGCCATTGCCATGATGTGGATTTTTGTCGTGAGCCCTAATAACTGGGTGAAGTTTTCTTCCGCTATCTTGTTATTGGCAGAGATTTACGTGACAAAGAAAACGGGATCATTCCAAGGGTTACTTATGATTGCAATAGGTTTTGCGATTATTGCGGTTGCAAGGATTTGGCAATTCAAGAGGGTTTTTGGTTACCTCGCCTCATCATTGGCAATCGTTGGTGCAGTACCAGTACTAATGGGTTTTGCTAATGCCGGGCCGCTAGCTTCGCAGGTGTACCGAGGGTCTTTACAAAACCGATTTGATTATTGGCATGCAGCGATAGGGATGTTTAAGGCCCATCCCATTGCTGGGGTTGGATTAGATCGTTTTAGAGATTACTACGCCCAGTACGCTCCGCAACATCAAGTTGTACAGGGACAGATGACCGACAACGCCCACAACGTCTTTATGCAACTATTAGCAACGGGTGGATTGATCGTGATATTGCCATACCTCTTTTTGCTAGGGGTAATTTTATGGAGTGCTATAAAAGGGATTCTTCAGGCAAAGTCCGTTGCGCAACTTAACTTAGTGGGGCTATTTGCTATTTGGTTCTCACTAGTCCTAGATTCCTTTATCGCTATTGATAACGTGGGGGTCACTGTCTGGTTTTGGATCACCGGTGGGATTTTGTATGCAGTCTCACGGGAAGCCTTACAGGCTAATGGAGCGAATGAGGCTGATAAGGCGATTATTCGGAAGGGCAAATCTAGAAAACCATCCAACAGAGGGAAATCCTCTAAGCGTCCAAGTAATGCCGACACCAATCTGCTTGCACCAGTCCTCTCTCTCGTACTTGTGTTGGCCGCTTTAGTCGCCATGGTGCCTGCATGGACGTCATCTCGAGATCTCCAGACCTTCAAAATGAATTCGAGCACTTTTGATCGAACGGGCTACCTTAAGCAATTAGGAGAATTCGGTAAACAGCATTCTGGCAATGTGCATCTTGTAACGATGTTGAGCGATTTGGCGTTCTCTCTCGGGTATCCGCCACTTGCTCTTTCATTAAGCAAAGAAGTCTTAAGCAAAGACGCCCGTTCATATACGGGAAATTATTTGAGCGCACAAGCTAGTGAAGCGAACAAAGATTTCAGGGGGGCAATCGCCTATCGAGTCCATTTATTGACTTTGGATCCTTGGAACACGGCCAATATGGTGGCTTTAGTGAAGGACTATGTTGCAGTCAATGATTTAATACAGGCAAAGGAAGTTGCGGCAAAGATTTCGACATTAAATCCATCCAGCGAGGATGCAAAAACGGCAGCGGGGTTGGTACATGGCTAAAGTCTCTGAAATAAAATCAGTGAATCAAATTGGTTCGTTGCGCCGGTTAATTTTATTTGCAGGGATCGCCACAACGATGATGGTTTGGACGACCTTATCTGACCCGATCAATTTGCCTAAAATGTTTGTGCTGGTTTTACTGGCTGCATGGGTTTTGGGCACTACCGCTGCTTTAGTTATTTCCGGTAAAGGAAAATATTGGGGCATAGGGCAGTGGGCCATTGTTACCTTTGTTGTTGGCTTACTTAGTGCAACTTTATTAACGGACGATAAATATGAAGCATTCTTCGGCGCCATTCAACGCAACGATGGGGCTCTGTCTTACATGGCCTTATCAGTATTAGCTTTTGCAGGAATGTCTTTCTTTGGCGTTTCTAGCGCCAAATTAGTACGGGGTGCATTCTTGGTCATTGGTGGATTTCTCACCTTCTACGGGCTAATACAAACATCGGGCAATGATCCAATGCCTTGGGTATTGGTCTATGGTCCAGTTATTGGCACTCTTGGTAATCCAGATTTTGTTTCGGGTTTGCTCGGAGTTGCTAGCATCGCCTCACTTTGGATTCTCTTTGCTAAAGAGCAATTGTGGTTTCGAATTACCGCTGGTGTTTTGCTTATTCTTGAATTATTTATCATCGGTAAGACAGGTTCGATCCAAGGTTTTATCGGGCTTGGTGCGGGTCTAACTTTGCTCATTATTATTAAACTTTGGCAGATACGAAAAACTTTTGGAATCGCCGCACTTTCTGCCGCTGGTCTTGGCGGAATTTTAATGCTTATGGGATTGCTCAACAAAGGCCCGCTTGCACCCCGTATTTATCAAACAACGTTGCGCAACCGACTCGATTATTGGCACGCGGCTTGGCATATGTTTAGTGCTCATCCGATCACAGGTGTGGGTTTTGAGCGCTTTGGTGAGTACTACTTCAGGTATGCCCCCGTTGTGCAGATTGTTCCTGGGCAGGCAACGAATAATGCGCACAATGTTTTCATGCAATTCCTCGGGACCGGTGGCCTGTTGGTCATGGTTCCGTATATCTTTTTATTAGGAGTTATTGCTTGGACTGCTTTTCGAGCGATTCTTGCTTCACGTGGTGAAGTTCAGATTGCACTTGCGTCATTGGCCTCTATTTGGATTGCACTATTGCTCGTGTCATCTATCTCTATCGATAACTTGGGCGTAGCAGTCTGGTTTTGGATCAGCGGTGGGGTGCTTTATGGGATTTCCCGTGATTCACTTGGAAAAGCTCCCACGGAGGCAAAAATTGTTTCAAGTGGTGGAGGAAAGAAAGCAAAACTTGTTGAACAAGAAAATTCAAATGTTGCTGCCCCTATTGCATCCCTTGTAGTTGTAGTTGTGGCCTTGATTGTTATGGTGCCCGTATGGAAAGGCTCTGCTGATCTGGCAAGACTTGCTCAAAATAGAGATGGTTTAGCGCAACCGGCCTATATCGCCCAGGTAAAAGTCTTGGCTAAATCGGCGGGCAGAAATGTTCAATCGATGGTGACGCTTTCTAACTTGGCCTGGAATGCGCAAGATCCACAATTGGCACTTACTTTGGCACAACAAGCACAAGCCAAGGATCCACATTCTTATTATGGTTACCAATTCATAGTTCAATCCGCCGAGACTTTGGGTAAGTATTCCGATGCACTTGCTGCTCGCAAACAGATGTTGATCATCTATCCACGTGAGAAAGCCAACATGCTGGGAATTGTCAAGAATTATGTACAACTTAAAGACTCAGTTAATGAACAGGCTGCAGTGAAATCTGTAATCACTACTTTCCCCGGCACCGGATATGAAGATGTGGCCGGTGCTTATGAAACATTGTCAGATTATGTAACGGCCAGCAACTTCCGCGTGAAGGGGCTCAGTAGTGATCCGAAAAATATCGACAAGCTTATGCCGCTTATCAATGATTACATGAAATCAAATAACACAACGGCCGCTTATGCGGTCGCTACAAAAATCTCAACACTTGACCCTGAAAGTTTGAATGAATCAATGGCCTATGAAATGACTTTGCAGTTTGGACTTGCAGTTAGGGGCCAACTTAAGGCGCTCAGTGTTGATCCAAAGAACGCAGGAAGAATTCTGGCCTTGATCAATGACTACGCCAAGGCTGGAAAGATGACTGAAGCAACTGCGCTGATTCCTCGCGTGGCTAGTTTGGATCCAAGTGGTGGGGCGGAAGCCGCCGCCTTCGAGTACACCAATCAATGGGCAAAGGCGTTGCCATTTAGGCAATCGCAGGCGGATAAGAATCCGAATGATGCAGGATCGCTATTGGCGCTTGCTACCGACTTTGCGAAATTAGGACAAATGGATAAGGCAAACCCTCTCATTGCGCGAATTCAGCAAGTTAAGCCAGGAAGCGATCAAGCCAAGGCAGCTCAAGCGCTCACCAAAGGATAGGGTCGCCCTTATGTCAGATCGCCAAAAGAGCGTAGCCATTATTGGACAAGGGTATGTAGGGCTGCCGTTGGCGATGGCTGCCGTTGATGCGGGCTGGAGCGTTATCGGGGTGGAGAACTCCAGGGCAAAATATGAGGGCATTGCTGCGGGCGTTAGCCCAGTTGAAGATGTTGCCTCCGAATTAATTAAAGATGCGATGTCTGCGGGCAAATACAAAATCACCAATGATGTGAGCGATGTTGCGGGCGCATCCATTGTTGTGATCTGCGTGCCTACTCCGCTAAACGACAAACGCGAACCTGATTTAGCGATTCTTGAATCAGCTGTTTCTGGGATTGCGCCATATTTAGTCTCTGGCACATTGGTGATTAGTGAATCAACTTCTTATCCGGGCACAGTGCGCGAAGTTGTTGCACCGATGATCGCTCGATTGAAATCATCGGTAGATATTCAGGTGGATATCGCCGTGGCCCCAGAGCGAGTCAATCCAGGTGATGTGAAGTATCACCAGAAGAACACACCGCGTTTGGTGGGTGGTTTAGACGAAACCTCTACTCGTCGAGCGGTGGATTTTTATTCATCTATTTGTGATGAAGTTGTTGAGGTCTCTACCCCTGAGATTGCCGAAACTGCAAAGTTATTGGAGAACACTTTTAGACTGGTAAACATTGCATTGGTGAATCAATTAGCCCAATTGTGTGATGATCAAAACATTAATGTGCATGAGGTCATTGATGCTGCCTCCACTAAGCCTTATGGATATATGAAGTTCACGCCTAGTGTTGGTGTGGGCGGTCACTGCATTCCTGTTGATCCGATGTACCTGTCGTGGTGGGCAGAAAGGAATGGCTCGAAGGCATCGATCATTGATGAATCTGAAGCGATCAATTTGGGGATGCCGATCTATGTCTCAAAGCGTGTGCGTGCGTTGATTCCTGCTGGCGCAAAGTCCAAGCGAGTTTTAATTATGGGCATTGCATATAAGCCAGGTGTATCAGATGTTCGTGAAACCCCTGCCACTGCTTTGCGAGATGACTTGATTGCACAAGGGTGTGAAGTTGCTTGGCTGGATCCGCTGGTATCTGAGTGGGATGGGCTTACTCCGGTAGGAGTTGATTGGGAGTGTGACGCAGCTGTTGTTGCAACGGCTCAGCCAGGGATGCCTGTCGCCGTCATTGCGGCACGCGGAGTGCCAGTCTTGGATTGCACGGGGGCGTTTGCTCACTTAGAAAACGTAACGCGGCTCTAGTTCTTTAGCTGGTCTAGCTATTGCGTTCCTAGCTATTTCTTTAGGTATTCAACCAAATCTTTAATAATTGTTTCCAGATTGCGTGTTGGGACCCAGCCAGTTAGCGCCTTTATGCGAGTGATGTTGGGGACGCGACGTTCCATATCTTCAAAGCCCGGTGCGTATGCTTCTTCGTAACTCATGTGAACAATCTTGCTCTGTGAACCCGTGATCTCAATAACTTTCTTTGCCAAATCGTTAATGGAGATTTCGCCACTGTTGCCGATGTTAACAACGGTGCCGATAGTCTTTTGTGATGAGGTGACTTGAATCAGCGCCTCAACTACGTCATAGACATGGCCAAAGCATCGAGTCTGTGTTCCAGCGCCGTAAATGGTGATGTCCTCATTGGCGATGGCCGATGCAACAAAGCGTGGAACAACCATTCCATAGGCTCCAAGTTGACGTGGGCCAACCGTATTAAAGAATCGGACGATACGTACTTGTAAATTCTTCTCTTGGAAATATGCATAAGCCAAAGATTCATCAATAGCCTTTGCTTGGGAATATGACCAGCGCAATGTAAGTGGAGATCCCATGAAGCGATCATCATCTTCACTCAGTGAATCGGCTACGTTCTTTCCATAAACTTCAGAACTACTTGCGATGAGAACTTCTTTGTGGTGTTTATCGGCTGCTTCCAAAACATTCTCGGTACCGCGAATGTTGGTCATTAAAGAATCAAGAGGATGCTCCAAAATATTGAAAACACCCACAGCTGCAGCAAGGTGATATGTGAAGTCGGCCTTGGCTACCAACTTCTCAACGATTGCGGCATCCATGATGGAACCCTCGATAAAGGTCAGCTTGCCCGTGGCCTGGGCTGGGCTCAGGTTCTCCAGCCGCCCCGTGGCTAGGTTGTCCAGGACGGTGACGCTATGGCCATCGGCGATGAGGCGGTCGGTGAGGTGGGAACCGATGAATCCGGCCCCGCCTGTGACTAATACGCGCATGAGGACAGCATATTGCCTCAGCAACCGTGCCTTGGGACGCTCAAAGCAGGCGCCAATGGATCTCACATGCCACTCTCAGGATCGTAGGGTTATCTTTGTACATGCCCCAAACCCGCCGTCGTTCCCACACCGCAGGAGTGGACTGGGCAGCTTTGATCACTGGCCTTGGCCTTGGCCTGACTATTGCCTTACAAGTGACCACCATTCGTCGCTCCGATATTGCCAGTACCTATGCGCTAGTGAACTCGTTCTCGCGTTTGTGCGCATTGGTTGGCACGTATTTCGCACTCCTTGGGATTTTGTTGGTTGCGCGTATTCCTTGGGTTGAGCGAGGAGTCGGTCATGATCGCTTGGTGACGTGGCATCGCAAATTGGGTCCGTACTCGCTCTTTCTTGTCGGCTTTCACGTTCTCTTTGTGACCTTGGGATATGCGGGCCAAGATCACATTCGTCTCTACCTGGAATTCTGGAGATTGCTTCATCAGTACATGTGGATGTGGGCAGCCCTTGGTGCATTTATTTTCATGATGGCCGCGGGGATTAGTTCGTATAAAAAAGCACGCGCCAAAATGAGTTATGAAACATGGTGGTTGGTTCATATCTACACCTACTTGGCAATCGGACTTTCATTTATGCACCAAGTCCTCAACGGGCCAATGTTTATCAATCACCCTTTGAACCGAATTTATTGGACA
>CAIYBL010000180.1 GCA_903924485.1 uncultured Actinomycetes bacterium
AGTGCTGTTGCTACTGCAAGCTTTGCTTAATCCTTTGCGAAATGCGATCGCCATCATGGAGAACTACCTGTAATCACTTGATGGGTTTCACTTATTGTCTTGTCGGTGCACGAGAGTAATCTTTTGCCATGGCCCTCAGATTTCGCAGATCCGTAAAGTTAATGCCAGGTGTGCGCCTTAATTTCAATAAGAATTCAATGGGCGTTTCGGTTGGTGTGCGTGGCGCACATATGAGTGTTAATACAAAGGGACAGGTGTATTCCTCCGTGGGGGTGCCGGGAACGGGACTTTATAACATTGAGAGAAGTTCATTGAAGGAACCCAGGACCCGCACTTCGCCTGGCGATGCAAGTGCGATCAGGCCAGATAACTACAGCGAAGCGATAGCCAAGCCAGGATTATTCTCCAATAAAGAGGAGAAAGATTTTTATTCCTTCATACGCGAGTGCTTCGATTACCCTGGGACTCTTAAGTCAGAGGAAGTCGCCGAAAAGGCGGAGACGCTGATTGCGACACACCCCAATCTTGAATTGCCAGTGAAGGCTTTGGCTGCAATCCCGATGCTGGGTGATGAGAGTACGGAGGCGAAGGGGCAGGAGTGGCTCAAAAGCGCATGGGATCAAAGAAATGCCATATCCGAGAATTCGTTGTGTGCGAAGTATTTTCCGATGATTCACCCAACAGTGAAGTTGGCTCAAGGCATAAGCATGCCCACCACTTACGGCCTATCAGCAATGGGGTATATCTATTCAGAGCTATTGCAGAGCACAGGTAAGTTTGCTGAGGCTTTAGAGATTGTGAAACAGCTATCGTCTAGTGACTACAGGGAAATTGCTATTGCTGACTTGCAAGTGGCGTTGGGTAGCTTTGATGAGATCATCGCTACTACTGAAAATGTGGTCAACGAAGATGACCTGAGTGCTGTCTTGTTGATATTTCGCGGGATAGCGCTACGTGAGAAAGGCTTTTACGAGGCAGCACGGGAGGCGTTAAGGAGTGCGCATGCATCTAAAAAGCGTAGTGAGGATGTTTTGAACTTTGCCCTCTTTGAACGGGCCGCGTGTTACGAGAAGGAGAAGAAGTATTCGGCAGCGCTGAAGGATTTAGAGAAGATCATGGCAACCGATAGCGCTTATGCGGGATTGCTAGAACGTATAACGGCCCTTCGCGAAAAGGGCACAAAGGGCGGCTAAATTGCGTAATCTTCTGCCATGAGACCTGCGGGAGAAGAGCTTTGACAATGAATAACATCAGCAGACTTCGATGGGAAGCTCGTCACCGTGGTTGAACTAGTTGCAACCACGCGCGGTAATTTCGCGGTAGAAATCACGGGTCCTTCAACGGGTAAACCAATCGTGTTTGTCGCCGGCCTTGGAGATGATCACCATTCGTGGGACGGCATTTTGCCTTCTCTGGTTTCTAGCTATCAATGCATCACCTTTGATAACAGGGGAATAGGTGAAAGTCCGATCACCCCTGGGCCCTACAGCATCTCGGAATTAGCCGAAGATGCTCATGCCATCGTGACGGCGTTGAAGCTGGGGCCGGTAACAGCGATCGGGTCATCGATGGGCGGTGCGATATGCCAAGAGTGGGCACTGAAGTATCCCGCTGATCTAAGTCGAATCGTGTTTAGCAATTCGTGGGCGGGGCGCGATCCCTACCTTGAAGTCTTGTTGGAGCATTGGATGCAACTTGCAAAGAGTGGTGACACATCTGCAATCATGGACAGTCTGCTGCTCTTTTGTTTTTCACCTGCGTTCCTACTGGAAAATCCGACGATGATTAATGACTTTAGAACCACACCGCCTCCAAGCATGCTGGGATTTGCGGCTGCTGCTTCTGCTTGTCGCAACCATGATGCACTTTCGCGTGTATCGGCTATTGCCCAACCAAGCTTGGTGATCGCAGGCCGGCGTGACATTCTGACTCGACCTTCTCTTTCAGAAGCGTTGAGCAGCGCATTGCCGAATGCGACCCTGGCATATGTTGATGGCGCACATATGACATTTTGGGAAGCGACAAATGAGTGGACTCACGTAGTTACCGAGTGGCTTGGGAGGAGTGACTAGCATGACGAATCGGACGATGCCAGATCTCTTCTCTATGCAAGGCCGCGTTGCGATAGTCACTGGCGGTGGGACTCATCTGGGCACCGCATTCACTGAGGCATTGGCCGAGCTGGGTGCGCATGTATATATCGCCTCTCGTCGTGCGCAACTGTGCGAGGAGACAGCTGCGGGGCTGCGCGCGCGTTCATTGAAGGTAACCGCTCTCACGTGTGATGTCACCGATGAGGCGAGTGTGAATTCTCTAGTGGATCAGGTTATGGAGAAAGAGGGAAGGCTAGACGTATTTGTTGCCAATGCAGGAGGTAGCAAAACTACGGCGCATCCACCCCATGGAAAGATCGATGAATTTCGTCAGACTCTCGAGCAAAACCTCACCTCAACTTATATCTGCGCACAAGCTGCTGGACGGGTGATGATTGCCCAAAAGAGCGGATCAATTATTACTCTCGGATCTATTGCTTCTCGTCTTGCAAGTGATCCTCGTATCTACAATGAGAACTTCAAAAGATCTGGCGCTCCGTACATGGCCGCGAAAGCAGGAGTGCTTACGCTGACCAGGGCCCTTGCTGCGGAATATTCACCACACGGAGTGCGTGTGAACTGCATCTGTCCGGGGCAGATTCCCAGTGAATTAACCGATAAGGATCAAGTTGAGAAGTTCCGAACGATGAATGCATTTCACCGTACTGGGTTGGCAGAGGATCTCAAAGGTGCGTGCGCACTTCTTGCATCGGATGCGGGCAAGTGGATTACAGGCACTGACATATTGGTCGATGGTGGTTGGTCGATCTGGTAGTCGGCTACTTCTGGGAGGTTAGCGCGACCTACGTTTGAGCAATTTCACGAGCAGACCGCTAACAATTAACAGCCCTCCTATTGGCATGCTAACTATCAATAGCCAGAGATAGCCGCCACTACCAGAGCCTTCATTAAACAAGGATCCGCCCTGGAATATAGAAGAGAGAAAAGCGCAGATGATAGGCAGTATTGCGATAAATAGCCCTATAGGTGTGAGCGAGATTCGCTTACGAAAATAAATGATGAAGAGAACCGTGTTAAAGATTCCCAGAAAGAGAACCAAAAACACCGCACCGAAACCGTTGGCACTTCTATTGCCACTTGTGACTAGGGTGGAAAAGTAGGAAGAGATAAAAAAAGCGTTGATGATTGCAGCGATAGGCAAGACAATTCTCCTGGAACGCATTGTGTAAGGGTAGGGGTAAAGGGCCCAATAATCGGTATGGCTCCCGAGATCCAATTAGGCGGATGCTATATTTTCCGCCACTAGACACTGATCTGAAAAAGGGGCGCCAACATGCTACAAGGTAAATTGTCTGATGAATTCTTCTGCTACGAGTGTCTATCTAAGATCGATGATTTCACGCAATACGAGATTATTACCGAAGAACTCCTCAGCGATAGCGGCGATGTTTTATGTGAAAATTGCTACGACCCTGAATTGCTTTCCCAACTACAGGCTCAACTCAAAGAAGAGGAATAGGAACCGCGCCAACGCCAAGTCAACGAATAGCGATAGAAAGCAAACGACGTGGCCGCCTGGAGTTTGTCGCAGGTTGCATATCGATTCTGGACGGCTCAAACATTGATGGAGATTTGGTCGCAGTACTTGGTGGAGACCATGCCCACCACGTGCTCTCCGGTGCAGAGGGTGGAGTGGAAGGGTATTGGCCCCGAGTTTGGGCCGCTCGTGGAATACTTCACTGTTACGAACCGGTTGCGCGTGAAGTAATCAGGACAGCACTTGGCGATGAGTCTTGGCGGGTTAGAGAAATGTTGCTGAAAGTCATTGCGAAACATGACATCAATGAATTAATTGAGGATGTTTTGCCGTTACGACATGACCCCATAGAGAGGGTGAGATTGGCCGCCGAGCGGGTGCTCCGTTGACGAAGGCCCTGCTGTCGACGGTGGTTGGTCGATCTGGTAGTCGGCTACGTCTGGGAGGTTAGCGCGATCTACGTTTACGAAACAGCGAAATTCTGTTGTAAATCGGCTATATAAGAGTAGGTTCCGAGAGGCCTCAAATCTATTGAGTTTCATAAATTTGGAACGGACAATACTTATGAATCGGGAAAAAGTAATTTCTGAGTTTATTAGCGCGTTCCAGTCACGCAATATTGATCGTTTTTTATCGCATATGACAAATGATTTTACCTGGGTAGATGGTGATGGCGCTGTCGTGGCCGACAGCCTGAAGACATTTGGCCTCTTGATTGAAGGGCTATGGGCGGCAGAACCTGATTTGAAAAACACGGTAGGACAATCTGTCGAGATCGGTGACTTTCTGGCTCACACAGAAAGCTTCTGGGATTACACAGATGGGCATACGGAAGACTATTTATGGGTATACGAGTTTGAGGGAATCAAGATAGTCAAAATGATTGGCTACCTTGTAAAACATTAGCCTGCCTTATTTTTACGATTTAATTGCCGATTGACACCCTTCTTGAGATTTGAATGCCAAAAAGTTTCTAGCCTTCAACAAAGGTAGGTTGCATGACACCTATATCAAGAACACGTTCCAGCGCAGCCATTGCAGTGAGCACCTTTGCTTCTTGATTTCTGCTTGAAACAATTCCAATACCAACAGGCAATCCGTTAACAAGCCCCATGGGAACTGTGCCAATGGGGGCGCCGGTGATGGCCGGGGCCATGGTGATCCAGCTGGCATCGCCATGTTGATCGCCCTTACCTAAAGTGCTTTCCCATGCAGGTGCGTAGGTGGCACCGATGAGAACATCGCATGTATCAAATCCGACACTGAGGGCGTTGGTGGCCCAAGCCAGATTCCTTTCGCGCTTAGCCAAGTATTCGGCAGTGCGGCCTTTAAGTTTTAGTGCGTCGTCGAAGAGTTCTTGCTTGAAGAACTGCATCTCCGTATCTTCGTGAGCACGATTGAAAGCTACAACGTCAGCGAGGGAGGCGATGCCCAGTCCTGGGCGCTGCGATAAAAATTCACCGAGGTCGGAATAGAGCTCGTGCAACAGAACGTGGAATTCGTCAGTGCCTTCTAGCGTTCCTGGCTCGGGCAAAACGATCTCTTTTAGCGTTGCCCCGCTTTTAGAAAGTCGGCTAATTGCTTCTTCAAGGAGTGCGTTCGTAGCGTCGTTGGATGTTTTCCAATTGGTGACGATGCCATAGACCAAATCTTGTGGGTTAGTTAGCGCTGAAATGTATTGCGATGTGCCAGTCAATATCTCTAGAAGTTGTGCAGCTTGATGAACGGTCTGAGTCATGGGCCCTGGTGAGTCCTGACTTTTGCTAATAGGAATTACTCCATGAGTGGGAACAGATCCAACGGTGGGTTTAATACCAACTGTGCCGTTAAGAGATGCGGGACAGATGATGGAGCCATCGGTTTCGCTGCCGATTGCCCATTGGGTGATGTTTGCAGCGACTGCTGCGCCAGAACCTGATGATGATCCTCCGGCGCTATGTTTGTGAATCCAAGGGTTGGCAGTTAGCCCTCCCACGCCCGACCATCCACTTGTTGATTGAGAGGAGCGAATATTTGCCCACTCTGACAAGTTAGTGGAACCAAGGATGATTGCCCCGGCTTGACGAAGGCGCGTGACAAGTTGCGCATCTTGCTGCGGGCGATTGTTGACTAAGGCAAGACTGCCGGCGCTGACGGATAAACCTTTAACTTCAATGTTGTTCTTTATTAATATGGGAACGCCACCTAGTGGAAGGTCCCGCTTGTTGTTGTCGTATTCGCGGGCATCATCAAGAGCTGTTGCTGATACCTCAAGGACCGACCTTAATTCGTAACCGCTGTGGTCGATTGTTTCGATCTTGCCTAGCGCCTGCTGGACTAACTCCTGCGAACTGTCATTGCTCTCCATGGCAGGAAGTTTAGGAGGTAATCGCCATTACTTCTTAACCAACTGATCACCAACACTGATGGTTCCCGGCTTCACGCATGTGGCGTAGATACCAAAATTGAAACCAGTACCAAATCGGGATTCCTGTCGCCCACGATAGTCACCGATGAGCTTGAGAGTTTTTAAGTCAACGACGCCGCTGTTGGGATTTCTAGTCGTTGCCGCACATCGTTTAACTGGACCACCCATCTGAATCACTGCGCTACCAATGGAGAATTCCTGATCTGCCCACGTATCTTCTTCGTGAGCGCCGATGCCATCAACTTGGATGAGCATGCGAAAGCGGCGCGGATCAATGGAACCTACTTGGGCTGAATCCTCAAGTGCTTTCATGGAAGCACTGCTCATGAGCGAAAGTGGTTCGACATCACTGCCATTGCGCCCTGGTGCGGTTTTGATTAATTTCACTTTCTTGCCGACGCGATCAGATAACACTTCATTCCATGGCCCATCAATAACGCTTCCTTCTACCTCCCATGCACCGAAAAAGTCACCTGATTGTGCGGGCCCTTCTTCAACATTTCCTTCGGCGAGTACAACGCCATTTTCTAGAATGGCCAAAGTTGAATTATTCGCATCGTATTGAGCAAGCAGTGGTGCTAATTCCCCAGCCATGGTTATAGAGAGCATGACATTGTCTTCATCAACGAGAAAAAATTCGCGATCACCGACTGCCCCGCGAGCGGTGATTTCGATCGATGAGGGATGGTGGAGTTGAAAGCCCTTGATGGGCGTAGTAGATAAGTTGACTACCTTCATGGGAGTCAGACTAGTGCGCAACCCCACCAATGGTTAGTACGCCTCTCTGCGGCAAAGTCTGGTTACTCCGAGTAATGAGAGTATGTGACATGATTTCCTTGCCTTGGGAATCTCGAGGAAACGGTTGAAGGCCGGAGTTGGTCACTCCACGCGACACGCATTCAGCCTTGGAGTTGGTGACAAAGAGGACTTTGGGATCAACCCGAAGTCCTCTTTGCTTCTCCACACGGTTCTTGAGTACACACTCCAAATCAAAATGCAATCACTTACGTTTCTAATCACCCAATATTCACTTGCGGTGTTGGTGTGGTGTAGTGGTCGCATTGCAACTTTGACCAAGTTGCCGGCGCGAGTTCGATTCTCGTCACCAACTCTGCAGCCTCAATTCTTCCCAACTGATCTATTGGTATCGATCAAGAAGTTGGCGTAGTTGAGCAAGAGCCTCGAGTTCATACTCGGGGCTCTTTCAATTTGTGGGACAAAATCTTCGCCAAGTCGCACTAATTTCTACGAAAGTAGCCGTAACTCAAGAAGCTAGCGGTGATAAGCCAGAGTTGGTAGGGGATGAGCGCTATCGCGATAGGGATAGATGCGCGCGCGGTGATGATCACGAGTGGGGCTGTTAGCGCTGCGCAGATGAATAGGGCAATAGTTGCAACAGTTAGGTTGTGTGGACGATAGAACTGATACGCCCAGATAAGAGCAAAGGCGACTGATCCTGCTAGTAAAGCGAGGTAAGAAAGTGTCAATGTCCGAGAAAGACGTTGCGCGATTGTTACCGCACTGATGCCCAGAACAATGAAGTTGTAGGGCCAGATAATCCCGAACACATAATCGGGTGGTTGCCAACTAGGTGCATTCAGAGTGCGGTACCAATTATCGCCCGTGCTTACCCATGCGCCGGAACCGATGGCATAGATGGCAATGATTGCGATGCCTGCGATCGTTGCAAAAATCTTCATGGATTTAGGCTACTCCTGATAAAAAAGAAGGGCGAGTACACTCGTGGCATGACAGAGCGTCAGCACTATGAGGTTGTCCAGAGGTACGAGCGCTTCGAATTAAGAAGATATGAATCGTGCGTAGTTGCCAACATTGACATGTCAGGTGACTACGGATCAGCGCCACAAAATGCTTTTAGGTACCTCTTTAGTTATATATCCCAGGGGAACAAGACATCAACGAGCATCTCGATGACAGCCCCAGTTATTGCAGCAACGCAAAATACTATGGACACCGAGCAATGGACTATTTCTTTTGTTATGCCAAGGGGATCGACAATTGCGAAATTGCCGAATCCAAATGATTCGAAAGTTCATTTGATCGCGCTACCCATGCAAGATTGTGTGGCCATATCCTTTAGGGGACGAGCAACGAAGCGTTTGTCGGAAAATAAAGAGTCCGAGCTTCGTGCTTACGCTCTTAAAGAGAATTTATCGCTCTCGAGTGAAACAAGAATCTGTCGTTTTGATCCACCTTTTAAACCAGGGTTTATTCAATACAACGAGATAGTTATTCCTATTGCAGATCGAAGCGATCGAGCATCATGACCTTGTCCCACGCGGCAACAAAGTCATTCACGAACTTGGTAGCGCCGTCGTTAGAGGCATAAACCTCGGCAAGGGCGCGCAGCTGTGAATTAGATGCAAAGATCAAATCAGAACGAGAGATACCAGCAGGAATATGTCCTGGCATTAACGCAAGCAGATCAACGAAGAAGCGATTAGAAAGTACGCCTCTTTGAAGTGATCGGATTCCGCCAACTAGGACTGTCATCTCTGGCGCAGTCAAGGTAAGCAGTGAGGCCTTATCTACAAGCAAAACTTCTGCTGGTTGAGTAACACCTTTGGCCACGAAATTGCGGAAGCCATCTGCATGAGGTTCAAGGACGGCGAATGAGTCAATATCTGTTTGCGCTTGATTTGCATCGCCGCGACCTGATGTAAAGGGAACCTTCGTTGCATGTCCGGCCTTTTTCGCAGCTGACTCAATAGCGGCAACTCCGCCGAGAACGATCAGATCTGCAAGTGAGACCTTTGCTTTGTCACTCTCTTTGTTGAATCGACGCTGGATACCTTCATACACCTTGAGGACGCGGGCAAGTTGATCGGGATTGTTTGCTTCCCAACTGCGCTGTGGTTCTAGACGAATGCGTGCGCCATTGGCGCCGCCTCGCTTATCGGTGCCACGGAACGTTGAGGCCGAAGCCCATGCTGTCTCCACGAGTTCAGGGATTGTTAGCCCTGACTTAAGGATTGCTTTCTTCAGCGCTGTTGCATCTTTTCCGCCGATTGGCTTTGCCTTCAGAGCAGGAATTGGATCTTGCCAAATCAACGGTTTCCCAGGAACTTCCTTACCCAAATAGCGAGCAACAGGACCCATGTCGCGGTGCGTTAATTTAAACCAAGCGCGGGCAAATGCATCAGCAAATGCATCAAAATCCTTGGCAAACTTTCGTGAAATCTTTTCATATGCTGGGTCAAAGCGAAGCGCTAAGTCCGTAGTAAACATAATCGGTGCGTGAGTCTTGGATGCATCATGTGCATCGGGAACAGCATTTGTCGCCGCGCCACCTTTGGGAACCCATTGTGT
The DNA here is from genome assembly GCA_903924485.1 of uncultured Actinomycetes bacterium. Lineage (GTDB taxonomy): Bacteria > Actinomycetota > Actinomycetes > Nanopelagicales > Nanopelagicaceae > QYPT01. Next base: position 9,329 of record CAIYBL010000180.1, read on the forward strand.
TGCACCGGCTGGGCTCTTTGTTTGCTCCCATTCGTAGGCGAACAAAGTCTTGAAATAATCGTTATCCCATTTAATTGGCGTAGGCGTCCACGCACCTTCTAGACCGCTAGAAATAGTCTGCGCGCCATTTCCGCTACCGAAAGAGTTCTTCCAACCCAAACCTAATTCATCAATAGAAGCAGCCTCTGGTTCTGGGCCGACATATTTTCCGGGATCTGCTGCGCCGTGTGCTTTACCAAATGTATGTCCGCCAGCAATGAGTGCAACGGTTTCTTCATCGTTCATTGCCATGCGGCCAAATGTTTCGCGAATGTCGCGCGCAGATGCAAGTATGTCGGGGTTACCATCTGGGCCTTCTGGGTTGACGTAAATCAAACCCATCTGCACTGCGGCAAGTGGATTTTCTAAATCACGATCTCCGCTGTAGCGCTTATTGGTGAGCCATTCGGATTCATTGCCCCAGTACGTCTCATCGGGCTCCCACACATCTGCACGACCTCCACCAAAACCAAAGGTCTTCATTCCCATGGATTCGAGAGCGCAGTTGCCAGCAAGGATCATGAGGTCTGCCCATGAAATTTTCTTTCCATATTTTTGCTTGATCGGCCACAGTAAACGACGTGCCTTATCAAGGTTGACGTTATCTGGCCAAGAATTCAGTGGTGCAAAACGTTGTAGACCTGCACCTGCTCCGCCGCGACCATCGGAGGTGCGGTAGGTACCGGCGCTGTGCCATGCCATACGAATAAAGAATGGACCGTAGTGCCCGTAATCTGCAGGCCACCAATCTTGTGAGGTTTTCATCAAGGCAAAAATGTCTTTTTTCAGCGCATCAAGTTTTAGCTTCTTAAATTCCTGGGCATAGTCGAAATCCTCGCCCATCGGATCTGCTTGCGGTGAGTTCTGCTGCAACACCTTGAGGTTGAGTTGATTAGGCCACCAATGTGAATTAGTGGTGCTCTCGTGGGTTACTGCGTGGCCAACAACGGGGCATGCGTTCTCTTGAGTCATAGCCCAAATCTACCCGCTTTCGGGAATTCCTCCATCTCGGATTTTGAAGGGCCATGGTGTTATATTTTCGTGTCATCAACCATTCTGCGAAAGGCAAAAATGAGCATCGAACACGTCACAGCAAAAGGAGCGCCACTACCAGGAGGCTCCTACTCGCACGGAGTGGTTGCCCACGGATTTTTATATACATGCGGAATGGGCCCCAAAGATCCAGCAACGGAAAAAGTAGTTGAAGGCGGCATTACTGAGCAGACTCGCCAAACGCTGAAGAATTTGCAAGCGATTTTGGCTGAGAAAGGCGCGACCATGAGTCAGGTCGTAAAAGTGACTACACATTTACAGGACGTGCATCGCGACTTCGCCGCATATGACGCGGCATACTGTGAATTCTTTAGCGCTCCCTTTCCTGTGCGCACAACGGTGGGATCTGAGCTGGCTTCAATTCTCGTCGAGATTGACGTTGTTGTAGCTCTCTAATAGATAAGGTATGCCCATGTCTGATGTCACAGTATTTATTGGCGACAGCGTTACCGATTGCGGTCGTGAAGTAGCCGCACCTTATGGCGACGGGTATGTCTTCATGATTGCCAACTCAGGGCGCTTGCAAGGAAAGATCATTAACGTCGGCACAAGTGGCCATCGCCTGGTGGATCTGGAAGAGCGTTGGGAAAGAGATGTGTTGGCGCATAACCCAACGCTGGTGTCGGTCAACATCGGCATCAATGACACATGGCGCAGATTTGACGGTAATGAAATAACAACGGCGCAGGATTTCGAAGATCGCTATCGCCGTGTGTTGAGTGCCACAAAGGCCCACGGCAATCCAGATCTCGTTTTGTGCGAACCATTCTTACTTGAGGTTCAAGAGGAGTTAAAGGCGTGGCGTGAAGATTTCGATCCTAAGGTTGCCGTTGTTCATAAGATGGCTGCTGAATTCGGTGCGAAGTTAGTGCCCTTTGATCAATTCTTCACCGCGAAAGCAAAACAGATTCCGATGGCAGATCTTGCCGAGGATGGGGTTCACCCCAGCGAATTGGGACACCAGATGATGGCCGATCTCTGGCTAGAAACTGTTGGTCTGTAACCTCAATCAGTGTTGCTCTATTAAAAAGAAACCCCGCAGATTTCTCTGCGGGGTTTCTTTTTAACTCGAGAAATTTATTCTGAAATAACCTCATAGATGTCATGGGAAATGAAATTAGCGATATTGGTATCGGCATACTTCTTTTGGTGAGCCTTCATAGCAGCGTTGTCGTTGAGTGCTTCATTGACGGCGCCATTATCGGCAAGACCTTTGAAGGTTTGGATCATGGTGGCGTTACCGACATCTTTACCGGCGGCTCCAACTACGATCGTGATTTCACTGACGCCAGCTGCAAGGAATAATGTGCGAGTTTCGGCCATAATCGCCAACATCTCTTTCATCTTTCCAGGGTGTGCTTTCCAAACGGTCATTTCGATGACTCTTCCCATGGTTTCTCCTTCATATGCCCCGGAACGGATTCCTTGGGGGGTGAGAGGAGACTCTCACCTTTGCGGACGCGGGGGAAGCCCCCCGGGCTGGCGCTTATAAATCTAGACACGCGCCTCTTCCTGAGGCTCAGACCCACCCCAGTAGCGCCATTGCCATCCACTTAGCCCTTTGACGAATACTCCAGTGGTCCAATAAGGAACAAGATCGTCCTTTCCATCGCGAGTTACATGAACGGATCCAAGAATCTGCGCCCAGGCCACGTCACCTTCACGCCATATTTTTGCTGTGTCAGCTGTCCAGGTGAAGCCCCATGAAGCAACAGCGGTAGCCATTTGGTTGGCAACTTCTGGACCGTAAACAAGTTCCCCTAAACCCGATCCAGCAATGGCCATCTCTTCGTGAGCCATGAGTTCGCCCGGATTAGAGCCTGGTGTTGATAATCGAAAGTAGGTTTCATTCACTAAAGCCAAAATCTCGGAGCGACACAATTCGTCAGCGAACATCGTTTGCCATTCTTGATCAACTATTAGGAGGTAGCGTCACTTTATTTAGCAGGGTAACGATGCACAATCAGGCAACCGCCCGCCGCGACAGGAGAGCGGGATACCCCCATTTATTCTCTGATAAATAGTGAGGAAAACCTTGACACCCATATGAGGCTGCGCTTTACTCAAGTAATAGTAGGTATACCGAGTCAGGGGAGAACCATGCTTAAGGGATTGCCACAGATAAATAGTCGTCGGAATAGTCGCCGCTGGATACGAGCGCTGGGCCTTGCAACAGCGACCGCGCTTTTGCTCACCGCTTGCGGAGCCGGGACGGGCAGCAAGTCAACAGCAACAGGTGCCGATGCCACGGGAAGTTTTGATTGGAAGAAATATTCCGGAACTTCACTCACCGTCATGATGGATGAACATCCATGGACAACGGGTATGAAGGCAAACCTTGATGCCTTTACAAAGGCCACCGGAATCAAGGTCGATGTTCAGGCTTATGGCGAAGATATCTACTTCGACAAAATGAACCAAGCGATTCGTACTGCAACGTCTCCTGATGTGTTTATGACTGGATTGGACTTCACAGTTGCCACTCAGAAAGATGCAGGATTGCTGGAGTCGCTGACTCCGTACATCAACAATCCTTCACTCACATCCCCCGATTACAACTTGGCAGATTTTCCCAGTGGGGTCCTAGCACCGGCACAATTTCCAGCAGCAAGCGGAGCCACGGAATTGTACGGAATCCCAATCTCAACAGAGTGCTACATACTTTTCTACAACAAGGATCTTGTTGCAAAGTATTTGGGTGGAAAAGTTCCGACCACGATGCCTGAACTCATTGCCGATGCCCAACTGATTACAAAGGCTGGTAAGGGCGAAGTCTTTGGTTCTCTTGTTCGCGGCGTTCGTGCTTCCGGAATCGTCGACACTCCAACAGGTATGGTTTTTAACGAATGGCCAAGTACTGCTGGAACAATTTCTCTGCCTTATAACGTCTGGTTTGACGGTGCTTGGAATAAGCCACGTTTGACAGAGCCAGCCATCGCTAAAGGCTTAAATGATTACGCATCATTAATTGCAGCTGGTCCACCAAACCGCTTCAGTCTTGATTGGCCAGATGCGAACACTTTGTTTACGCAAGGCAAGGCTGCCTTCTACGTTGATGCAAGTGTTTTCGGACCTGGCTTTGAAGATAAGGCTAAATCCACTATTGCAGGCAAGGTTGGATATACCCCTCTTCCTACTGGCGCAGTCGGTGGAGGAACGGGCCTCTGGAGTTGGGGGCTTGGAATCGCAAGTGCGAGCAAGCACAAAGAAGCAGCATGGTTATTTACGCAATGGTTTACAAACAGCCAGAGCACGGCAACCATTGGTGCATTTACAGGTGGACCACCGCGTCAATCTGCGGCAGATCTTCCAGCCTTTAATTCCAAACTCAACATCGATTATGTAAATACTGTTAAAGCTGCGATGTCCACTGCACGCCCAACTGCGGTTATCAAATCTGATGCCGAGCCAATCTTGTTGGTCATCGTTGACGCGGTCATAGCAATGGCCAACGGCAAGAATCCAACTCAAGTTATGAAGGATTCGCAGGCGAAGTTGCAAGCGCTCGCGAAGTAATTTGTAAGCTGTGCGTTCGATCAAAGAACTAAAGCGCTCAAGCAGGGGTGCATCGGAGACTTCCTCGTGGGTCTTCCTTGCGCCTCTGATTGGCGTTTTAATCTTTGCAACAGCATTCCCGTTTGCCTATTCGGCATACATGAGTTTCTTTAACTGGAACTGGGGTAACCGCTTTTCATTTATTGGACTTGAGAACTATGCGAATGTATTAACAAATCAGGAGTTTTGGGCCAGTTTGTTTCGGACCGTTGGCTTCACACTTCTGGCTGTAACCTTTGAAACGATCATTGGATTTGCCTTGGCAATGGTGGTCGATAGAGCCGGTCGTCAGGCTGGTTGGTTGAGATCTGTGTTGATCGCCCCTTTAATGGTTTCAGGTATTGCCGTATCCCTTACCTGGAAAATAATCCTTGATCCAACAATTGGAATTCTTCCTAGGCTCTTGGGCCACATCGGAATTCATCATTTGAATTTGCTGGGCGATCCAAAAATCTCATTGCTGTCGGTCTCTGGATTAGATACCTGGTGGCAGACTGGTTTTGTTTTCATCATTTTGTGCGCGGGACTGCAAGCATTGCCGCGAGATCCTTTTGAGGCGGCGCAGATAGATGGAGCAACCGCGTGGAAGAGCTTTCGATACCTCACCTGGCCATTGATGATGCCGCTGGTTCTACTTGTGGCTGGGATTCGAACGATTGATTGTCTCAAACTCTTCGCGCTGGTCTTTGGTGCAACAGGGGGAGGGCCAGGGCAAACTACAGAGTCGGTGCAATTGTTGGCTTACAGAACTGGTTTTAAAGCAAGTCAAATGAGTTTGAGTATGACGATGATGGTTATCTATGTTTTATTCACCGTTATCGGTGTTGTCGCACTGGTATCGATATCACGACGCAGGCGCAGCCATGTTTAGAAAAACGGGTGTAGTTGGTCGAGTTATTACTTTAGCGATAGCGGTTTTTGTAACGATCGCGCCGTTTTATTGGATCTTTGTACTGTCAACTCAGGATCCAGCGAGTTCTTTCGGCGAACCTCGATTCTTCTACCACCCAAGTTTTTCTGCATTTAAAACGGTCTGGTCGGACAGAGATTTCCTTGCGGCCACTCGCATGAGTGTGATTACGGGACTCTTAACAGTTGTGATTTCGTTAGCCGTAAGCATTCCCGCTGCCTATATTTTGGTGAAGAGAAAAGTTCGCAAGAGATCGGGGCTATTGAGTTGGCTTTTCATTGCCTACCTCTTTCCTGACTTCATCATTGCTCTGCCGTTGTATTCGGTATTACAAAACATGGGTCTCTACGACACCTCCATCGGCTTGGCTCTTGCCTATCAAGGATTTATGGCCCCCTTGGCTATGTGGCTGCTGATGGCGTTTTTTAAAGCGGTTCCCGATGAACTTGGTCAGGCAGCAAAGATTGATGGGTGTAGCGAGTGGGCCACCCTTCGGCGCATCTACCTACCCGTGGTTCGCTCGGGCGTAGCAACGGTGGCAATTTTGGTCGCGATTAATGTGTGGAACGAGGTCACCATCGCGCTGGCTCTGACTTCATCCAACCCAACGCTTCCGATCGTTGTCTCCTCATATAAGGGGTATGCCGCCTTGCGCTGGGATCAGCTCAGCGCAGCCATTTTGCTCTCGGTCATCCCCGTGCTCATTTTCTCTACCTTTGCCCAGAAGCAGATCGTTCGAGGCTTGACCGAGGGGATGTTTAACTAGTTCAGAGGCTCGGATTCTCGCCATGCGGAAAAATAGTTCACAGTGACCATTGCCACACTGAAGATGCTGAGTATAACATCTCGCCTAACGGAGTCCCTAGACCGAGCGTCCACGTACCCAAGGAGTAAGAATGAATATTTTCACCAAGAAGTCCATTGCGGGAGTTTTTGCAATCTCCCTCATTACTTCACTCAATTTTCTCGTTCCTGTTACATCGTCAGCTGCTGGTACTCCAGTTAAAGGCGGAGATCTAGTTGTTGTTCGCGGAGATATTGAAACAAGTTTGGTTCCAAGTATCCCGCCTGACAATGCATCAATTTGGGTGCTTGAGGAAATGTTCGACACTTTGCTATTTCCTGCCCAAGATGGAAAGTCACTATTGCCAGGTTTGGCAACAAAGTGGACTCAGTCCAAAGATGGTCTTTCATGGACATTTAATTTGCGCCATGGAGTGAAATTCTCCAACGGCAAGCCAATGACCTCTAAGGATGTTAAATTCTCGATAGCAGAGAACACTAAGGGAAGTAACTGGGGATTTTTGAATACTAATATCTCCAAGATAACAACTCCTGATGCAAACACGATTGTTGTTACAACAAAGACTCCTTATTCACCGCTTCCATCTGCGATTGCAACATTTGCTAACGCGGTAATCCCATACAACTATGGCGGAGTCACCAAGGATCAATTTGCTAAGAACCCAATTGGTACTGGCCCATTTAAGTTATCAAAGTGGACTCTTGGTCAGTCAATCAAGTTGGTTCGCAACCCTTACTACTGGGAAGCTGGAAAGCCATACTTGAATTCCGTTACTTTCAATTTGGTATCTGATTCCAACACACGCGCTAACCAACTAGCTGGAAATCAGGCTCAGATCAATGAGTTCCCACCATTTTCAAGTATCAAGACGCTGAAGGGTCAGCCAAAGATCACAGTTTCTGCATTCCCATCGAGTGCGACAAACTTCTTGGTCTTGAATAACTCGAAGGCTCCATTTAATGACCCACATGCAAGAAAAGCATTGGCATACCTTGTCGATAAGAATGCGATTAACAACGCAGTTCTCTTCGGTGCAGGAACACCAGCCGGTGCTTTTATGTGGCCAGCAGGATGGGCACATAACGCCAGCGTCAAAGGTCGTGAATTCAGCGTTGCTAAGGCTAAAGCTGAGTTAGCTTTGTCGACCACTCCAAATGGTTTCTCTGCGAACATCATGATTCCATCAGGAAATGCGGATCAAAACTCAATGGCGCAGATCTTGCAAGCGGCAGCTGCAGAGGCTGGAATTACGTTGACTATTCAGCAACTTGATCCATCTGCATGGAATGACGCTCGCTCTAATAAGAGCTTTGATATCTGCTACACCTTGGTAACTACAGACATGATGGATCCAGATGAGATCATCAATGTTGATGCCGTATATAACGGTGGAGCATTCTCGCTCTTCACCTATTACGACAACAAGGATGTTGCTGCTTGGGCAGCGGAAGCCGTGACCTTCCAAGATCAAGCAAAGCGCAAAGCACTTTATGACAAGATCCAGGTTCAGGTAGAAGCAGATGCGCCCTTGGTGCCTCTTTACTACGCACCTGTTGTCTATTCATACTCAAAGAAGGTTCAGAATTTCCATACCTATGTAACTGGAAATTACAATCTTCGAAATGTTTGGCTAAGTAAGTAGGCGAGTAACTCGGGCGAGGGGCCGTTGCAGACCATCCAGGCATACACCTGGATGGTCTGCAATCCTTTTATGGGTAAGAATGTTTTTATTGAAAGTTAACGAAGGGACAGGTTTTCTCAATGCCTCAAGACTCATCACTCTCGACCACTCGTGAGGAAGTTATTTCACTTCTCGATCAACTCGTTCGCATTGAGTCAGTCACTCCGTGGCTCATATCGACGGGATCGGGCGAGGCGAAGATTGCCATGTTCATGGGTCAGTGGCTGACAAAAGAAGGTCTTGAGGTAACGCTGGAGGAGGTAAGTCCAGGGCGGCCTAATATGTTGGCACGTCTGAAAGGTTCCGGAAGCGGACCGACTCTATGCATCAACGCACATAGCGACACGGTTGGTTATGAGAATTGGGCCGATGTTGCTTTGTCCCCGTGGGTCGATGGCGATCGCATGTATGGACTCGGCGTTGTTGATGACAAAGCGGGATGCGCTGCTGCAATGTTGGCGCTGCGGGATTTGGCACGTAGTGGAGTGGCTCTCAATGGAGATGTGCTGCTTGCCTGCGTGATCGATGAGGAGAGTACGTCAACGGGTTCAGAGCATTTGGCTAAACATCACACAATGGATGCAGCAATCATTATTGAACCTTCGGTGATGCCCGTTGTTGTCACCGAGCATCAAGGCTTTGGTTGGATTGAGATCACAGTCTTTGGAAAGGCATCTCATGGATGCGCGCCAGAGGAAGGTATCGATGCCATTGTTCACATGGCTGAAGTCATTACTCGCCTTGATGAGTTAAGTGAAAGCACATGGGCAGCTCACCCCGATGCTCGAAATGGCGCCACTGTTTTTCACACCAGCACGATTAAAGGTGGCACTGATTTTGCGACCTACCCAAGCCGGGCTGTCTTAGGTATTGAGATCGGTACCCAGCCGGGGGAGTCCTTGGCCAATAGAGTCAAAGATATTGAAAAGATATTTGCAGAGATCACAATCAAGCGCCCAAATTTTCGAGCAGAGATTGAGATCAAACTTGAGCGCGATCCCTTTATGGGCACGGGACGAGAGCCACTTTTGGCAGCGCTCAATAGTGCGACGCAAGAAGTGTTAGGCACAGACATACTTGATAGAGGGTGGAATGCCTGGACGGATGCAGCCATATTGCAAGCCTCTGGTGTTCCAACGGTTCTCATCGGTCCCAAAGGTGGCAATTTACACTCACCAAATGAATGGGTAGAGATCGATTCAGTTGTTGAGATTGTTGAAGTATTGAAATCCACCATCGTGAATTTCTTAAAATAGGGTTCTTGACTTACGGGGGTGCAAACCCTATGAATAGACACTGAGTACGGAATGTAAATCCCTTGAGGTGACCACTTTAAGGCGCGTCAAACTGAAAGGTTGGTTAGGTATGAAGATCATTTCCAAGAAAGTTTTGGTTGCTGCGGTCGCCTTATCACTGGCGCTGCCAGCATCGTTCACATTTTCACAAGCAGCTTCGGGCGCATCCCCTGTAAAAGGTGGAGACCTCATTATGTTGCGTGGAGATCTTGAATCCAGTTTAACTCCAAGCATTCCACCTGATAACGCAGGCATCTGGGTAGTCGAGGAAATTTTCGACACTCTCTTGGTTCCAGCGCAAGATGCAAAAGACGTCAAGGCAGACCTTGCAACATCGTGGACTCAATCTAAAGATGGATTGACATGGACCTTCAAATTACGTCCAGGTGTTAAATTTTCTAATGGCGCCCCGATGACTTCTAAAGATGTGAAGTTCTCTATCGACCAAAACTCTATTCCTTCTGGCAACTGGGGATTCATTAACTCCTCTATTGCAAAAGTTGGCACACCAGATCCATTGACGGTAACTGTTACAACTAAGACTCCATACTCTCCACTTCCAGCAGTGATGGCAATTTTTGCTAACTCCATCGTGCCTTACAACTACGGTGGCATGACTAAGGATCAATTTGGAAAGCATCCAATCGGAACAGGTCCATTCAAGTTAGACACATGGACTAAAGGTCAATTGATCAAACTTGTTCGCAACCCTTACTACTGGGAAGCTGGAAAGCCATATTTGAACTCTGTTACCTTTAAATTGCTTCCGGAACCAAACACCAGAGCAAATCAGGTTCAAGGTGGCCAGGCACAGATCAATGAATTCCCTGCCTACTCCAGCGTTAAGACTCTTAAGAATGTTAAAGGCGTGAAGGTGACAGCATTTGCTTCAAGTGCGGTTAACTACTTAATCTTTAACAACACTAAAGCGCCATTCACTGATGTGCACGTGCGCAAGGCACTTGCCTATTTAACCGATAAGCAGGCCATAGTTTCTGCCGTGACATTCGGCATCGGTACAGTGGCTGGGGCATATATGTCGCCAACTTCATGGTCGCACAATGCGGCTATCAAGGGATTGCCGTATGACGTGGCAAAGGCCAAGGCTGAATTAGCTTTGTCTAGCGTGCCTACTGGCTTCACCGCCAATATCAACGTCGCATCCGGTAGCGGTGACGAAAACTCCAAGGCGCAGATTCTCCAGAGTGAAGCTGCCAAGATTGGAATTACGCTGAAGATCAATCAGCTTGATCCATCAGCATGGACAGCGGCTCGCGATGCTAAGTCCTACGACATCATGTACGGATATTGCACCACCGACATTATTGATCCAGATGAAATCATTCGTTTCGCTGGCGTCATTGACGGCGGAGGATCATCGTTGTGGTCTTATTACGACAACCAGGCAAGTGCCAAGCTCGCTAATGATGCTGTGCTTGTTTCTGGTCAGGTAAAGCGCAAGGCAATCTACGACAAGATCCAAGCCCAGTGGGATGCAGATCAGCCAATGGTGGCGTTGTACTACGCACCAAATCTGTACTCATATTCCACAAAGGTACAAAACTTCCACCCATTCGTAACTGGAAATTACAACTTACGAAATGTCTGGTTGACCAAGTAATCGGTAGGTCATAGAAGTAACCTCGGCGCAGTGTCCATGAGTACATTTCATGGACACTGCGCACTGGGAATTAGGTATTCTGCTCTATCGACTGTGTAAGAAGGGTTACTTCACTAATGATTCGGTTCTTGGTCAAGAGGATTGCGCTCTTAGTACCAGTCGTCTTCGGAATCATTACAGTCACTTTTATTTTGATGCATGCCACCCCTGGTGACCCAGCTCTTACCTATTTAGGTAACCACCCAACACCGGCAGCAATTGCAGCGCTCCATCACCAGTGGGGTTTAGATAAACCTTTGACCGCACAGTATGTAGATTTCATTGGCGGACTCTTTACAGGAGATCTTGGAAAATCTCTCTTTTATAACGAGACGATTCTGAAGTTGATCTCCTTGAAATTACCACCCACGTTGATGTTGATGCTCATGGGGTCACTTTTCGGAATCATCTTTGCCTTGCCCTTAGCTATCTGGGTTGCCGTGAAGAAGGATAAGTTTATCGATCACCTTGTCGGCCTTATGAACGCCGTGATCTTAGGAATGCCAATCTTCTTCATCGGCGCAATGGGCATTTTGTTTCTTGCCCTTAAATTTCAGATATTTCCGGTCGGTGGGTACGGAACAAGCTTCCCTGAACATTTGTGGTCATTGGTTTTGCCCAGCATGACCATCGGCTTAGGGCTGGTGCCGCTGTTGGTGAGAAGTTTGCGAACCTCGGTGATTGAATCCTTAGATAGTGAATATGTTGCTTTTGCCCGCTCAAAAGGCTTGCGAAATCGCGCGGTCTGGTTGAAGTACGCCCTGCGCAATGGAAGCATCTCCGGAATCAGCATCTTGGGCATCCAGGTGGGCTATCTCGCTGGTGGTTCCCTGGTAATTGAAAATGTTTTTGGAATCCCTGGGATGGGATCCTTTCTCATGTCGGGCATCTTGAATCGTGATTTCCCGGTTGTACAAGGTGCGACGCTAACTTTCGCCATGCTTGTTGTATTGGTCTATTTGCTGACAGATGTGGCATACGCACTTCTAGATCCTCGGGCGAGGTTTAAATAATGAGTACCGTGACATCGCCTACTAAAATTATTCTTTCTCGGATCAAGGGTTTTCGTGTAAATAATTTTCGTTTGTATCTTGGTTTGTTTATCATCGTCGTTGTTATCGCGATGGCTTTCCTTGCTTCTTACCTTACGAAATTTAGCCCTATCCAACAAGATCTTGTAAACACCTTGCAGGGTGGCAGCGCTAAACATTTCCTAGGCACCGACAACTTGGGACGAGATATTTGGAGCCGACTTCTTTACGGCGGCAGGACCGACCTCTTTCTTGCCTCTGCGGCAGTACTTGCTCCCTTCGTAATCGGCACCCTTATTGGCGCCATCTGTGGTTATTTTTCTGGCTGGGTAGATACCTTGGTCATGCGAATAGCTGATGTCGTTGTTGCATTCCCTTTTTATGTTCTTGTTATTAGCCTGGTCTTCATTCTTGGTAATGGCGTGAGCAGCATTTTCATAGCGATCTCTATAGTGAGCTGGGTTTCCTATGCTCGCATCGTGCGTGGAGAGACAATGATTGTGCGCTCGAAGGAGTTTATTGAAGCAGCGCAAACGGGTGGCATTTCAAACCGCAAGATCATCACCCGTCACGTACTGCCAAATGTAATTACTCAAGCCGTTGTCTATGCCATGAGCGACATCGTTCTCAACATCGGAGTAATCGTCACCTTGAGTTATTTCGGTCTGGGAATTGTGCCTCCAACCCCAGACTGGGGTCGCATGATTGCCGAGGGTCAACAATTCTTAGCGGGCGGCTATTACTACCTCACCGTTTTGCCCGCTGTTGCAGTAATTATCAGTAGTTTGGGACTCTCCTTTATCGGAGATGGTCTCGCTGTTGTATTGCGAGTAAAGCGATGATGAGCGCCGCCACGAACATACTTGAGGTGAAGAATTTGCAGATCGTGGCGCGTATTGCGGGCCGCGATTACATCGCGATCGACAACGTCAGTTTCAACGTGGCATCAGGACATGCACGTGGTCTTGTTGGCGAGTCTGGCTCTGGCAAGAGTCTAACTTTGCGCGCAATTATGGGCTTGTTGCCCTCTAACGTCCGCGTTACTTCTGGCTCCATTATGTTTCAAGGCACCGACCTTCTGGCCGATAAAGGCAAATATAGAAAGAGCGTTTTAGGCACCGGAATTTCGATGGTCTTTCAGGAACCCTCCGTAGCCCTTAACCCGGTTATGAAAATTGGTAAGCAGATCACCGATAGCTTGGTGGAGCATTCAGACCTCAATCGTCGTCAAGCTCGCGA
>CAIYBL010000181.1 GCA_903924485.1 uncultured Actinomycetes bacterium
CACGGGATTCAGCACCGGAAAGAACGGCTTTGGCTTTCTGGTCTGCACTTTCAACAACATCTTTTGCTTGCCTGCTTGATTCTGAAATGACACGGTCTGACGTCGCTTGCGCTTTGGATTCGCGCAATTGGGCCGACTTAATCATTGCCATCGCAGTTTCAGTGGCGAGAATTTCAAACTCTTCTTTGGACAAGGTCGTAATGTCACGACGGGAACGAAGGTCTGCAAGTTGCGCTTCTAGCTCGCGGATGCGATCTACCGAATTGGGAGCGTTAGTTTCTTCGCCCTTAAATCCGACCCAATTCAGGAAGGAACTTTTCTCAGCCATGGATCCTTGTCCTAACTCTCTTTAGAGGCACAGGTTAGAGCAAGAAAGCACCCACCAAAAGCCCACATGCGTGAATGGATGGGGTCAGCGAGCCCTATAAATAGCGATCGAGACGCCGATATATTGCGAGACCCATGCAGCGATTACAAAGATGTGAAATAGCTCGTGAAAGCCGAAATATCGTGCATATCTGCCAGGTCTTTTGAGTGCATAGAAAATGGCCCCGACAGAGTAGAAGAGACCGCCAATAAGGATAGGAAGCAGAACCCAGAGGCCGCCAGCACGATACATCTGTGGTGAATAGATCGCCGCCGCCCAGCCAAGTGCCAGGTAATTTGCCACATAAAGCCAACGAGGCGCCCCAACCCAAAAAACGCGGACAGCGACTCCAATGAGTGCACCCGTCCACATAACCGAAAGAAGAATCACTCGGTCATTTCCTTTAAGAAGCGTGACGGCGTAGGGAGTGCAAGAGCCAGCGATAAGTAGATTGATATTGGCGTGATCCCATCGCCGCCAAATCTTCTTTTTGACTGGCGACCATGGCACGCGATGGTAGATAGCAGAAACACTAAAGAGCAATATTGCTGTCAGCGAATAAAGGGCGACAGCAAACTTGAGTGAATCTTTGCTCAGAATAAATAGAACGAGTGATGCAATAAAAACTACAGGAGTTGCGCCAAGATGAAACCAGCCGCGCAATTTTGGTGGCGCGACTGGTATCTCATCTTTCACGGCTTTCATGGGAAGGAGCCTACTCTCCTTGGTCTAGAAATTACTTGGCTGCAGCAAACCCAACTTCTAGGTCAGCGATGATGTCCTTGATGTTTTCAAGACCTAGGCTTAAGCGAACCAAGCCCGGGGTCACGCCTGCATCAAGTTGTTCTTGCGCGCTCAACTGTGAGTGTGTGGTTGTAGCAGGGTGAATTACAAGCGAACGTACGTCACCAATGTTGGCAACATGGCTGAACAGTTTGAGGGACTCGACAAACTTCTTGCCGGCCTCGACCCCGCCTTTGAGTTCAAAGGAAACAACTGCGCCCGAGCCCTTTGGAGCATATTTCTGCGCGAGTGCATGCCATGGAGATGATTTCAATGACGCGTAGTTCACTTTCTCGACAGCGGGGTTGGCCTCTAGCCATGTTGCAACGGCTATTGCGTTTTCCAAGTGCCGTTCAATGCGAAGGCTTAAAGTCTCTAGCCCTTGAGCAAGTAACCATGCGTTAAATGGACTTACAGCTGCCCCGATATCGCGAAGCAATTGCAGACGAATCTTGAAGATGTAGGAAAGGTTTGCACCGAATGCGGAGCCCACGCCTAGCGCTTGTGCGAAGACGAGACCGTGGTAGCTAGGGTCTGGTTCGTTAAAGTTCTTGAAGCGATCTGGGTACTTGGCATAATCAAACTTGCCTGAGTCAACGATTGCGCCGACAACAGAGTTGCCATGTCCTGAAAGGAACTTTGTTGCCGAGTGAACAACTACATCTGCTCCGTGCTCGATTGGGCGAATAATAAATGGCGTGGCAACGGTGTTATCGACAATGAGTGGAACGCCCGCTTCATGAGCGACTTTGGCCACCCCTTCAATATCCATGATGTCATTTTTTGGATTAGCGATTGTCTCGCCGAAGAATGCCTTTGTGTTAGGTCGAACTGCTTTGCGCCATGATTCAAGATCATTAGGGTCTTCTACGAAAGTTACTTCAATACCGAACTTAGGCAACGTGTAGTGGAATAGATTGTAGGTTCCGCCATACAGGCTTGGACTCGAAACAATATGGTCGCCAGCTTCGGCAAGGTTCATAATCGCAAATGATGTCGCGGCAGAACCTGATGCAAGCAGAAGCGCTGCGACTCCACCTTCAAGAGCTGCAATGCGTTGTTCGACGGCATCCTGAGTTGGGTTCATGATGCGTGTGTAAATATTTCCTAATTCGGCAAGCCCAAAGAGATTAGCTGCATGCTGGGTGTCACGGAATTGATAAGCGGTAGTCTGAAACAAAGGAAGTGCACGGGCACCTGTTGTTGGATCAGGAACTTGCCCTGCATGGATCTGCAAGGTTTCAAAAGACCATTCGGCGGCATCAGACATTTCTTACTCGCAATCTCTCGAAAGTTACGGAAGTCCCGACCCTAGCAACGTGGACGCAAAAGTTCTTACGAGCAGATGGTACATGCGAACCTTCCGCAAGAGACGGCCGTCACTTTTCTTGATAAATTCTTATAATTCTTCTATTTTTTCGCGTTATTTTTTACTTTCACAGGCGCCAGGACTAGTGTGAAAGCATGACAACGGAGTCACCAATCGCTACTGCCCTGGCTCAATTACGCCGAGCAGTAGACCAGCTACAACTTTCAGATAATGACTGGAATACCCTCTCAACACCACGGCGGATCTTAGAAGTTGCCGTGCCCCTGCGCCGAGACGACGGCAGGGTAGAGATGTACAAGGGCTATCGAGTCCAATATTCAACGACACGCGGCCCCTCTAAGGGTGGAGTGCGCTTTCATCAAGATATTGACCTTGATGAGACCGTGGCCCTGGCAATGTTGATGACCTGGAAGTGCGCACTGACGCATCTTCCCTACGGTGGAGCAAAAGGTGGCGTCGCAGTTGATGCCCATTCACTTTCCCTTGGCGAGAATGAGCGACTTACCAGGCGCTATACCTCAGAGATCTTGCCAATCATCGGACCAGAACGCGATATTCCTGCTCCTGATGTCGGAACCGATGAACGAAACATGGCCTGGATGATGGACACGTATTCGGTGAACGCCGGATTCTCTGTCCCTGGTGTTGTCACTGGTAAGCCAATTGTTTTGGGTGGCTCCTTAGGACGCACCACCGCTACAGGAGATGGCGTTGCGCTATCAACAATCGAAGCGCTGAAAGCAAAGGGAATTAACCCACAAGGTGCCACGGTAGCTATCCAAGGTTTTGGAAAAGTCGGCTATTGGACCGCTGTTGCACTTGAAGGTATGGGACTCAAAATCGTTGCAGTCAGCGATGTTCAAGGTGGAGTAACGGGCTTTAAGAACGTTGCCGAAATCTTTGAATTCTCCAAGACTGCAGGAACTGTTGTCGGTGCACCAGGAACTACCTCCATGACCAATGAAGAGATCTTGCATCTTGATGTGGATGTCTTGATTCCTGCCGCGCTCGCTGATTCGATAACGGGAGCAACCGCCGGTGGAATTAAAGCCAAGATTGTTGTCGAAGGCGCAAATGCTCCGACGACTCCCGAAGGCGATGCAATCCTTGCAAGCAACGGAGTCCTTGTTGTGCCAGATATTTTGGCTAACTCAGGCGGCGTAATCGTTTCTTACTTTGAATGGGTTCAGGATAAGCAGAATTATTTCTGGAGCGCGGACGAAGTAAAAGACAATCTCAATAGCATTCTGATGAAAGCCATTGTTGAGGTTTCCACAACTGCCAGCTCTAAAAACGTCACATGGCGCGAAGCCGCTCTCATGCTTGGCGTTAGCCGAGTCGCAGAAGCCCATCGCTTGCGTGGTCTCTACCCGTAAGCAATTAGCACTCGCAGAACTTATTGAGCGTGAGTCCATGCCACTAGGGGTGATACAGGCAGGGTGAAGTTCAGGTTTTCTCACCCCAAAACTGTCTTTTCAGGGTGAAGCCTGCTTAAATCTTCATAGGGATACCCGCATGGGGTGTTTCTGGAAGGTGAAGTCATGTTGGAAACATTGCCAGGCGTATCACTGGCTCGCATCACCCCTCCTCAGGTTACCGAGACTTTCATTCTTCGAACCCACCTTCTCGCGGAGTTAAATCAACCCGCCCCACGGGCCGTCTATGTGATTGCTCCTTCTGGCTATGGCAAGACCTCACTCGCGGCTCAATGGGCTGCGCAACATCCAGCCACCACGGCTTGGTACACGGCG
>CAIYBL010000182.1 GCA_903924485.1 uncultured Actinomycetes bacterium
ATCAACATATCCATGATCTCTAGCGCTTGCTCGCCTGTATCTGGTTGTGAAACCAGAAGTGCATCAATATCAACACCAAGTTTCTTTGCGTACTCTGCATCAAAGGCATGCTCTGCATCGATGAATGCTGCGATACCGCCAGCGCGCTGTGCATTGGCAATCGCATGAAGTGCGAGAGTTGTCTTACCTGAAGATTCTGGTCCGTAGATTTCTACGATGCGGCCACGTGGTAGTCCGCCAATTCCAAGTGCAATATCAAGACTGATCGAACCTGTTGGGATCACTTCAACGATCTGTGTTCCTCGCTCGCCCATCTTCATAACCGCACCTTTTCCGAATTGGCGTTCAATTTGGGCAAGGGCAGTGTCTAGGGCTTTTGTGCGATCACTTGTTGCTTTTTCAGTTGCTTTTTCAGTAGCCACTTTTTTCCTTTCAATCAAACGCCTCTATTGGCGTTAGGTACGGTCCAGAAGGTACGGAAGGCCACTGACGGGAGAACAAGCTCTGGGCTTGAGTCGTGGAAACCGCTCTGGTTGGGTATGAGAAGGATATACGAACATCTGTTCGAAGGCATGTTGAAGGAAGCGACACGCCGAACTAGTGCGAGCGCAGTTCTGCGATTGCCCGAGCGTGATCGTGGCTCTGAAGGGGCGTTAATGGGGCGAAAACCTGCCCTATGAGCCAGCGTATGGTCAGCTGGGCCGTGAGCGGATCCCCCAAAGCATCAAGCAGGGCCTGTCCAATCAGCGGCCACAGCGGGTCACTCTCTGAACTGAAGAGTTCGGTCAAGACCTGCGGATCATTGGTCCGAAGCGCGGCCAGAGCGATATCAGATGATATTTCTATCGAAATTTTTTCAAGAGAATCGGTAGCCAATAGCGCACATAAACGCTCTACCTCAGATTCTAATAGGGCGCGCAGCACACTGTCCTTATCGCGAAAGTGGTTATACAACGTGGCCCGTGAGACTTCCGAAGCATCAGCAATATCGATCATTGTGGTGGAGCGCAAACCGCGTTGGGCGATGAGAGATTTAGTTCCTTCTAGAATTGCAACGCGTGTACGGCGATATGCAGAATTATCAGTGACTGGCACGCTTTTTAAGCAGCGTCAACAACAGTAAATGTGACGGCCTCTCGGGCGATCAGTTCGTGGGCAACATCGCTCATGATTGAAGAAAGCGTTAGTCCCAAAGCTGCGCATATGGAATTCAAAAGCTCTGACGATGCTTCCTTCTGTCCTCGTTCAACTTCAGACAAATAACCTAAGGAAACTCGTGCATCACGGGCAACACTTCGAAGGGTGCGACCTTGAGCCGTTCGGGCAGCGCGCAAGCAGTAGCCAATATGTGTGCGCAATAGGGACACAGGTACTCCTTTCGCAGTGCCTAGATAAACTTAGATAACTTTCAGCTTCGGGTGCTAAGGATACGCGAAAAAGCTGACATCGCACTGTAAATTGTCGCGTTTCGTACATCTTCACGCCCGCCCTGAAGGTCCAAAACCATGCTGTGAGGGGTTGGACCGTCAATGGCTATCCAAACAGTTCCTGCGGGAAAGCCTTCTGATGGGCCAGGGCCCGCTACCCCAGTTGTGGCAATTGCCCAGGTTGCCCCCGTTGCAAGGCGCGCACCAGCAGCCATTGCTTGGGCTACTTCCTCACTTACGACTGTAAATTCTTCAACCAACGATTGCGGCACATGAAGCAACGTCTCCTTGAGGCGAGTGCTGTAGGAAATAACTCCACCGAGAAAAACATCGGATGCACCCGGTATTTGAGTGATGAATGAGCCAAGTCCCCCACCCGTGATTGATTCCGCTACGCAAAGCGTTTCACCGCGATCGCGAAGTAAGGCGATGATCTCTTGGGCGGATTGGTTAACTGCCATGGAGGAAATTTACTCCTTGCGCGATTCAACAATATAGATGACACCAGTGACAAGGGTGAGAATAATTGTGATGTACATAAAAATATCTCGGGCCACGTAGAAAGTTGACGAGAGGGGCATGACGTAGAACCCCACACCGAATCCTTGGAAAGCGGCCTTTATTTTACCGCCCCGATTTGCTGGGATGACTCCATTTTTAATTACAGCAAATCGATAGATGGTGATTCCAATTTCGCGGAAAAGAATGAGCCCGGTAATCCACCAAGGCATTCGGCCGAGGATAGATAATCCGATTAGAGCGGTACCGATAAGAGCCTTGTCAGCAATCGGATCAAGTAGTTTCCCAAATTCAGTAACACTGTTTCGACTTCGAGCCAATTTTCCATCAAGCATGTCAGTCATCCCGACAATAAGGAAAAGCCACCATGCAATAATCCGCCAGGTGTAATCATCGCCGCCGTTTCTAAAAAGCGCGTACGCACAAAACGGCAAAAATAAGATTCGAAGAATAGTAATCGAGTTAGGTAAATTTAAGTCAGAAGGTCGCCTCATATTGCCTGAGCAATCAGATCTGCTCCCAAAGAATCAACAATTCGAGCCTTGACGTACTGTCCAACGGTGAATTGAGTGCCGACAAAAGTTGTAGTGCCATCAACTTCCGGACCCTGATGGGCGGCACGACCTTCTTGTAGCTCGGCATCTTCAATCAGTACTACGACTTCTTCTCCAATGCGTTGGGCTGCTCTTTCGCTGACTAGCTCATCTACAAGCGTTGATAAAGAATCTACTCGTTCGCGAATGAGTTCTGGATCTACCTTATTCTCCAGATTCAGCGCCTCCGTATTATCTTCATCGGAATATCCAAAGACTCCGACAGCATCAAGATTGGCTTGACTTATAAACTCCACCAATTCTTGATAATCCTCTTCGGACTCTCCTGGAAAACCGACTATGACGTTAGATCTAATTCCCGCCTCTGGTGAGAGAGCTCGGATTTGAGAAATGAGATGTAAGAATTTCTCGGTATCTCCAAATCGGCGCATCGCACGCAACACCGAACTACTCGAGTGCTGAAAAGAAAGATCGAAATAAGGAGCAACTTTCTCTGTCTCGATCATCGCTTGCAATAGTGAGGGACGCATCTCAGCGGGTTGTAAATATGACAATCGGATGCTGGTTACTCCGTTGATGGCCGCTAAATCAGGCAGGATCTTCTCCATCAAGCGTAAATCACCGAGGTCTTTTCCGTAGGAAGTCGTGTTTTCGCTGACCAAAAACAGTTCTGAGACGCCTTGGTCGGCAAGCCATCGAGCCTCCTCGATGATTTCGGTAGGGCGCCGAGAAACAAAGGAACCTCGAAAATAAGGAATCGCGCAGAAGGAGCATCGTCGATCGCACCCTGAGGCAATTTTAAGTGGAGCCCACGGAGCGTTACCTAGGCGCTTACGGAATAAGGATCCCCCACCCAAAGTCGATGCAAAATCTGCATCGCGGACAGCTGCACGCTCAACGGGAGAGATGGGCAATAGCGCACGGCGATCCTTCGGGGTGTGTGGAAAATGTTTCTCTCCAGAGACAATGGATTGCAAACGTGCACTGATATCTCGGTAATCATCAAATCCCAATATTGCATCGGCTTCAGGTAGCGCCTTCGCTAACTCTTCGCCATAACGTTCAGCCATGCAACCCACTGCAACAACTGCGCGAGTAACTCCATGACCTTTCAATGAATTCGCCTCAAGGAGTGCGTCTATCGAATCTTTTTTGGCTGATTCAATAAATCCACATGTATTGATGAGGGCTACTTCGGCTGACTCCACATCATCGACCAAGGTCCAGCCATCAGCTGCAAGTCTTCCCGCTAATTCTTCGGAATCGACTTCGTTTCTTGCGCAACCCAAAGTCACGACGGCAACAGTACGATTCATTGGGCTGATGATACAGAGTTAATTGCTGGAATTGGCCCCAAAAGTCCGATCTAAGACCTCTCCGATCGCCCCAAGTGAGGCAATTGCGGCGCCATTGACAGTCACATCAACCGCTCCCGCACTTCCGAAGCGAATTGAGATGGGTTGGTCATTGCTAAAAATTTTACTTTGGCCCTTGGCAAGTTCTCCAGAATAGATCGCACTGCCTTGTGAGTCTGAAACAAATAACCAGGAGTTGCCCCGCGTGGCGGTTACTGAAACATTGACCGCTAGTGCCTGCGTCGCCATAGCTGTTGGAGTAGCACTCGGAGTCGAGGAAGCCGAGGGTGAAGTTGCTGCAACTTTCTCTACAACGGCAGGGGTCGAGCGAAAATTGGTAAGAGCGATTTGTCCAGCCACGCCAAGAAAAACGACCGTAGCGGAAACTATCGAAAGAGTCTTGAGCGAAATCTTCGGCTTCTCACTCCGAGCGATCATCACATTATTTTCTATCAGCA
The DNA here is from genome assembly GCA_903924485.1 of uncultured Actinomycetes bacterium. GTDB lineage: Bacteria > Actinomycetota > Actinomycetes > Nanopelagicales > Nanopelagicaceae > QYPT01. The sequence goes on from CAIYBL010000182.1 coordinate 4,314, forward strand.
TATCTGCCATAGAGTGCTTAGTTATGGAATGTTCTTCATCGTAAGCATCTAGCCACAAGGAAGGAGCAACACCTAAAGCATTTGCCAAGATGCGCACATGGCCACGTGCATATGTTTCGCCACCGGATTTAGAGAAGTCATCTTTTTCAAAATCCCGGATGAGTTCCGTGCGAATGCTTGTTCTGGCGGCAAGATCGTCAAGGCTCAAAGCAGCGGAGGTACGCGCTTGTTTAAGTAAAGAGCCGAGCGACATGAATTCCTCTAACTGGCTTCGGTGTATCCGTGAAATACAAGGGTAGCCCCCATTGACCTTAGATTGAAAGAGAGAAGGTGAACATTGCCCAAACTCCCCCCGACAAATAACCCCTTAACTCAGCAGGGCGACTAATCGTGGATTGTGTCCAGAACATCTTCCAAATCCTCGACCTTGACGAGGACTACGCGCGCTTTGGAGCCCTCCGAAGGGCCAACGATTCCCCGAGATTCCATTAAATCCATCAAACGTCCAGCCTTTGCAAATCCAACTCGAAGTTTGCGTTGAAGCATTGAGGTCGAACCAAACTGAGTTGTCACAACCAAATGCACTGCCTGCAACAACAAGTCAATGTCATCACCAATTTCTGTGTCGCCACCACCGAGGACGCGCGCAGCGGGAGCGGTAACATCGGTGCGATAGCGAGGTGAGAGCTGACCTTTAACGTGGTTGACGACCACTTCTATTTCGCGCTCTGACACATAAGCGCCTTGAATACGAACCGCTCTACTTGCTCCCATAGGGATAAATAAACCATCGCCTTGACCAACAAGTTTTTCAGCCCCGCCTTGATCCAAGATCACTCGAGAGTCTGCCAATGAGCTGGTGGCAAACGAGAGTCTTGACGGCACGTTCGCCTTGATTAATCCCGTAACGACATCAACGCTGGGACGTTGCGTTGCAAGGACCAAGTGGATACCAGCCGAACGCGCAAGTTGGGTAATGCGAACAACGCACTCTTCCACTTCCTTCGCAGCAATCATCATGAGATCGGCAAGCTCGTCGATGATAATTAATAAATATGGGTAAGGCTCCAGCACGCGATCACTCCCCGGAGGTGCAACTGCCTTACCAGCCCGAACTGCTTTGTTGAAATCATCGATATGGCGATATCCAAAAGTTGATAGATCCTCATAACGAAGATCCATCTCACGTACGACCCATTGCAAAGCATCTGCTGCTTTCTTTGGGCTAGTAATGATCGGCGTGATCAAATGTGGAATGCCCTCATAGGCAGTGAGCTCTACTCGCTTTGGGTCAATCAAAATAAGGCGAACCTCATCGGGGGTCGCGCGCATCAAGATAGAGACAATCATCGCGTTGATCATCGATGACTTGCCCGCGCCTGTTGCTCCGGCCACAAGTAAGTGCGGCATTTTCGCCAAGTTAGCACAAACAAAATTGCCTTCTACATCTTTACCAAGGGCTACAAGCATTGGATGATGATCTTGCCCGGCAACCGATGAGCGAATTACATCTCCCAAAACAACTATTTCGCGATCTGTGTTTGGAATCTCGATACCTACCGCCGACTTGCCTGGGATAGGAGAAAGAATTCGCACTTCAGCACTTGCAACCGCATAGGAAATATTTTTAGCCAGCGCAGTAATTCGCTCGACTTTTACTGCATTTCCAAGTTCCACTTCATAACGCGTGACGGTAGGGCCCCGCATAAATCCAGTAACGGTTGCGTCGATTTCAAATTGAGCAAAGACCTCTGTGAGTGAGGCAACAACTATGTCATTTGCCTTGCTCTTGGACTTTCCAGGAACACCCGCACGCAAGGAATCTGGAGGCGGAAGGAGATACTTTGAATCACTTGAAAGCAAGAGCTGCACCGGATGCTTGGCGGGAGTCTTGCCCTCAGAGGTAAAAACAGGATGAGCAACCGCAACAGGAATAGGTACCGTGAACTCTTCGTCAAAACTCTCTTCGTCTAGCTCTTCCTCAGCCTCGTGAGGCCAATCAGCTACAAGCGGAGTTTCAAACGGTGGTGATTCTGAAATCTCGAAATCTTCGGCCGCGCGTTTCATTCGTCCAGACAACTTTACATATAGCCATTTAGCGGTTGTAGATATTCTGGCAAATACTTGAGAAACCGGAGTGGCAGTGATAACGAGCAAGCCAAAGAGAAAAAGCAAAACAAGTACGGGATAGGTCAATAAAGAAGTCATCAGGAGAATTAATGGATGGGAAACTCCGTACCCTAACCAGCCTCCACCATGACGCATCGCAGTTGCGCCGGTACCCACGGACCCGTTAAGCATGTGTGCCAAGCCCGCGCTGCTGAGCAAGAGCGCGAATGTGCCAACGGTAATTCTTCCGGTAGCAGACTTTTCATCGGGGACTCGGAATAGCCTTAATGCGAAATACAGTAATAGTAAAGGTGTAAAGAATCCGATACGTCCAAATCCTCCGTACATCAAAGAATAGAGAGCGCGCCCGACAATATTATTTAAATGAAACCACGTTCCTGCGGCAGCAATAATCGATGAGAGTAGAAACAAAAAGGCAATGCCATCTCTTTGATGCACAGGGTCTAGATCGCGCGCTCCTCTGGCAATGAAGCGGACTAGCCCACCGAGTGCGTTGGCAATAAAACGCCACACTCCGGCGATACCTCGCCCTACCATGGCGCTTTTCGGCGCGCGTGATTTCTTCTTAGCCATGGGTGTGAGTCTAATTTCTTACTAAATTCGACAGGGTCAGGCGCGCCGAGTGAAGGAGCTATACCTCAATAACGAGAGGAACAATCATTGGACGCCGACGATGTTCGCCACCAACCCATCCCCCAACAGTTTTTCTGACAACCTGTGACAGTTGATGTGTTCCGTTAATTCCATCAGCGACTGCTATTGCTAGCGCCTTCTCAATCCGTGTCTTGACTTCGTCGAAAAGTTCGAGGTCTTCAGCGAATCCGCGTGCATGAATATCTGGCCCTGCCACGATCTTTCCACTTTGAGAATCAACGACCACAACCACAGAAATGAATCCTTCTTCACCAAGTATGCGGCGATCCTTTAGTGAAGCCTCGGTGATGTCACCAATACTCTGTCCATCAACATAGACAAAACCGACAGGAACACTTCCAACCACGGTAGCTTCGTGATCGATGAGATCGACAACAATGCCATTTTCAATGATGATCGCATTGGCCCGCGGTACTCCTGTTTGAATAGCCAATTCTGCGTTGGCTCGCAAATGACGCCACTCCCCATGAACGGGCAATACATATTTTGGTTTAACAATGTTGTAGCAGTAGAGAAGTTCTCCCGCCGCGGCATGTCCAGAGACATGCACGAGTGCATTTCCTTTATGGACTACCTTGGCGCCAAATCTCGTTAATTCATTAATGACTCGAAATACTGGGTTCTCATTTCCGGGAATTAGAGAGGATGCCAAAACAACAGTGTCGCCTTCACCCACGCGAATTGCATGGTCACCATTGGCCATTCTTGAAAGTGCTGCAAGGGGTTCACCTTGAGAGCCTGTGCAGATAAGAACGACGTTGTCTCCAAAATTTTCTAGTTCTTTGGAATCCAAAACGCAATTATCTGGAATCGTCAAATAGCCCATGTCCTGAGCAATTTTCATATTTCTGACCATCGAGCGTCCCACGAAAGCGACCTTGCGATCATGGGCAACAGCAGTATCAATAATTTGTTGCACGCGGTGGATGTGAGACGCAAACGAAGCAACGATTACTCGTCGTTTCGTCGCCCGAAAAACTCTGTCGAGCGCTGGCATGATTTCGCGCTCTGCCGGTGTAAACCCAGGAACATCAGCGTTCGTGGAATCCACCAAGAATATATCGACGCCTTTTTCACCCAGTGCGGCAAAAGCGCGCAGGTCAGTAATGCGGCCATCAAGAGGCAATTGATCCATCTTGAAGTCGCCCGTGTGCAGGATCGTTCCCGCAGTTGTATGGATTGCAACGGCGAGCGCATCTGGAATGGAGTGATTGACCGCAACGAATTCAACGGTGAAGGGACCAATATCTTCGCTCATGCCCGCCGATACTTCGCGAGTCAAAGGAGTAATGCGGTGCTCGCGTAATTTTGCGCCAACGAGGGCAAGAGTCAGCGCAGATCCGTACAAAGCAATGTCACCACGTTCGCGTAACAAATATGGAACCGCGCCAATATGATCTTCGTGTCCGTGCGTAAGTACTATTCCGATTACATCGTGCAAGCGATCTCGTATATAAGAAAAATCTGGCAAGATTAAATCAATGCCTGGTTGTGTCTCCTCTGGAAATAAAACGCCGCAGTCAACGATGAGCAACTTACCTGCGGTCTCAAAGACGGTCATATTGCGACCAATTTCGCCAAGTCCGCCCAATGCAACTATTCGCAATCCTCCAGATTTAAGTTTTGCTGGAGTACCTAAACCTGGATGAGGGTGCGTCATGCGCTAAGAGTTACGCCGCCGGCAAGCAGATCTTCACGCAATTGCGCGATCTGTGCTGGCGTTGCATCCACTAAAGGTAATCGGGTGTAGCCGCCAGGAAGCCCCATTAGGTTGAGAGCGGCTTTTGTTAAAATCGCACCTTGGGTGCGGAAAGTTCCGGTAAAGACTGGCAAAGCTTTCTGATGCATTTCAAGGGCCCGCGCGGCATTACCTGCAAACCACGAGTCCAGCATCTCTCGCAACAGCGGTCCAACGGTGTGACCACATACGGATACAAATCCCACAGCTCCAACAGCGAGCAATGGCAGATTTAATATGTCATCACCTGAATAAACAGGTATGCCTGAACGTTTGATGACCCATGACGTAGATGCAACATCACCCTTTGCGTCCTTAAGGGCAGCAATGCGTGGATGCTCAGCAAGGCGAACGATAGTGTCTGGTTCAATAGGAATTCCTGTGCGTCCAGGAATGTCATACATCATTACAGGCAAGTCGCACGCATCTGCGATTGCTCGAAAGTGCGCTTCGATACCAGCTTGTGGCGGTTTGTTGTAATACGGCGTAACAACCAAGAGACCGTGGGCTCCGGCCTTCTGAGCACGTTGGGCTTGTTCAACCGAGTGTGAGGTTTCATTGTTTCCAGCACCTGCAACTACTCGCGCTTTTGAACCAACGGTATCGAGAACAACTTTGATGATGCGATCTTTCTCTTCATCACTGGTCGTTGGTGCTTCACCTGTGGTGCCATTTACGACAATGGCATCATGACCTGTTGAGACAAGGTGACTGGCAAGAGTGGCAACTCCATCCCAATCGATGGAAAGATCCTTCTTAAATGGGGTCACCATGGCCGTGGCCAGTCGCCCAAATGGCGCAAGGATCGTCATGAGCTAAGGCTACCGTCCCTACGGGGCGATACGTCCAGATTTTTCAAATGCCCCATGCGTAAGCGGCATGAGACGGGCAAAATGCTCTTCCATCTTCTCTGCCACCATCTCAATTTCGCGTTGAGGGTAGCTTGGAAAATGCGAGCCTTCACGAGCAGTGCGCAGCGAGAGAAAATTCATGAGTGCGCGGGCGTTCATCGTGACATACATCGAGGAATACAGGCCAACAGGCAAAACGGCGCGAGCCACTTCACGGGCCACCCCTGCATTAAGCATTGTCTGATATCGCTCGTACACGAAGTTATAACTTTCCTTCATAGCGGCGGTTGTGATGTCGTATTGCTCTTTGGTGCCATCGACAAACTCATATGCGCCAGTCTTGCCAATCTGAACGAGTTTGCGCTCGGGAGAGGGAACATAGAAAACCGGCTGCAATTCGCGATATCGCCCGCTTTCCTCATTGTAGGAAGCAATTCGGTGGCGCATAAATTCACGAAAAACGAAGATTGGTGCCGAGACAAAAAAAGTCATCGAAGTATGCTCAAATGGTGAGCCGTGCCTCTCGCGAGCCAAATAGTTGATCAGGCCCGCCGATCGCGCAGGATCCTCCCCTACCTCTTCCAAGGATTGCTCACCTGCTGTAGAAACTCGCGCCGCCCAGATCACATCAGCATCGCTGGCACTGGCCTTGACCAGTTCTACGGTCATATTGCTTCGGAAAATGGCTTCAGACATAGCGAGACCCTATCTATCTACCGTGGCGCGCCATGGCATTTAATAGGGCACAATTCCAGTCGTGTCTGCCACTTCCCGTCTCCCCCGCGCTAACCGGCAAACTTTGCGAGATTCCTTGAGTGTCTCCCTCACCGTTGGGGCATACGGAGCCGCCTTCGGGGCCGCAAGTGTTGCGGCGGGATTTAGCGTTTTGCAGACCTCTTTACTTTCCTTGTTGACCTTTTCTGGAGCATCGCAATTTGCTGTCATCGGTGTCATCGGCGCCGGCGGGAGCGCATTGAGTGGAATCGCCACTGCAACCCTTCTTGGATTTCGCAACGGCCTCTACGGAATGCGCATGGCCCCTATTCTTAAAGTTCGCGGAGTCAAAAGAATTCTTGCATCTCACATCACGATTGATGAATCAACAGGTGTATCACTTTCGCAGGAAAGTCGCGGAGCAGATGCGATGCGAATCGGATTCTGGCTGACAGGTTTTGGTGTTTTTATCTTTTGGAACCTCTTTACCTTAGCTGGCGCATTTGGAGCCCAAGCAATGGGAAATCCTGCCGCATGGGGTCTTGATGCAGCGGTACCCGCCGCATTCCTGGGGCTTGTGTGGCCGCGACTTGTGACGACAACAGATCGACTCATTGCACTCTCTGCGGTGGCCCTTGCGATTGCACTCACGCCGGTAGCGCCCGCTGGATTGCCAGTCATCGCAACTGCAGGGTTGGCGATCGTGGTCGGTCTGAGACAAAGGTCTGAGTGAATCCGTGAATAAATTGTGGTGGGGAGTAATCGGTACAAGTGCGGCAGTCTTTGCCTTGAAATATGTGGGGCAATCAATTCCCGAAAAATATTTGTCGCACCCGAAAGTGAAATCCATTAATGGGTATATCCCCATAGTCCTTTTGAGCGCCCTCATTGGCGTTCAAACATTTGCAGAGAAAACCAAATTGATGATCGATCATCGAACCCTGGGATTGGCCGTTGCATTCATTGCACTTATCCTGCGGGCGCCTTTCCCTGTGGTTGTTATATGTGCAGCTGCCTCATCGGCGCTTCTGTATCATTTTTCATGAAATTTAGTGCGAAGTTTTCTTACTAAATAATTCTTGGGGTATCCCTAAAGATTTTTTGCGCAAAAGAATTTATATTATGCAGTCATTACGCAGGATGCGCCTTCCTGACGGTCTCAAGAAACGAGGTATGAGTGCAACACAATTCAGATTTGCACCGAATGCTCGATTGGCTATCGCACGCGCCACCGATTGACAGCATCGCTAGATCACTGGCTCTAGAGTATTTAGCCTCCTATAAACCCATTCAAACGGGGCTCTGGCACTTGAGCCAAAATGGTACATGCGTCTGCATAGGGCAATACGGAGGAGACGAATCTCAGGTTGGACTCTCCTACTCCTCCGTCGAATGGAGGGCGTTAAAGCCGGTCGGAGGATTGGTGCTGACCGCGGATAAAGACAATGTGATGACATGGTCGCTAGATAAAGAGTTTGTTGTTATCAACCTCTATGCCCGTGGCGTAATTATTGGTTTTCTATCAATACGTTTCGCAAAAGCTTTGACCGCGCAAGCCAATTTAAAGCGCGATGCAACTAATTGCAGTCGTGCCATCTCACTCTATTTATCGCTTCGATACCACGAAAAATTTGATTCGAATCCAAGTACTCTCAATGAAGAGAAAGAGGAACGTCAACTCAGCCAACGTCAATTGGCGATTTTGCGGGGATTATCTGATGAGAAAACAAACCGTCAGATTTCAGAGGAACTAGGTTATAGCGTCAGCACAATTCGACATGAAACAATGCGAATCTATGAAATCCTCAAAGTCTCTGATCGATTTGAAGCGGCAGTTGTTGGACGGCGCTTGAGCTTTATTTAAATAATCGAAAGAGAAACGAGCTTAGCCTTCAGATCAATATCGGAAGGTTCGACAAGTTGACTACCATCGCTAAAAATGATGACGGGTATAGAGCGCGGACCGCCAGTCATTTCAATTACCTTTGCTGCAGCTGCCGCATCACTCTCCACATCAATGAGTGTGTAGGCCACATTAAGTGAGTCCAGTAATCTTTTGGATCGGCGACAATCCCCACACCAATCGGCAGAGTACATGACTATTTCTTGTGACATTTGTGGGGCTCCTTGGGTTGGATTTATAGGGAAAGAAAGTGTTCTAAACCAAAAGTTAGTCCGGGATGGTTTCCAACTTCTCGTACTCCAAGTAAAACTCCGGGCATGAAGCCGACTCGATCTAGAGAATCGTGGCGAATGGAGAGCGTCTCTCCTGGTCCTCCCAGAAGTACCTCTTGATGGGCGACGAGACCGCGAAGGCGAATGGAGTGAATAGGTACATCTCCCACGGTTGCACCTCGCGCCCCGGCGATTGAGGTTTTGGTTGCATCAGGCATCGCCTTAAGTGCCGCTTCTGTGCGCGATTGCGTCATAAGTTCTGCAGTACGTGCTGCTGTACCACTGGGGGCATCGACCTTATCGGGGTGATGGAGTTCGATGATCTCTGCAGACTCGAAGTATCGTGCCGCTTGCTTTGCAAACTGCATCATCAGAACAGCGCCTAGAGCGAAGTTAGGTGCGATGAGTACGCCAACTCCTGGATTCTTCGACAACAAATTTCGTACCTGAGCGATCTTTTCATCATTGAACCCCGTGGTACCTACAACCGCATTAATGCCATGGGATATAAGAAACTCTAAATTAGCCATTACTGAATCAGGGGTGGTGAAATCAACGACAACACTCGCTTGAGAACTCACTACTTGCTCCAGTGAATCACCAAGATCTAGCTGGGCAACAAGAGTCAGATCAGGGGCGCTTGTCACCGCGCGAACAACTTCGGCGCCCATACGTCCCTTGGCTCCCAAAACTGCAACTTTGATCTCCACTTACGCCTCCAGAACCTTTTCAAACTTCTTCGTATCTTTGTATGGACCCACAAGTGCAAGAGTAGGTCTTTTGAGAAGGAACTCTCCAGCGACTTTACGTACCGCTTCTGAGGTTACGCTGGAAACTTCCTTCAATATGTCATCAAAACTCATGACTTCCCCGTAAACAATCTCATTTTTACCAATTCGGCTCATTCTCGAGCCAGAGTCTTCTTGACTCAAAACGAGGGATCCTCGGACCGCGCCTTTTGCCCGCTCAATTTCTTCATGCGTCATTCCATTTTCGGCAACATCGGCCAATACGTCCCGAATAATTTGGACCACTTCTACTGCCTTGGATGGATGACATCCTGCATAGAAACCTAGCAATCCGGTTCCAGCAAACTGCTGAGCGTAAGAATAAACAGAATATGCCAAACCACGTTTTTCACGAATCTCTTGGAACAATCGTGACGACATTCCCCCGCCGAGTGCCGCAGAGAGAATTCCCATGGTGAAGCGACGATCATCATTGCGTGCAACCCCAGCAAGGCCGTAGAACATATGTGCTTGTTCGGTCTTGCGATTGATTAAACCAACGGATTGTTGGGATTTAATCTTCACGGGAGTATTCGAGCGAACTTGAGGTACGCCTTTCACATCCAGGAATCCATCCCGGGAAAGCGCTTTCTCCACCATGGCAACTACTGTCTTGTGGGAGATATTTCCAGCAACGGCAACGACAAGGTCCTGAGGTAGGTACTTCTTTTTATAGTAGTTGTAAACGGAAGTCCGTGACATTTCATTTATTGAGGAAACGGTTCCCAAAATCGAACGGCCAATCGGAATATCTCCATAATAAGTATCTGAGAAAAGATCATGGACAAGATCGCTGGGATCATCATCGCGCATGGCAATTTCTTCTAAAACGACCTTACGCTCTGCATCAACATCTTTGGCCGTCACCAACGAGGAGGTGATGAGATCAGAGATTACATCCACAGCTAAAGGTAAGTCCGTGTCGATCACACGAGCGTAGAAGCAGGTGTATTCCTGACTAGTAAACGCGTTCATTTCACCACCGACAGATTCGATGGATGATGAGATTTCCAGCGCCGTACGGGATGTCGTGCCTTTGAAAAGTAAATGCTCTAGAAAATGAGAAGCCCCAGCAACTGCCGGGGTTTCATCACGAGAACCAACATTGACCCAAATTCCTATCGCAGCGCTGCGTACCGAAGAGAT
>CAIYBL010000183.1 GCA_903924485.1 uncultured Actinomycetes bacterium
TAGCTGGTGGAGGTTTACGCTTAATATGGATGTTCCTTCCCCCGATCCTTGGAACACGCAAACTTGTAACTTATTCAACTGCGTTGTTGCTACTTCCACTCATAGGTTGGTCTGTTGCGGTTCGTAACCCATCTACTCCATTTATTGGTTTGCTTGCACTTGGATTCCTCTCTGGTTTAGGCGGAGGAATATTTTCCGGTTTCATGCCGAGTACCTCCTATTTCTTCCCTAAATCTAAGCAGGGAATGGCTTTAGGCCTGCAGGCGGGCATTGGTAATTTCGGTGTCAGTATCGTGCAATTTGTTACACCGCTCATCGTTGCATCTGCGATGTTTGGCGCAACCCTGGGTGGACCACAACATTTTGTTAATAAAGTTAAGGGCATAGACACCTCTGCTTGGTATCAAAATGCAGGGCTCTTGTGGGTGCCTTTTGTTCTGGTCGCAGTTGTACTTGCCTGGACAATGCTTAAGAGCGTCCCTATTAAGGCTCGAGGAATAAGCGACCAATTAGATATATTTAGGAATAAGCACACCTGGTTAATGACTCTTCTCTACGTAATGACTTTCGGAACATTTTCAGGACTCTCTGCCCAATTCGGGTTACTTATTAGAAATCTATTCGGGGAGTTTGCTAATGCGCCGGACCCAGTGAAGTTTGCTTTCTACGGGCCATTGATTGGTTCAGCGGCACGCGTGGCAAGCGGTCCCCTTGCCGATCGATTAGGTGGTGGAATACTGACATTCGCTTCAGGCGCCGGAATTGCTACCTCTTCAATTTTTACGGCTTTCCAACTCTCTCCACAAAGTAGTAACGATTTCATGCCATTTTTCTGGGGAATGATGGCCATCTTCTTCTTCGCCGGCGTTGGAAATGCAAGTACTTTTAAGCAGATGCCGATGATCTTTGCGCCTCGACAGGCAGGCGGAGTCATCGGATGGACCGGAGCTATTGCAGCATTTGGTCCCTTTGCCTTCGGAGTGCTCTTATCATTCGTGGCACCTAAGAGCTTCTTCCTGGGTGTGGCAGCCTTTGCAATCGTGGGCGCATGTGTTGCATGGTGGTTCTACGCTAGAACCGCGGCTGAAACACGTAGCTAACTCGCAATCCCTCCCATGTTTAGGCAGACTTCCCCCATGATTGTCAGTCGATTAAGCGCTCTCTCGGACGCTGTCATTGATGTCGCAAAAGGAGAGGATCTCAGCGCATCTTTGAGACGCTTAGTTGAGAACGCAGTAATTATTTCGGAGGCAACCTATGGTGCACTTGGCGCCATAAGTCCTGACGGTCAACTTGAACAATTCACCTACGTTGGATTGAGCGAAGAATCTGCTGACGAGATCGAGAGATTTCCTGAGGGTAAAGGTCTCCTCGGGCATTTACTTAAGCATCCCACTCCCTTGCGGCTGGCTTCTATTAAAAATAGTGAAGCGTCTGTTGGATTTCCAGAGGGTCACCCTGCAATGAATTCATTTCTGGGAGTACCGATCCGCATTCGCGATGAAGTGTACGGAAGCCTCTACCTCACCGAGAAAAAGGGCGGACTTGAATTTACCGAGGAAGATGAACAGCTGGTCATAGTTCTAGCTTCTGCTGCGGGGATAGCGATAGATAGCGCCAGAGGACAGGCAGCACAGAACCAAATCGTTGTCCTGGCAGAACGTGATCGTATTGGTCGCGACCTCCATGATTTAGTGATTCAACGCCTTTTTGCAACTGGACTTTCACTCCAAGCAGTGACTAAGGATGAAATCGTGCCAACTCGAGATCTGAAGATCATTCAGGAGACAATTGACAATCTAGATTTGACTGTGCAACAAATCCGCA
>CAIYBL010000184.1 GCA_903924485.1 uncultured Actinomycetes bacterium
ATACATTTGAGCATCGGCCCGTGCAATTGCATCAGCTAAATTCATGCCAGCTTGCCAGCGCGCTACGCCAAGACTCGTTCGAAGGGGATGAATGGATCCATCAGAAGTTGTGAAATCTTTTTGAATTGCGTCAAGAAACCGATCTGCTATGTGCTCGATCGAATTATAATCATCAAGGCCCTCTGCAATAATCACAAATTCATCGCCACCAAGACGCGCCTGAATATCAACTGGTCGACTGGCGCTGGTGATTCGTCGAGCAAGTTCACATAGGACTTCATCACCAATGGCGTGGCCAAAGGTGTCATTAATATCTTTAAAGCGATCTAAGTCCAGGAAGAATACGGTTCGATCAACACCCGCGGAAATCCAATTGTTGGTTTCAGCGTAGGCGTCTTCCAAGCCTCTGCGGTTTCGAAGTCGAGTGAGCTCATCGTGAGTCGATTGAAAAAGTAGCTGCTGACTTGAGATTGCGCGACGATAGAGTTCGGGTAGTAGTGCGCAAGCAATATCTAGACTTACTTGTGATGTTCGTGAAAAGGAGTTGGCACTCGGCAAGACGAATAAAATTCGCAGCCCTAGCCCCGTCGAGGTCGAAACATCAACAACAACTGTGTGACGAACTCCGACCCTCTGGAGTTCTTGTTGAAGCGGGTGCCAGGTGAGATCGTCAATCTCGACGAGTGCAGACGGGGCTGTCGCATAATCATCTGAATTTTCGCTTTGCGTTGTATTTGATGCAATATCGGCACTGAGAAAATGTGAAATGCCTAAAATCGAAGTGGGCGCAGAAGTAGCAAATACCCATCCGGTAGGTGTCAGAGATTCACCCTTTTTAAACCAGGCTTGTCCAGCCCACCACCCAAACTCATTTACAGCGCTTTGCATGAAAGAGCCAAGGACGAGATAAAGGTTTTCAATCGAAATTACACTGCTAACAAGGGTGCGAGTAATGCGGTCAGAACGAAGGCGGATTCTTGGGTCGCCATCGTGAAGGGCGTCAGTTTCTTTCGTCATCACGCCCCTTCTTGACCTTAAGTTCGCTACTCTCGCGGAAGGCGATGGCAGTGGTTGAATTCTCTAAGGGTGCAACCCCCAAATCGAGAGTTCTTAGGGGGTTAACCCCCTTCAGATGTAAGGGAATTCCTACAGGAAGGTGGACGAGCGCGTGGACAACTTTTCCGAGCGATTCGGGTTTGCGAGGACGCAAGTCAATCTTGGCAACTGGCTCGAGAGCCCATACAGCAGCTGGTCTTTTCAGAATGTTCCCGAGATGGTGCCCACAGCGGCCATCGCTGGACCTGACACCTCCTTATTGCCACGCGAGATTAACGAAGAATTCCTTGAGCAAACTTTTGATTCCGTCAAGCCTGAAAAACGTCGGGATTACTTAGATCGCACATTTACTGATGCATTCTTGGTGGTCAACAAGGGCAAGCTCATCAGCGAGTACTACCGGACTCCGATGAACCACAACACACGACATTTGGTTTTCTCAGTCAGCAAATCAATCACCGCGCTGCTCACGGGAATTGTGATTGACAAATACGGCCTAGATTTAACAAAAGCGGTTTCTCATTACTTGCCGAAAGCCATAGACAGCGCATACGAAGATGCCACCGTCCAAGAAGTTTTGGACATGTTGGTGAGCGTTGAATTCATCGAGGATTACACACTTAAAGCCGGCGTTTATGCACGCTATCGCAGAGCGATGCTTTTCATGCCACCATCGAGTGATGAGTTATTGCCACGCGAGAATCTTGGAGATTTCCTTTTCACATTGCCAAAGGCAGCGGGTGACCATGGAAAAGTCTTTGCTTATCAATCTCCCAACACTGATGTCCTAGGAATGATTCTGGAAGAAGTTTCACAGGAAAGATTCCCAACGCTTCTCTCAGAATTATTGTGGAAGCCATTGGGCGCCCAGTCTGCCACCGTGACGGTAGATGGAGTTGGGCAATCGCGAACTGCAGGCGGTATCGCATGCACTGCGCATGATCTTGCGTTGATCGGTGAACTCTTTCGAAACTCCGGTCACGCAAACGGAGAGCAAATCGTTCCTGAAAAGTGGATTCGTGACATTAGAGAAAACGGCAATTCGCAAGCCTGGAATGTCGGTGATTTTGAGACCCTCTTTGATCATGGCCGTTATCGCAATAAGTGGTATTCGGATGGAGACGGTGCATATTGCGCGATTGGAATTCATGGGCAGTGGATTTACGTAGATCCGGCCAGCGATTCAGTGATCGTCAAAATGTCGTGCCAACCAGTGGCATCTGATGATGAACTCGATACTAGGATCCTGGTATTTATGCGCGATATCGCAGCCTCACTTCGCTAATAATTGGGGCGTTTGCCCATAAGTAAGGCAAACGGCTACCCTCAACCTATGAAACTACGCAGCCTCCTCCTTCGCTGCCGTGGCGGGGTCCTATAACCGGTCCCCTCGTCGCGGGGTTTTGACATACCGGTAACACCCAAAACCCCCGCGAAAATTAAGGAGCAAGAAATGAATTATCCAAAACAGTCACCGAGCCCGATGCCTTATGGTCGCTACTCATCATTTATCCCAGTAGACCTTCCTGATCGCACGTGGCCTGACAAGAAGATGACCCATGCACCTAAGTGGTGTTCGGTAGATCTTCGCGATGGCAATCAGGCACTGATTGATCCCATGGATACGCCCCGAAAATTAGCGATGTTTAAGTTGCTCGTTGCAATGGGTTACAAGGAGATTGAAGTTGGGTTTCCTAGTGCAAGTCAGACGGATTTTGACTTTGTCCGAAAGATTATTGAAGAAGATTTGATTCCTGACGATGTTGTCATTCAAGTGCTTACTCAAGCTCGCGAACCATTGATTCGTCGGACGTATGAATCCATAAAGGGATCCAAGCAAGCCATCGTTCATTTATATAACTCCACCTCTACGTTGCAACGTCGAGTTGTATTTGGCCAAGATAAAGATGGCATCAAAAAAATTGCCACTGATGGTGCGGAATTATGTTTAGCCCTTATCGACACCGTGCCGGGTACGGCAGTCTCCTTTGAGTACTCACCAGAGTCTTACACGGGCACTGAAATGGAATATGCCCTTGAAGTCTGCAACGCGGTGAATGATGTCTGGAAGCCGACTCCTTCATGGAAGACCATTATGAACCTGCCTGCAACGGTTGAGATGGCGACTCCCAATATTTACGCCGACTCCATTGAGTGGATGTGTCGTAACCTCAATAATCGCGACAGCGTCGTTGTTTCCTTGCATCCGCACAATGATCGCGGAACGGGCGTTGCTGCGGCCGAACTTGGCTACTTAGCAGGGGCAGATCGCATTGAGGGAACTCTCTTTGGAAATGGAGAGCGCACGGGAAATGTTTGTCTCGTCACTCTTGGCATGAACTTAGTAAGCCACGGCATCGATCCGATGATTGATTTCTCCACCATTGATGACATCCGTCGCACCGTTGAGTATGCAAATCAACTTCGCGTGCCAGAGCGTCATCCATATGGCGGGGATTTAGTGTTCACCGCATTTTCGGGTTCACATCAAGATGCTATTAAAAAAGGCCTTGATCACATGGCCAATGATGCCAAAGTGGCCGGTGTCCCTATTGATGAATTCACGTGGGCTGTTCCGTATTTGCCGATTGATCCAAAAGATATCGGTCGATCTTACGAGGCAGTCATCCGCGTCAATAGCCAGTCCGGTAAGGGAGGCGTTGCATACATGATGAAAAACGAACATCACCTGGATCTCCCACGACGTCTGCAGATTGAATTTAGCAAGGTAGTTCAGGCAAAAACTGATGCCGATGGCGGAGAAGTTCTTCCTGAATCAATGTGGCAAATTTTTGAAGATGAATACTTGCCGACGGAATCTGCGCCTTGGGGCAGATTTAGACTAAAGGGATTATCCCAAACCTCTGTCCTTGATGAAGATGTGTTCTTGACCGTCTCTCTTTCCGACCGCGGTGAGATACAAGAACTTACGGGTCAAGGAAATGGACCGATCGCTGCATTCTGCAAGATCTTGCAAGATTATGGAGTTGATGTTCGCGTATTGGATTACTACGAGCACGCGCTTTCTGCTGGTGGAGACGCTAGCGCTGCTGCCTATCTGGAATGCGCGATCGATGGTGAAGTCTTCTGGGGTGTCGGTATCGATCCCAATACAACGACTGCCTCACTAAAAGCTGTTGTCTCTGCGATAAATCGCGCCATTCGCTAGCTGCTCCCATTACGGTTGGCGCATGAGTCTTTACCGCGATGAGGCAGTTGTCTTGCGCACTCAGAAGTTGGGTGAAGCCGACCGTATCGTCACTCTTTTGACTCGAGAACATGGACGAATCCGTGGCGTGGCAAAGGGTGTGCGCCGAACCAAATCCAAATTTGGTGCACGACTGGAACCAGGTAGTCACATTGACGTTCAACTCTATGTTGGAAAGACTTTTGACACGGTCACACAAGTTGAAGCCATCATGAATTACGGCGAAGCGGTCTCCAATGATTACCAACGTTGGACGATTGCATCGGCCATCTTAGAAACCGCTGAACGATTTACCTCCCAAGAGCATGAACCTGCACTCCAAGAGTTTCAACTTGTTGTAGGCGGACTTCGCGCTCTTGCGGAAAATCGGCATGATGCATCCATGATCCTTGATGCATTTCTCTTGCGATCCCTATCAATCGGCGGATATGCGCCATCGATGACGATCTGCTCTAGGTGCGAAAAGCCTGGACCGCATCGCTACTTCTCACTTGTAGGCGGAGGAAGTGTTTGTTTGGATTGTCGACCTTCAGCGTGCGCTACGCCTGCCCCAGAAACCCTCGCACTTATGGGCGCTTTGATTAGCGCCGATTGGGAATTAGCCGATTCCAGTGAACGCAAACATCAACGCGAGGCGAGTGGACTCATCGCGGCATATTTGCAGTGGCATTTAGAGCGAGGTCTTCGTAGTCTTCCTCTTGTGGAGCGCGCATGAGTATGCCCAAGATCGCGAAAGAGTTGATTCCTGCTCACGTTGCAATAGTCATGGATGGAAATGGGCGATGGGCAAAAGAGCGTGGCCTTGCGCGCACTGCCGGACATGAAGCAGGTGAGGCAGCCCTTTTTGATGTGGTGGTTGGCGCAATAGAAATTGGCGTGAAAGAAATTAGCGCTTATGCATTTTCAACGGAGAATTGGCGCAGATCGCCGGAAGAAGTGAAGTTTCTGATGGGTTTCAATCGAGATGTGATTCGTCGCAGGCGCGATGAGATGAATGCATTAGGCGTACGAGTGAGATGGGTGGGTCGCCCAAATAGATTGTGGGTGAGCGTTCGAAAGGAACTTGAAATTGCAGAGGAGCTCACAGCCAAGAACAAAGTCCTCACGCTCAATATGTGCGTCAATTATGGAGGCCGAGCTGAAATCGTTGATGCCGCAACTGCCTTAGCCAAGGATGTTAAACGGGGAAAGATCAAGGCCGACTCGATAAACGAGAAATTATTTGCGAAATATCTGGATGAGCCTTTGATGAGGGACGTTGATTTATTCTTACGTTCATCAGGGGAGATGCGTACAAGCAATTTTCTTCCGTGGCAATCCGTTTATGCGGAAATGGTTTTTATGGATGTCTTGTGGCCCGACGTGGATCGCACCGTCCTGTGGCGCGCAATTGAGGAATACGCAAAACGTGATCGTCGGTTTGGCAAAGCATGATCGCATTTCCTAAGAATCCACCTCGGCAACTTTCGCAAGAAGAGTGGGACTTGTGGCAAGAGGGACCACTTAACAGGTGGGCGCTACAACGCGTTGCAGATTTCATGCCGACGGATGAGATTTTACCCAGCTTGAATCCACATGTGTGGCCAGAAGCGCTCATTGAAAAAGATGAAATCCTTGAAGAGCTTCTTGATTTATATACAGACGGGCTTTTGGTCATCAGACATGGCCAGATAGTTTATGAAAAGTACCTCAATGGCATGACGCGTGAGACTAGACATCTACTGCAATCGGTATCTAAATCCATCTTGGGAATTCTCGTGGGGCAATTTATTGCTGATGGATTAATAGATCCAACAAAGAACGTGGGACATTATTTACCTCAGATGAACGCGTCGGGATATTCCGATGCCACTGTTCAAAATGCTCTCGATATGTGTGTCGGGGTTAAATTCTCTGAGGAATACCATGACCCTAATTCCGAGATTCAAGTTATTGATCGTGTGGCCGGGTGGCGAAGTGGCAACGACGATGACCCTGCTGGAATACGTGCGTTTTTGCCGATGATTAGAAAAGAGCGCCAGCATGGGCTGCAATTTCAATATTGCTCTGCCAATACTGATGTTCTGGCATGGTTACTGGAAGAAGTTGCGGGTCAGCCATATGTTGAGTTGTTAAGTGAACGAATCTGGAAACCACTCGGCGCAACATATTCCGCAAATATGACTATGGATGATTACGGTTCCCCACTTGCAAATGGAGGAATCTCCACGACACTTCGAGACCTTGCATTGGTTGGACAGATGATCTTGAACGGGGGAGTTATGGATGATCATCAAATAGCTACCCCTGAGTGGCTTTTGGATACCCTCGGAGGGGGTCCGATTCTTGACACCATGCCGGAGGTGCATCCGGGTGGGTCATATCGAAACCAATTTTGGATTACCAATGGTGCCCATAAAGAGATTTATTGTGCTGGCATTTATGGACAATATATTTGGATAGATCCAGTAACCAAGACAATCATCGTTAAGTTCTCATCGATCCCTATCGCGACAAGTGTTGAACACTCGATTAAACACGTCAAACTTTTCAGGGCGCTTAGCAGTTAGAGCAGGTGCCAAAGAGTTCGGCGGTATGGCCGACATCTCGGAAGCCGTTTTCTGTGGCAATATTTTTCGCCCACTTCTCGATCGCGCCACCTTCGATCTCCACTGTCTTGCCACAACTTTTGCATACCAAGTGATGGTGATGACTTTCACCGCAGAGGCGATAGATAGCCTCACCATCTTCTCGTCTTAGAATATCTACGAGCTTGTTCTCGACCAAGGTTTGCAGTGATCGGTAGACGGTCGTTAAACCGATTTTTGCACCATCTCGATGCATGAGTTGGTAGAGCTCTTGCGCGCTAGCAAATCCACCCACATGTTCTAGGGTTGTAAGTACACCGTTGACAGATTTACGCACTAAATGCCACCACAAGCCACATGATTCCAACACCAACTGCAGTTGCTGCCAAAGTCCATTTAGAAGGATGTCGTGAATGCGCTTCAGGCAATATATGAGAAGTCGCTAGGTAAATAACGAAACCAGAGAAAAGTGCTAAATAAAGTGAAAGCCAGGAAGAGTTCAGAGCAAGGTATGAGCCGATTGCGGTGCCTGATAGTCGCGCGGCAGCATCAACGACAAGAAGCAGTTTTGCTCGTTCACTCCAATGTCCGGATTTGATAAGGAGGGAAACGGTATTGAGTCCATCGCTAAATGCGTGGACTACGATTGCCAGAAATACTGCGATACCCAAGGCGTTGCTCACGCGAAATGCCACACCGAGTCCTACTCCATCGAGAAATACATGCCCGCCCATAGCTATCGCTCCTAGGGTGCCCGCGATGTTGTGATGTTCGTGGTCATGTCCGTAGTCGGATTCGGCAGGTTCGTGGGAACCAAAGAGGCGTTCCAAGATATGTAAAAGGAGAAAGCCGCCCACGATCGCTATAGAGATTGCACGAACACCGCCGAAGGTTTGGTGATTCTCATTAAAGACTTCAGGCAATAAATCGAATGCGACAAGCCCCAGCAATAATCCTGCCGAAAGCCCCAGCAGTAGGTGGAATCGATCTTTGGAGCGAAGAGCAATGAACCCGCCCAGCGTTGTCGCACCCACGGTGAGGGCGGCAAAGACGAGAGCGATACTCATGAATGGACGGTAACAGAAATGAAAATGATTGTCATTATCGCTTTCTCGCCGCTAGGCTCATGCCATGCTCGCTATTGCCCGTTTTAACGTCGCCCTAGCTTTGGCCTCAGAATTTGAGGCTCAGTTAAACGCGGCGCAAAGCGCGCTCAGTGAATGCGCTGGATATATCGATGGCGAATCTGGGCAGAATCTGGATGATCCAACGTTGTGGGTCTTGATGACAAAATGGCAGAACGTTGGCTCCTACCGCCGCGCGCTGAGTTCAACAAGGGTGAAGATGGAAGTGATTCCGTTATTGGCCCAGGCAATTGATGAACCCGGTGCCTATGAAGATAGTAAGAGCCAGTAAACTTGCGAAGATAAGGGTTGCAACTACTGTAGTTGTGCACCGCCGACAGCCAGCCGGATGGAGATTTTTGTGGCCACTGATCGTTTAGAAACCATTGTTAGTTTGGCCAAGCGCCGAGGATTTGTTTACCCCTCCAGTGAAATTTACGGAGGATTGCGCGCGTCATGGGATTACGGTCCCCTGGGAATTGAACTTAAAAATAACGTTAAGCGTCAGTGGTGGAAATCCATGGTTACTGGTCGCGACGATGTTGTCGGTTTGGATTCGTGCGTAATTTTGGCACGCGAGGTGTGGGAAGCATCGGGTCACGTGTCAACATTCTCTGACCCTCTTACCGAATGCACCTCTTGTCACAAACGCTATCGAGCAGATCATCTTGAAGAAGCCTTCGCTGCAAAGAACAAACGTCAACCTGAATCACTTGCTGAAGTTAATTGTCCAGCGTGCGGCAATAAAGGTCAGTTCACCGCACCTAAGCAATTCTCCGGTTTATTGAAAACTTATCTTGGACCGGTCGAAGATGAATCAGGTCTGGCATATTTACGACCAGAAACAGCGCAAGGAATTTTTATTAACTTTGATAACGTGGCAACGACCTCTCGCAAAAAACCCCCATTTGGAATCGGCCAAATTGGCAAGTCCTTCCGCAATGAGATTACTCCAGGAAACTTTATTTTCCGCACTCGTGAATTTGAGCAGATGGAAATGGAATTCTTTGTGGTGCCTGGTACAGACGAGGATTGGCATCAGTATTGGATCGATACTCGTATGGCTTGGTACACCGATCTTGGTATTAATCCAGAGCGCCTACGCGTGTATGACCATCCAAAAGAGAAGCTCTCGCATTACTCAAAGAGGACCGCCGATATCGAATACAAATTCGAATTCGCTGGTACTGAATGGGGCGAGCTTGAGGGCATTGCAAACCGTGGCGATTTTGACTTGAAAGCCCACTCTTCGGCTTCGGGTAAAGATCTTTCCTGGTTTGATCAAGAAAACAATGAGCGATGGACTCCCTATGTCATCGAACCTGCAGCAGGAGTTGATCGCTGCACGTTAACTTTCTTGATGGATGCCTTCACTGAAGATGAAGCGCCCAACAGCAAAGGCGTGATGGAAAAGCGGGCAGTATTGAAGCTTGATCATCGCCTTGCACCAGTGAAAGCGGCTGTCTTGCCTTTGTCACGAAATGCTGACCTGTCTCCCAAAGCACGCGATCTTGCAGCTCAATTGCGCAAGAATTGGAACATCGATTTCGATGATGCTGGCGCCATTGGTCGCCGATATCGCCGTCAAGATGAGATCGGCACTCCTTATTGCATCACGGTGGACTTCGATACGCTCGAAGATCAAGCAGTGACCATTCGTGACCGCGACACCATGCAACAAGAACGCATTGCTCTTGATCAAGTAGAGGCATGGTTAGCGCCACGACTGCTCGGGTCATAAATCCCTTAACCCTTCGGTTAGCCAGCGGGGATTATTCAATTAACCCACCCGTAGTTTTGGCTCCGATGGCGGGCATTACCAATGCTCCATTTCGAACACTGTGTCGCGAGCAAGGTGCTGGTCTATTCGTTTCCGAGATGGTGACAGCACGCGCCCTGATAGAGCGACGTCCCGAAACTCTGCGCATGATCGTTCCAGGTAAAGATGAATGGCCTAGGTCTGTTCAGCTATACAGCGTAGATCCAGATGCCATGAGGGCTGCGGTAACAATGTTGGGCCGCGAAAACTTGGCAGATCATATTGATATGAATTTTGGATGTCCGGTTCCGAAAGTGACACGTAAGGGCGGTGGAGCTGCTCTTCCTTACAAGCGCAGACTTTTTGCCGCCATAGTTGGCGCGGCTGTGGAAGCTGCAAAACCTTTTGGAATTCCCGTGACAGTAAAAATGCGCGTGGGCATTGATAGTGATCACGAAACTTATTTAGAGGCCGCAACAACTGCCGCCAACTTGGGCGTTAATTGGGTTGCACTCCATGCGCGCACCGCACAACAAATGTATGAAGGAAAATCTGACTGGAGTGCGATTTCTCGCCTTGTCGATCATCTCAAACCAACAGGTGTTCCCGTGTTGGGCAATGGTGATATTTGGAGCGGAGCCGATGGCATTGCGATGATGAACCAAACAGGCTGTGCGGGCGTTGTTGTCGGGCGAGGATGTTTAGGAAGGCCATGGCTCTTCGCCGATTTAGTTGCCGCTTTTGCTGGGGATGAAACCAGGCACTTGCCTACTCTTTTTGAAGTTCGAGAGATCATGTTTCGCCATGGGCAATTGATTGTTGAATATTTTGAATCAGAAGCGCGTGGATGTCGCGATTTGCGCAAACATATGGCGTGGTACCTCAAAGGCTTTAGAGTCGAAGGTTCGCTTCGGCGCCAATTTGGAATGGTTTCGACGCTTGCAGAATTTCGTGAACTTCTCGATCAGCTTGTTGATCAGCCCTATCCCATAGCGGTTGGTGATTCGCCACGTGGCCGCACCAGTCATGGTCGCCCTGTGACTCTTCCCGATGGATGGCTGAAGGATCCTGACGAGCTGGCACATGTTGAACTAGAAGATGCGTTTTCGGGCGGCTGATATGTTCGGATTCAAACTCATACGGAAAATTATCAGCGCCTTCATTTTGTTGGTGCTTGTCGTGCCGACATTTGTTGTGGTGAAAACCTATTACGCGGCGCATAACCAAGTGATCGCTAAAGCCGATGTCATTGTTGTTTTAGGGACGGCGCAGTTCAATGGCGTACCTACGGAGGCTCTTGAAGCCAGACTTGTCGAGGCAAAGAGAATTTTCGATTTAGGCGAAGCCTCTGCAATTATTACCGTTGGTGCAGGTGCACCGGGTGATCGCACTACTGAAGCGGCATCTAGTAGAGCCTGGCTACTTGACCACGGAATAAAGAAGTCAGCAGTTATGGCTATTGAAAAAGGACGCGATACTTTCGTCAGCACTCAAAGTTATATTGCAGAGATGAAGCGCAGAAAGATCCATACAGTCTTGATTGTCACAGATCCGTATCACTGCTTCAGAGCGACAACGATTGCAAACGACATGGGTGCTGTTAGCTATTGCTCACCCGTTCGAACCGGCCCAAACGCCCTGGGAAAAGCATCCATTCATTATTTAATTCGTGAAACTGGCGCGTATTTGGCATATGTGACGCTGGGGCGCCGCGGCATTCATGTGAGTGATCACCTTGGTCAGTAATAGCATTAACGGCATGAGCCCCTACAGCGATAGCGATCTTGAGCGCTTTGTTTATGAGCCTGCGAAACGTTCGGGACGAACAGAATTCATGAGAGATCGCGCTCGAGTAATTCACTCAGCATCACTCCGACGGCTTGGGGCAAAAACGCAAGTGGCAGTTCCGGGTGAGAACGACTTTCAGCGAACGCGGTTGACGCACTCATTAGAGGTTGCACAAATCGGTCGCGAACTTGGTGATTCCTTGGGAGCAGATCCTGATTTATTGGATACTTCTTGCTTGTCACATGATCTAGGGCACCCGCCTTTTGGCCACAACGGTGAAGGAGCTCTGGCGCTACTTGCCGAAACCTGCGGAGGATTTGAAGGAAATGCTCAAAGCTTTCGTCTGCTGACACGGCTTGAGGCAAAGACGCTGTCCTCAGATGGGCGATCAGTGGGACTTAATCTTTCTCGCGCATCATTGGATGCAGTGACCAAATATCCGTGGGGTAAATCAGAAGGTGTCAGAAAGTATGGCGTATATGAAGATGACTTAGAAATCTTTACATGGATGCGATCCTCGACCCCAATGATGAAGCGCTGCATCGAAGCGCAGATTATGGATTGGTCGGATGATGTTTCTTATTCTGTCCATGATCTCGAAGATGCGCTAGTTGCCGGCCAACTTTCAATTGCACAATTTGAGGCGGACTTACCACTGTTACACCAGGTGATGCGCGTGAGTTACGGAATAGATGTAAGCGAATCTGATGCTCGAGATGCACTCTTGCGTTTGCAAAAACTTTCTTGTTGGCCTGCACATTACGACGGAACCCATAAATCACTTGCTCGCGTGAAGGATCTCACCAGCCAGCTCATCGGAAGGTTTGTCCTTTCGGCTGAATTAGAAACTCGAAAAATTCATGGTGACGGAAAGTTGACACGTTATAGCGCCGACCTTGAAGTCCCAATGGAGCAACGAATTGAAGTTGGTTTGCTCAAATCGGTTGCTGGGCATTACCTAATTAGTGCTGATTTTGCTCAAGATCGGTATGCCAAACAACGGGTAGTTATTTCGCAGTTGGTGGAAGCTCTTTATGAGAGCGCACCCGCAACTCTTGATTCTATTTTTCTCGAGGATTGGCATCGTGCAGGCACCGACGCCCAGAGATTACGCGTAGTCATAGACCAGATTGCCAGTCTGACCGATCCCGGTGCCTATGCCCTTCATGCTCGCCTGATCTCATAGGTAGGATCGGGACTTATGAGCGGTCGCATAAATGATGAGGATGTTGCCTACATCCGAGAACGCGCTCCCATCGATGAAATTGTTGGCGACTATGTGCAACTTAAGAACGCGGGTGGCGGCCAAAAGAAAGGCCTCTGCCCTTTTCATGATGAAAAATCTCCATCCTTCCACGTAACACCGAGCAAGGGATATTTTCATTGCTTCGGGTGCCAGGTGGGTGGTGACGTCATTGCATTTGTTATGAAGATCGATCATCTTTCATTTACCGAAACGGTTGAACGTTTGGCCGATCGCATCGGTTACACCTTGCGATATGACGAAAACTCCAGTGGCACATCAACGCCACCGGGGCAACGCTCCAGGCTGATTGCGGCTAATGCAGCAGCTGCTAAGTTTTATCAGACACAACTCAATGAATCACCTGGCGCACAATTTGGCCGCGACCTCTTAACAAAGCGGGGTTTTGATAAAGCTGCCTGCGCAACTTTTGAAGTGGGGTACGCACCCGATGACTGGGACGCTCTCACCAAACACTTGCGGGCGCAGGGATTTAGCATCGAAGAATTGGAAGTGGCAGGACTTTCTAAAATGGGTCAACGCGGACCTATTGATCGCTTTCGAAATCGACTCACCTGGCCAATCCGCGATATTTCAGGAGATGTTGTCGGATTTGGCGCTCGTAAATTAGCCAGTGATGACGTAGATACTGGACCTAAGTATCTCAATACACCTGAGACTCCAATTTATAAGAAGAGCCAGGTTTTGTACGGGTTGGATCTTGCCAAGAAAGAGATCGCAAAGAAACGCCAGGCCGTTATCGTTGAAGGCTATACAGATGTAATGGCAGCTCATTTAGCTGGAATTCCAACGGCGGTTGCTACATGCGGTACTGCTTTTGGTACCGATCACATTCGAATATTGCGACGCCTCTTGATGGATGATGATGCATTTCGCGGCGAAGTGATTTTTACTTTTGACGGCGATGCGGCGGGTCAAAAGGCAGCACTTCGTGCGTTTAACGACGACCAAAAGTTTGTGACCCAAACTTTCGTCGCTGTTGAACCTGATGGACTTGACCCGTGCGATCTTCGACAACAAAAAGGTGATCTTGCGCTACGCGATTTGGTTGCTCGCAGAGTTCCGCTTTTTGAATTTGCCATTCGAACCGAATTGAAACAACATAAACTCGATACGGCAGAAGGACGTGTTAACGCTCTCAACGCTGCAGCTCCGCTTGTAAGCCAGATCCGAGATAAATCCTTGCGACCTGAGTACACGCGACTTCTAGCTGGGTGGTTAGGCGTTGAGGTGGAGATGGTTTCTGCCGCTGTATCCAGATCGCTCAAAAGTTCAGCGCCTGTAGAAAAAAGTGAGGCCGTTGCTAATCCAGATTGGCGGCCAAATCCAGCGGAACCTCGCTTGGCACTAGAGCGTGAAGTATTGAAATCGCGTTTGCAGATGCCTGCCCTAGCCAAAGGATGGAGCGAGATTGAACCCGATGCATTTACTCATCCGGCCTACAAGCAACTGCGAATGGTTATTGACGCCCACGATGTTTCCTCGGCCCGAATGGATGACATTGATGATGTAAATATGAAGTCACTTATTGCCGAACTCTCGGTTGAACCGATCCGCTCAGATGGAGAGGTATCGGCCAGATATGTAGAGTCCATAATTGCCCGGCTTCGAGAGGTCACCATGAGCCGAGCAATTGCGGAAGTGAAATCAACCCTTCAACGCCTAAATCCAGTCACCGAGGAGACCCAGTACACCGAACTTTTCACCGAACTCGTCCGATTAGAGGCTACACGGCGAACTTTGCATGATTTAGCGCTGGGGGAGCTGTAGTTTTATGGATTTAGAAGCAGTGCACTTGGTGCGCTAGAGTTTGCGCCTGCGCCCGTCGCAGTAGTCCCTGATAGCTCAATTGGCAGAGCAGCCGGCTGTTAACCGGCAGGTTCTTGGTTCGAGTCCAAGTCAGGGAGCAATTCCCAGGTTCAACCTTTATCCTTTCGCGCATGACAACAATGCGAACACACATTCGATCCATCGTTGCCTCGTGGCGAAGTCAATCTCCTGCGGTGCGCTTAATCCGTTTATGGCTTGGAGTCACTTGGATTTATGGAGGATGGGACAAGGCCACTGATCCAGGCTTCCTAGGCAAAACATCCAGCACTTCTATCAATAAACAGTTGATTGGCTACTCAAAATCATCGCCGATGGGATTTCTCTTTCGTCACATGATTGAACGCTCTACCGCCATTGGCGTAATGGTGATGGTGCTCGAATTTGCAATCGGTATCGCAACTCTTCTTTGGATCGCCCCAACAATGACTGCATTTGTTGGATTCACGATGTCGGTCGGATTGTGGATTGCCGTCACATGGCATGTGAAGCCATATTTCCTAGGTAGCGATACTGCCTACGCTGTTCTGTGGCTGGCGTATTTTCTTACTCTTGTCGGAAAACGACGCAAGATTGATGTCTCACTTGATCGACGCGGAGCAATTCGAGTGGGCGCTGTTGGAGTTGCCGCGATAGCAGCAATGTTGTTAGGCCGTGTTGCACAAAAAAGCACAACTGCGGCGCCTACTGCGGGTGGCTCCTCCAGCGCTAAGCAACTCATCAAATTGGCTGATCTAGCTGTTGGTCAAACCCATGAATTTGTTAACGCAGATGGTCAACCAGCAATCGTCTTTCGTACCAAGAACGGCGTCTTTGCCTATTCAGAAGTATGTACACACCAAGGCTGTACGGTTTCGTACTCACCCCCTGATAAAGCGCTCATCTGCCCATGCCATGGCGCCGCATATGACCCGTTTAACTCAGCGGCCGTGCTTGGGGGGCCCACAAACACTCCTCTTTCTTCCATCAAGGTCGCAATCAGTGGGTCGTGGGTGGTTCTCGTATAAGTAATGCAATAATTGATTTTCTTGGGAAACTTTCAGGCAATCAGGGTTGCATTCCTAGTTTCTAGCTATAGCCTCAGCCTCAGCTCCTCTATGAAAGGTCAATCAATCGTGCATGCATCATTGACTTCTATGAAAAATAAGTTTGCTCGTTCCACTGGACTCAAAGTGGGCGTTGCATTCATTCTTGGGGCCACCCTTGCTGGCGGAATTGCAACTGCTGTTACACCCCCTGTTGCCGCCGTTAAGGCTTGCGTTGATAACAAGACACAGGCAATGTTTTTAGCAGTCAATGGCGTGTGTACAAAGTCGCGCTCGCTTGTAGATTTAGGAACGGGCGGAATTAGCGTGAAAGCAATCGCTGCCGCGGTGACTCCAAGTGTGGTTTCAATCAATGTTGTTACTGCAACTGGTTCCGGAACAGGCTCAGGATCAATTATTCGAACCAATGCAACTTCTAGTTATATTTTGACAAATAATCACGTGGTTGAGAGCGCTGCTGCAGGTGGCACCATCACCGTTGAATTCAATAATGGCAATTTGGCTGTCGCGACAATTGTTGGTCGCGATACGACATACGACCTCGCGGTTGTTAAAGTTCAAACAGGAAATTTACCCGTTATTCAGTTTGGTGATTCTTCCCAGTTGAGTATTGGCGATCCTGTTGTTGCAATTGGTTCGCCGCTGGGGCTTGCCAGTACGGTAACAAGCGGAATTGTTTCAGCTCTTAATCGCCCCGTAACAACAGGAAGCGTTGGAGCCGAGTCTTATATTGATGCAATTCAAACAGATGCTGCTATTAATCCAGGCAACTCAGGCGGCGCACTCCTTGATGCGCAAGGTCGCATTGTCGGCGTGAACTCCGCTATTGCGACGCTGACATCAGGTGGACAAAGTGGAAGCATTGGCCTTGGGTTCTCCATTCCCATTAATGAAGCTAAGAGAATCGCTTTGGAAATCATTAATACTGGAACATCAACCCGACCAGTCTTGGGTGTTTTCTTTGACACCACCTTTACTGGCTTTGGTGCAAAGATTCTTAGGCTCAGTCCAGGTGAAGGCGCTGATCAGGCTGGTATTCCAGCAGGTGCGGTCATTACAACGATCGATGGAGTTCGAATCCCAGATCAGGTGAGTGCGATAGTTCGTATTCGCTCTTACGCCCCTGGAGCTGTAACTTCTGTGGGGGTAACACTGGTAGATGGAACGACAAAGGTGTTCAAGGTGACTTTAGGATCTGCACCATCAAACTAATATCACGACAATGTAACATTCGAATCGATCAGGATAAGGTGAGATATGGCGCTCTTTAGATTGCATGTCTCCCTTCCTGATAGACCCGGATCACTCGGTGCGGTTGCCTCGGCAATTGGATTTGCTGGGGGAGATATTCGTGGACTCGTTGTCATGAAGAGTGAAGATGGTCGTGGCTATGACGACATTACAGTTGCAATCCCAGGAAGTGATCCAACGGATCTACTCAATATTCTCGGTGATATAGGCGGAGTAGAAGTACTCAAAGTACTTCCAGTCATCTAGCACTTTCAATATTTAGGGGGTTTTGTCTTAAGCCTCGAGTACAACATCGCGAAGTTGCTGAGCTGATTGCTCTGGGTGCATATCCATAATAAAAGCGCCCATTGCAGATTCAGATCCAGCCAGATATTTTAATTTACCTGGCGCGCGACGTATGCATGTTATTTGCCAATGGAGTCGCAAGAGATCGCGTCCTTGTCGTACAGGGGCTTGATGCCAAGCTGCGATGTATGCCATCTGTATACCGAAGACTCCATCAAGTCTTTTAAGGACTTCCAACGCGACAGGAGCAAAGGCATGGCATGCCTGCGGTGACAATTCAGTCATGTCGGCAACAGGAACGCGCGGAGCCACATGAATTTCAAAGGGATATCGAGCTGCAAAGGGCGTGAAGGCTATCCAATGATCATTTTGCGCGATAATGCGAACTTCGTCTTTGATTTCTCGCGCGAGGAGATCATCAAAAAGTACTCTTCCCGTTTCCTCCATATATTTGCGTGCTGCGGCCAACATTCGCTCAACCCGTGATGGCAAAAAAGAATAGGCATAGATCTGACCATGGGGATGCGAAAGAGTGACGCCCACTTCTTCGCCACGATTTTCAAAGGGAAAGATTTGTTCAATAAAATCCAATTGTGAAAGTTCACGAGTGCGATCGCGCCAAGCCTCTAAAACAGTTCTGACTTGGTGTTCGGAAAGATCAGCGAAAGAGTTTCCGTGCTCAGAGGTAAAGCAGACGACTTCACATTTTCCAGCGGCAGGAGCATTTGGCGTTTGCGGGCCCACGCGATCGGGAAGTTCCCATCCATTATCGGGTGCGCGTAAGGAAGGTGCGCGGTTATCGAATACAACTACTTCGTACGTGGAATCAGGAATTTCAGTGAGGAGGTCACCAACTGTTGGGCATAGTGGACACAGCTCTTTTGGTGGCAAGAAAACGCGACCTTGACGGTGTGGAGCAATCGCAACCCATTCATTAACAAGGCTATCGAGGCGTAACTCTCCAATACCTGGCTGATCTTCCTGGGGGCGTTGGTCCATCGCAGTTCGATCTTGTCCCTGAGTGTCGTAATATCGAATTGTCCGCCCGTCAGACATCGTTCTGTTATTGCGGATGATGTCATTGGACAATTTCAGAGGCTCATTCATGGTGCACTTACTCTACCCAGTTAAGTGTGCGTTCAATTGCCTTTTTCCAGCCACGAAATCCAGATTGGCGGGAAGAGAGATCAGTCGAAGGCGTCCACTCTTTCGTCACCTTCCACTGATTTTTGAGTTCGTCAATGTTGCTCCAAAAACCAACAGCTAACCCTGCTGCATACGCTGCCCCCATGGCTGTGGTTTCTATGATCCGGGGACGTTTGACGTTGATTCCCATAATGTCGGCTTGGAGTTGCATACATAAATCGTTGGCAGTGATTCCACCATCGACGCGCATATATGTGAGGGCCACCCCGCTGTCAGCAACCATCGCATCAATGATCTCTTTAGTTTGGTAGCAGATTGCTTCAAGTGTTGCTCTGGCAATGTGGGCTTTAGTCGATGCACGAGTCAACCCGACGATCACACCACGAGCATCGCTTCGCCAATAAGGTGCAAAGAGCCCAGAAAAGGCGGGGACAAAATAGACGCCGCCGGTGGTTTCAACGCTGGCAGCCAAGGTTTCAACTTCACTGGCTGATTGAATTATTCCTAATTGATCACGTAGCCATTGCACTGCCGATCCTGTGACAGCAACCGAACCCTCCAGAGCATAAGTAACGCGACCTTCTCCAAATTGATACAAAACCGTGGAAAGAAGTCCGTTGTGGGATCGAACAATTTCATGGCCAGTGTTGATGAGTGCGAAGTTTCCTGTGCCGTAAGTGGTCTTAGAATCACCGACATCAAAACACACTTGTCCAACCATTGCCGCTTGTTGATCTCCCAAGATTGCCGCAATTGGAATCTGCGCTCCAAGAAATCCATCGGATTTCGTGTGAGCATAAATTTCGGAAGAAGAACGGATTTCTGGCAATATTTCACGAGGCACGCCAAATATGCCAAGAAGCTCGTCATCCCACTCCATTGTTTCCAGATTCATCAAAAGAGTTCGGGATGCATTGCTGACGTCGGTGAGATGTACTCCGCCGTTAGTCGCGCCCGATAAATTCCATAAAATCCAAGAGTCGACAGTTCCGCACATTGCATTTCCTGCTGCTATAACCGAGGCGATTTCGGGTATATGAGTGATCATCCATGCGATTTTGCTTGCAGAAAAGTACGGGGCGATGGGCAACCCCGTTCTGTGACGCAGGAGGTCTTGCATTTCGGGGGAGAAGGATGAGCAGTAATCTGCCGTGCGCATGTCCTGCCAGACGATTGCGTTGTGAAGTGGAGCCCCCGTCGTTGAATCCCAGATCACGGTTGTTTCACGCTGATTTGTGATGCCAATTGCACCGAGTTCTGCTGCCGCTATCCCTGCATTTGCAAGAGCTTTGAGCATAACTTCCTGGCACCGCTGCCAAATCTGAGAAGCATCGTGTTCTACCCAACCTGCCTCTGGAAGGATTTGATCGTGCTCTGCTTGGGCACTTGCCACAATATTTCCGTCGTGATCAAAGATAATAAAGCGCGTACTGCTTGTTCCTTGGTCAAGACTTCCGATGTAGGCCGACATATATCTCCTCCTGTTACTCTTACCCTAATGGGCAGGTAGTAGAAAATGGGAGAAGATGTTTAATTCGCGCTTAGATCCACACCAGCGAGAAAACGCGCTCCAAGCCCTTGCCACTCAAAATTTCGATGTCCTGGTAATTGGCGGCGGCGTCACTGGAGTTGGTACAGCCCTGGATGGCGCGTCTCGGGGATTGCGAGTGGCACTTATTGAAGCCAACGATATTGCCAGCGGAACTTCTAGTAGATCCAGCA
Source organism: uncultured Actinomycetes bacterium (assembly GCA_903924485.1). Classification (GTDB taxonomy): domain Bacteria; phylum Actinomycetota; class Actinomycetes; order Nanopelagicales; family Nanopelagicaceae; genus QYPT01. The sequence goes on from CAIYBL010000184.1 coordinate 20,044, forward strand.
AGCTTATTCATGGGGGACTTAGATATCTCGAGCAGTACAACTTTAAATTAGTTCGTGAAGCGCTCCAAGAACGCGAAGCACTTGTTACCTCCCTCGCTCCGCATCTAGTTAAACCGGTTGCTTTTCTTTATCCACTTCACGAAAAGATTAAGGATCGTACCTATGTAGGCGCGGGTCTTGCACTTTATGATGTTCTGCGAGGCTTTAATCGTGCTCTTCCTTGGCATAAACACATTAGCCAAAGAAGTATTGCGGCGATTGCGCCTTCTCTTCGACCTGACATCGTTACCGGCGCCATCAAGTATTTCGATGCGCAAGTTGACGATGCTCGCCACACAATGATGGTGGCCAGAACTGCCGCTCGTCATGGGGCAGTGATAGCAACTCGGGTTCGTTGCCAGTCCTTACTTAGAGAAGGCAAGAGAGTCGTTGGCGCAACTGTCACCGATATTGAAACGGGTAATGAGATTAATATTTCTGCATCTGTCACCATTATGTGCGCAGGAATTTGGAGTGATGAGCTTCATGAAAAGTTTGGATTAAAAGCAGGATATGAAGTTCGAATGAGTAAAGGCGTCCATATTGTTTTGCCGAAATCGGCAATCAACTCTCAGTCGGGAATCATTCTAAAGACTCCGACCTCGGTCCTTTTTGTTATCCCATGGAATAACGAGTGGATTGTTGGCACAACCGATACCGAATACATAGGCGACCGCAGCGAGCCTTTAGCAGGCCGAGAGGATGTTGAATACATTCTCAATCAGGCCAACCGCGTCTTGCAGCCTAAAATTCGTGAATCAGAAATCATTGGCGTATATGCCGGGCTTCGACCTTTGGTATCGAGGAAAGCCGGTGCATCAACATCTAAGCTATCGCGCGAACATACAGTCGATCGCCCCACACCAGGTTTTGTCAGCATTGCGGGCGGAAAATATACGACGTATCGAATTATGGCTACAGATGCCGTTGATATCGCATCAAAAGAATTAAAGCGATCGGTCCCCAATTCTGTTACGGACAAGTTGCCGATTGTTGGCGCAGATGGGTACACGGCGCTCATGCAGCAGATCCCGACGCTCCAAAGCGAATCTGGATTGGGTGCGGCAACCATTGAGCATTTACTGAATCGGTATGGCTCACTTATCAGCGAATTACTGGAGTTGATTGTCGATGATCCTTCTCTAGCGGAGAAATTGCATCCAAGTTTTCCGTATATCAAGGCAGAGATTTATTACGCGGTGAGCCATGAAGGTGCGCGTAGCGTAGATGATGTTATTTCCAGGAGAACCCGTTTAACTTTTGAGGCTCCCGAAAATGCGGAACTCTTAGTAGCACAGATTGCAGAGATCATCACGCCAATACTTGGGTGGAACAAGAAGCAAAAACAGCACTCGATGGATGAATACATGGCGATTGTTGCGAGAGAACGTGCTGCCCTTGCTGCAGTCTTTGAAGATAAGAGCGCAGTTAGTTCCTAATTTGGTTTTTGCAAGAATCAACAGCGGGGGCAGGCGAACTCGTTGGCTTGGGCGTTGTGGATGGCGTGGGTTTTGGTGTTGGAATTGGTCCCTGCGTCATTGTTATCTCAATCGGAGCCGAACTCTTTGCATGGGTCCCTGAGACATCCTTGAAGACAACTGATCCATTCCATACTCCTGCAGGAATTCCTTTTACTGTGAGAGTCCAATTCCCACTGGAAGCCCTCACCGCAGATTGCGTCAACAA
>CAIYBL010000185.1 GCA_903924485.1 uncultured Actinomycetes bacterium
TTCAGATCGAACCGGCGCAACTCTTCCTCACTGAATGCTTTCCCGCGCCAAGCTTGCAGATCGATGCGAAGGTTTGCCTTCTCTGACCAAGAGAGTGTGTAGTTCTTGAAGATAGAGAACGGACGACCATCATTCATCAGGATGTTAACGCCCTGATCATCCCCGCCGCGAATTTCCCAAGCGACCATGATCTTGCGCAGATGCTTGACTTGACCCATGTACTCAGACTGTTGAGTACCAAGGTCAACGATGCGATAGCACCGAGCCAAATGCAGTCCGGGTGGGCAACGCTCAAAGTTGCCACCATTGTCTTCTACGATGAAACTCATGTGTTCTCCTCGTCCCGTAGGACATATAGCCGGTCAAATGACCGTGATGAGAATATAACACAAAGTTTGGGGCTGTGTTAGAATCATTTCCGTTGCAAACTAGAAAGGTAATTTATGCAGCTACGAGAGTACTTTAGAGGTGAGCCTTACGGGGCGAAGAAGGAGATGGCAGAACACTTGGGTATCACTCCGACTTGGTTGAGTCTGTTGATACGCAAGGCACGAAAGCCATCACCGCAGTTGGCAAAAAAAATAGAGAAGGCTACGCAGAAGTTAGTTAAAGCTAAAGACCTTCGACCAGACCTTTTTGATTAATTGGAGACGACATGAGACAAGTTACCCTGAACGAAATCAGGATTGATGGCGGCACACAAGGCCGAAAAGTTATCGATCAACCGACTGTTTATTCTTATTTGGAAAGCATGAAAGAGGGAGATATCTTCCCTATGATGTTCACTGTGTTTGATGGTTCTACGCATTGGCTGGTAGATGGATTCCATCGCTATCACGCTTACAAGATACTGGGCATCAAGGAAATCGAAATTGTTTACAAGCCCGGTACGCAGCAAGAAGCGCAAGTTTTGTCATTTGGCATGAACGGGAAACACGGCAAGCCTCGCACCAACGAGGACAAAAGAAACGTTGTTTTGGAAGCTTTGGCTCATCCTTTGACAAAGGATAAGAATGACAATGAACTTGCAAAAATATGTGATGTATCCAGACCCTTTATTGCCACCATGCGGAAGCCAGAAGCCAAGAAAAAACAGTTGGCATCCAAGGCTAAATACAACGCAAAAAAGAAAGAAGGTCTGGAAAGTGAAACGATTACAAGTGACGAAAACTCAGCACCTGTTGTATCCATTACAGATGTTGACTTTGAAAAGACGATAAAAATCTTTGATATCAACGATGTAGGCCCAGATGAACAGGAATTGAAGGCACTGGAATTGTCTCATCAGGCTGATATTGAGATGATGCATAAGCTGTTGGAAGCTGACGAACCGTTGAAGGTTGCTTATGCTGAAATTGAGCGTCTTACCTTGCGCAATTCCCAGTTGGAGATCAGGTTTCGCGGTCTGATGGGTGAACGTAACGAGTGCGTCAAAATGATCAAACAATTGCAGAAAGAACTTGAAAAGGCAAAGAGCAAAAAATGACTACTAACCTAGTGCCTACGAGGCATGATGATGGATCGACCTTCCCAACAGCTAGACCCTTCCAAACAGATGCACACAATGCTCTGCGACAGGGGTTTCGTGAGGGGCACAAGAACCAAGTGATTATGGCTCCTACCGGGGCTGGCAAGACTTACTTGGGTCTACGGGTGTGTTACGAGGCAATGCAGCGCGGTAAACGTGCTGTATTCCTCTGTGACCGCACTACGCTGATCAATCAGACATCTGAAGTAGCCGACAAGTACGGTATCTACGATCACGGAATCATTCAGGCAAAGCATTGGAAACGCCGCCCTGACATGCTTCTTCAGATAGCTTCTGTTCAGACGATTGCCAAGAGAGAGTTCTGGCCTCAACTGGATGTGCTAGTGGTTGATGAAGCGCATACGACCTACAAGGCGTGGACGGAGTTTGCACAGACCACTGGTGCTGCTGTAGTCGGTCTGTCTGCTACTCCTTTCACTGTGGGTCTGGGGAAGATATTCACCAACCTGATCAATGCCACCACCATGCATGAGTTGACGCAGACAGGTGTGCTTGTCCCTATGCGTATTTTCTCCTGCCACAAGCCCGACATGCAGGGTGCAGCTACTTCTGGTGGAGAGTGGACTGACAAAGCGGCAGAGGAGCGCGAGTTAAAAATTGTCGGTGATGTCATCAATGATTGGCAACGTTTCGCAGAGAACCGCAAAACGATTATTTTCGGTGCGACGATCAAGCACTGCGAAGAGATGGCAAAGCAATTCATCAATGCCGGGGTCTGGGCTGCTGTATTTACCAGCGAGACGACTGCTGCGGAGAGAGAAGTTCTGCTCAATGAGTATCGCAAGAAGGACACCACTCTGCGGATACTGATCAGCGTTGAAGCTTTGGCGAAAGGGTTTGACGTACCTGATGTGGGTTGTATCTGCGATGCGCGCCCTTTGCGTAAGTCACTGTCCACCGCAATCCAGATGTGGGGCCGTGGACTGCGGTCTGATGAAGGTAAGAAGGACTGCTATCTGCTGGACTTCTCTGGGAACATTGTTCGTTTCTTTGAAGACTTTTCTGAGATTTACTTCAACGGGTTGGAAAAGCTGAATGATGGAGATAAGCTAGACAAGAAGATTCGGGATACTGAAGAATTTGAAGCCAAAGGATGTCCCAAGTGCGGATACAAGCCTTTCCATAAGCGATGCATGGCTTGTGGTTTTGAGCGGATGCAAGTGGATTCTTCTGCTGCGTTGCCGGGTCATATGCAAGAGATATTCTTGGGCGAAGGAAAGAACAAGAAGAA
>CAIYBL010000186.1 GCA_903924485.1 uncultured Actinomycetes bacterium
TTGGGTTAGCGGCAAAAAGAGTTGTTAGATGGGGTCCGCGTGTTTCGTCCGCCCAGATAAGAATTTCACTTGCAGCGTGCGCGGCAGGAACCACGGTTGCTGATATTGCGAGAGCGGCGCTGGCAATTACGCCAAGCAAGCCGAGACGCTTACGATTCATTAAATCCTCCATGGATTGAATTGCTGCACGAGGGGTGTCAGCAGGCTCATTTTCATGGTGTAAATAGGCAAGGTCAAGCCAAGAACCACCCTTTGGCTTTTCTTTACCCGATCGTTATGAAGCCTTGATCGTTGCAGTAATTACACAAGCAGGTCGGTCCTTTTTGAGGCTCTTTTAGGAATGAAGCTGAACGACTGTTGAATCCCATCCATCAACTGCCTCGGCAGCACGTGGACCCTTTCCGATGTATCTCGCAGATGGTCGGACCAATTTGCCAGTTCGCTTCTGCTCAAGAATGTGCGCACTCCACCCTGCAGTGCGCGCAGCAGTAAACATTGACGTAAAAAGGTGCGCTGGAACTTCTGCAAAATCTAAAACGATTGCTGCCCAAAATTCCACATTGGTTTCGAGAACTCGCTCTGGGTGACGTGCATGCAATTCAGCAAGTGCAGCTTTTTCTAGGGCAAGCGCCACTTCATAACGAGGCGCACCGAGTTCTTTTGCTGTGCGACGCAAAGTGCGCGCGCGTGGGTCTTCTGCGCGATAGACACGGTGGCCGAAGCCCATCAAACGTTCGCCGCGATCCATAATTCCTTTTACGTAAGCCAGGGCATCGCCCGTCTTCTCAACTTCTTCGAGCATGTGAAGTACGCGCGATGGAGCACCGCCATGTAGTGGGCCAGACATTGCACCGATTGCACCAGAAAGCGCTGCGGCAACATCAGCACCTGTTGATGCGATTACTCGAGCAGTAAATGTTGAGGCGTTCATTCCGTGCTCCGCGGCGGATACGAAATATGCATCAATGGCACGGACATGAAGTGGGTCAGGTTCTCCGCGCCAACGAATCATCATCCGCTCAACAACGGTGTGAGCCTTATCAATTTCAGATTCAGGTACTGGTGGAACAACTTGACCGCGCGCCGCCTGAGACAAATATGAAAGAACCATGACTGAAGCACGAGCAAGATTGCTGCGCGCTTCTTCATCTGAAATATCAAGAAGTGGCTTGAAGCCCCACGCTGGTGCCAACATAGAAATGGCTGCTTGCACATCTACACGTACATCGCCTGAGTGAACTGGTAGCGGAAACTTTTCAGCATTAGGTAAACCTGGATTAAATTCGTCCTCGACGAGAAGTCCCCAGACATTTCCAAATGAGACTCGGCCAACAAGTTCTTCAATATCGACGCCGCGGTAGCGAAGGGCGCTGCCTTCCTTATCCGGCTCGGCAATCTCCGATTCAAATGCAATGACACCTTCAAGACCTGGCTTAAAATCGTCAGTCATTTGTTGCCCCTCTACCGTTTTCCATAGCCCCACATAGTTGCGAGCGCTAATAAGGCTAATTCTGCCCCCTAGCCAGGGGTGGTTGAGACCAACCCTGCCACTGCTAACGCTCATTTACGCGCAAGGTGCCAACTTTCCCAAAGTGACGTTAGATACAGGTATGGAAAAGAAACTCACTAGCGCCGAAATATCCGCGATGCGCCGCTCCTATGGGCACGAGGGCATGGAAACACTTCCGGCCGATCCCTTTGTTGCCTTTGCTAATTGGCTCCACGAGGCCCACCAGAGCCCTTTGATCATCGAGGCCAACGCGATGGTTCTAACAACTGCAGACCACGAGGGCCATCTTTCATCGCGCACTGTATTGCTTAAAGATGTCTCCCAGCACGGCTTTACTTTTTTCACGAGCTACTCATCTCGCAAAGGGTTGGCCATCCACTCCCAACCACAAGTCACACTTCTTTTTCCTTGGTATGCGCAGGAGCGACAAGTAATTATCAACGGAACCGCGCAACAAATCTCACGAAGTGAAACAGAAGAGTATTTCGCCAGTCGGCCATGGAACTCTCAAATTGGCGCGTGGGCTAGTCGACAATCTGCCCCTCTGGAATCGCGTGCAGAATTAGAAGAGCGGTGGAAATCGGCTGCTGAAAAATGGCCCGAAGGTTCGGTTGTTCCCACCCCGCCTCAATGGGGTGGTTATCGAGTGATGCCTACCGAAATTGAATTCTGGCAGGGCCGATATTCACGATTGCACGATCGTCTTCGATATGAACGAGCACGCACGTATGGCCAAGGGGGGGAGAAAGAAGGCGAGTGGGAGTTGAGCCGCTACTACCCGTAGGCTCTGCCCGTGAGCACAGACATTACGATCCCAAATAATCTCAAGCCCGTCGATGGTCGCTTTGGTTGTGGCCCATCCAAAATTCGCCCATCAGCCCTCGAGGCACTTGCGGCAAGTGGCGCATCAATAATGGGAACATCCCATCGTCAAAAGCCCGTCAAGAACGTTGTTCATCGCGTTAAGTCAGGGCTTGAATCCCTCTTTGATTTGCCCGAAGGGTATGAAGTTGTTATCGGGAATGGTGGATCAACCGCGTTCTGGGATATCGCTACATTCGGGCTGATTGAATCGCGCTCACAGCATTTAGTTTTCGGAGAATTTTCATCCAAGTTTGCGACCGCAGCAAAAGATGCACCTTTCTTAGGCGAGCCAACGGTCATCAAGTCTGAACCTGGCACTCATCCACAAGCTCATGCCGAAGATGGCATTGATGTTTATGCACTAACCCATAACGAAACTAGCACGGGCGTTTCCATGACAATCAAGCGTCCTGCTGGGACAGAAGGCGCACTGGTACTTGTTGATGCAACAAGTGCGGCTGGTGGCCTGACGGTAGACGCAAAGGAATTTGATACTTATTACTTTGCCCCACAAAAGTCTTTCGCATCCGACGGTGGTTTGTGGTTGGCGCTAATGAGTCCAGCCGCAATTGCACGAGTAGAAAAAATTAAAACTAGCGGACGTTGGGTTCCTGCCTTTTTTGATCTGACAACGGCAATTGAAAATAGTCGCCTAGATCAGACTTACAACACACCAGCCGTTGGAACGCTGATTCTGCTCGCAGACCAGATCGAATGGATGAACAAGAACGGCGGAATGAGTTTTGCAGCCGGACGTAGCGCTGATTCTGCTTCACGGCTTTACGGTTGGGCGGAACGAACTTCTTACACAACCCCTTTTGTTAGTGACCCATCAATGCGATCCAATGTGGTTGGCACAATCAACTTCGACGACAGTATCGATGCAACCAAGATTGCCGCTGTCCTTCGCGCCAATGGAATTGTCGATACCGAGCCATATCGCAAACTCGGAAAGAACCAACTTCGCGTGGGAATGTTTCCTGCCGTTGAACCAAGCGACATCGATGCGTTGACCGCTTCCATCGAATACGTTGTCAGCGCTCTTTAAGCGCTCATAAATCCCGTCTATGACTCTAAAACGTGATCGCGTCTTTTGGACTGTGTCATTGCAGTTGGCGATCATCAATATCTACCTTGGTGGATTCGGCCCTGCACAGCCACTACTTCGCGCAGAACAACACACTTCTTTAACGGTCGCGGGCCTACACGGTACCGCAATGGGGGTTGCTGCAATCCTCGCCGGATTTATGACTCCTCACATAGTCCATAAATTTGGGCGAGCCGCAGCTTCGTGGTTGGGCTTTGCATTATTCGCTGCTGGAGTTTTGATGTTTGTTTTTTGTCCGCCAGTTAGCCTGACTTTATTGGCAACACTTCTTGGTGGCTTTGGAGTTTCCACAGTAATAAACACAATGGTGACACAACTGTCTGGCCACTATCCAAAAGATGCAACGGCAGCAATCTCTCAATCAAGTGGAATTGCCTCTGCTGGATACATAATCGGAACACTTTCTGTCGGAGCCATTGCAAGCACTTCAATGAGTTGGCGCCTTGGGCTTTTATCAGTAGTCCCTTTGGCCTTCCTGCTTTACTTATACGCACGCCCGCATATATCTAAGGAACATGTCCCGCCAGCAAATGGTCCAGAGCGTGGCGCACTGAGTACGAAATTCTGGATTGCATGGATTGGATTTATCGCATGCATTTCTACAGAATTTGCCACGACTTTTTGGGCTGCAGCTCTGGTGAGAGATCGAGTCGGATCAAGCGCAGCAATCTCCACTTTGAGCATGTTGGCTTTCGGTATCGGTATGGCAATTGGAAGATGGTTTGGTCCGACATTGCTAAGACGTCTGAACTTGGACTCAAAACTAAAATCGGTTCTTACGTTTCAATTCGTTGGTTTCGGTATTTTTTGGTTTTCGCACATCATGTGGCTCTCTTTGCTCACCCTGCTAATGGTTGGCGCCGGAGTCTCGATGCAATTTGCTCTCTCCTCAACTCGATTGATTCAACTCAGTGATGGACGACCAGAACTTGCAGTGGGAAGAAGTTCACTAGCTGCTGGTATCGCCATTGCGGCAGCACCATTTTTGCTAGGCGTGTTTGGAGATCATCTAGGTATTTCTCGCGCTTACTTGATGGTTCCAGTGTTAATTGTGATTGCTTTAGGTACGATTATTGCTATTCCTACGCAATCGCGAGCACTGGAGGCCAGCAAGTGAACGCCAAGACTCGACGCATCGTCACGCTGATTACGCTCTTTGGTTTACTAGCCCTTATTGTCGTAAGTGGGCGGTAGTACAACATCGATTGAAAAGTCCTTCGGGACGCCGACGCGGTTTCGGTAGCGGGTCCAAACAAATATCGCGGCAAGAATCGTAATGCTTGCACATGCGCCGACTGTTTGTCGGACTCCCACCTTCTCGGCCATGTAGCCGATAAGCGGTGATCCAATTGGAGTCCCACCCAAAAAGACTAAAAGATAAATTCCCATGACTCGTCCACGAAGCACGGGATCAGTGTTGATCTGCACCAGGGAATTAGCTGTAATGAGAGTTGTGAGTGCTGCAAAACCACAAAAAGGTAGGGCCAGTGAGTAAGCCTCGTACGTGGGCATGAAGACCAATGCTAATTCGCAGAATCCAAAAACAATTGCGCCATAAACCACAAACATCGGTTTTCTAAACCGTTCCATCCTGGCCGACGTTAGTGATCCACTGAGTGAGCCGATTGCAAGAAAGGTTCCGAGGAGCCCGAAGGATCCCGCGCCACGATGGAAAACTTTTGTCGCCATGAGCGCATTAAATATCTGAAAATTCATTCCAAATGTAGCCATAAAGAAAACGACCATCATAATTACATAGATATCTGGCCTAGCTTTAACGTAGCGCAGCCCCTCGCGGATGCTTGCTGAAGAGCGGGTTTTAGGCTGAATATGAAACTCACTCTTTCGTAAATTGGTTAAAGAAGTTATGACCAAAAGATAAGAAAAAGCGTTGAGTAAGAACGAAGGACCAGTACCAAATACTGCGATTGAGGCTCCCGAGATTGCTGGTCCAATTAATCGTCCACCATTGAAATTTGCCGAATTCAAACTCACCGCATTGGCAACATCTGCGCGTCCAACAACTTCGGTCGTAAATGCTTGCCGAACAGGAGCATCAATAGCATTGGCGATTCCTAGCGTGCATGCAAGGGCGAAAACATGCCATAACTGAACCTGGTGTATGACAACCAATAACCCAAGGATTCCAGCAGAAAGTCCCCCACCAATATTGGTGCCAATTAACACTTTCCGCTTATCGAATCTATCGGCAAGTGCGCCACCATGAAGGCTGAAGAAAAGAACGGGAGTGAATTGAAGCGCGGTCACTAAGCCCAAATACGTTCCGCTGTTGTGAGTAAGTTGGAGTGTCAGCCAATCTTGGGCAATGCGTTGTCCCCAGGTTCCGATATTTGAAACAGTATTAGCGGCAAAGAGAATACGAAAATTGCGGTGTCGAAAAGCCCGCCAATTGCCATCTTCTTTAATCTGCACCGATAAGCCTCCGTTAAGTACCTTACTCCCGATTAATCAATGAGGGACTATTATCCGTCTATGGCTCAAAATGTGAGATCAGTGGTACTCCTAATCGCCCTGGGAACAATCGCATGGCTCATAGCCGGGATCATCGCCATCGCAATGTCGGCTGATTCAAAAGTAATTTGGACATGCGTCATGGGCGCCGTTCTGGGTGTTACGGGAATTAGATACACAATCAGGCGCGCACGCCGAAGCGGCATCTAAGCTTCTAGTTGGCCAGCAATTCCACGCAAGACTTTACCAAGGCGCTCTGTTTCAACTGGAGTAGGTCTACGTCCGTGACGCAAACCATTACCAACTTTGTCCAAAATTTTAATGGTGTCTTCAATCATCGCTGCGAGATCATCCGCGTTGACGTGATTGTTCTCCACCAATGATGGCGGTGCATCGATGATGCGCACAGAGAGTGCTTGTGGCCCACGACGACCATCGGCAACACCGAACTCCAACTTGGTGCCTGGCTTGACCGTTGTCACGCCTTCAGGAAGTGAGGTTGCAGCAAGATAAACATCTTCACCCTCGTCGGATGCAATAAAACCAAAACCCTTTTCCAAGCTAAACCATTTGACGCGGCCACTAGGCATGGGGTCTCTCCTTCGTAATATCTTTCAGTACTCGTGTAGGCCGCGGTTGCGGGCAGGGGAAAAGTTTATCTCACAGACCAGTAATCGTGAAGTGGGATTAATACGCTAAAGAGTGGCCTCTGAGTGCGCTCCGCAGCCATGATCAACAGAGACCACGCGTGCATCCTCTGGAGATATGGCATTTGCGCAGACGCCGAATGAACCTCGGAGCGAACCTGAAATCGGTACAAAGAACCCACATGAAACACAGGGCTTAGGTGCCATCTTTGCAATTGCAGAATCAGGTCCGCGGTCACCCGTGTACCAACGCTTGCTCGCCTGATCGCGGCCCTCGATAGACATCACTCGTGGGCGCCCTAATCCAAGTTCCCATAATTGTGTCGCATCTAAATCTTCATCACCTGGAAGCGCCGCAAATCCGGGAACCAATCGCGCATCATCTGGGTTAGAAGGCAAAATATCGCCAACACCAATATCACCAGGTTGAATCCGATCAATATAAGGAATCCATTCTGGTGCAAGAAGTGCATCAGGTCCGGGCAAGAGAACAACATCGCACACTGTTGCATCTGAATCACCATCAATTTTCGCGACCGTGACAACCCAACGCCAACCCATGTATCCCTGCAAGAACGCTTCAAACATATAACTAGCGATGCGCTCTTCTTCATCAAAATCAACAGAGATGTATTCGCCAACAAGTGATGCATTTCCGGCATCGGCAAGAGCGGCAGCGCGAGCTAACTCCAGAGCATCAAATGCAGGAGGAGTCTTAGCTTCGGGGGATTTCTTAAAAAGTGCCATGGGGTAAGGGTAAAGCAGAAAGGACTCCCGAGGTAATCGGGAGTCCTTTCTCGCGTAACTACTTCTTTTTTAGAAGTCCATATCTCCGCCGCCAGGGCCAGCAGGCATTGCTGACTTCTTCTCTGGCTTGTCGGCGATAACGGCCTCTGTTGTGATGAAGAGAGCTGCGATAGATGCAGCGTTCTGCAAAGCAGAGCGAGTGACCTTGGCAGGATCAATAATTCCGGCCTTAATCATGTCGACGTATTCGCCCGTTGCTGCATTAAGTCCGAAGCCAGCTTCAAGGTGGCGTACTTTCTCAACAACAACTCCGCCTTCAAGGCCAGCGTTGATCGCAATCTGCTTTAGCGGTGCTTCAACAGAAAGCTCAACAATCTTGGCGCCTGTTGCTTCATCGCCTTCAAGCTTGAGCTTTGAGAATGCGATCTTTGATGCCTGCAAAAGTGCAACGCCACCACCGGCGACGATACCTTCTTCTACAGCAGCCTTTGCATTGCGCACTGCATCTTCAATGCGGTGCTTGCGCTCTTTGAGTTCTACCTCTGTAGCTGCACCGGCCTTGATGACTGCAACTCCGCCAGCCAACTTCGCCAAACGCTCTTGCAACTTCTCACGGTCGTAATCCGAATCGCTATTTTCGATTTCGGCGCGAATTTGAGTGACGCGACCCTTGATCTGCTCAGCGTCTCCGCCGCCTTCAACAATGGTGGTCTCGTCCTTGCTCATTACTACCTTGCGAGCATGTCCCAGAAGTTCCATTCCAGCTTGATCTAGCTTCAGACCAACTTCTTCAGAAACAACAGTTGCGCCAGTAAGGATCGCAATATCTTGCAACATTGCTTTACGACGGTCTCCAAAACCTGGTGCCTTAACCGCAGCAGAGCGGAAGGTTCCGCGGATTTTGTTTACTACCAACGTTGCAAGTGCTTCGCCTTCAATATCTTCAGCGATGATTGCAAGTGGCTTACCTGACTGCATTACCTTTTCAAGAATTGGCAGAAGGTCCTTGATATTTGTGATCTTTGAGTTAGCGATCAGGATGTATGCATCTTCAAGAACAACTTCCATACGATCTGAATCAGTCACGAAGTATGGCGAGATGTAACCCTTATCAAAA
>CAIYBL010000187.1 GCA_903924485.1 uncultured Actinomycetes bacterium
ATGATTCCCGGGGCAATTGTTGGTAAAACGATCTTAAAGAGCACCTGCATCTTACGCGCGCCTAAATCGTAACCTGCTTCTGCATACCTGAAATCAAAACGTTCCGCCGATGCATAAATCGGCAAAATCATAAATGGTAAAAATGTGTATATCAGCCCGATGACCGTTGCGGTTGGTGTGTAGAGAATTTGGAAATGAGAAGTAATTCCGAGAGTCGTCGCTATCTTTCCTAGGACTCCTTTTTCATCGAGTAATTGCGTAATTGCGTACGTACGAATGAGAATACTTGTCCAAAATGGCAACGTCACGAGAAATACTAATAGTACGCGTTTGCGTGGGTCTCGAGTAGCGATCCACAAAGCGACAGGAATGGAAAGAACGAGCGTTGCAATTGTTGTGATGCCTGAATAGTAAAAGGAATTCCAGATGACCTTTAAGTAACGCGTGTCAAAACTGCGAGTTCCATCCAATCGATCTTGAATGAAGATTTTCACATAGTGCGTTGGATCAAACTTCCATACGACACCAGCGCCCATCTCTGGTCGAGCCAGGAATGAATAAACTGCGATGATGACAAGTGGAATAGCGACGGTAAGAGAGAGGAATGCCATCGGCGCCAACGCCAACCATTTACTCGTTTTACCGGGAGCATGAGAATCATCGTGCACAGGAGGCAACGATAAATCCAAAGCCATTTCGCTACCGCCTTCTAATTCGCCGCAAGTGAGTCTGTGAATACTCTCTCACCCAAGCACCATGTGCCAAGTACACGCGCCGAAGGAATCAATGAAGGATCAATCGAACGAATATCTCGATCAAGCCAGACCAGGTCAGCCTGAAAGCCTTTCTGTAGTGTTCCGCGAACGTCTTCATCGCCCGCTTGGTAGGCAGGACCAGCTGTATAGGCGCTCAGGGCTTGATCGACAGTGATTCGTTGATCGGGAATCCACGGCGTTGGGTCTTGGGCAAGTGCGTGCTCGCGTGTGACGGCGATGGTTAAGCAATCCAGTGGGCGCTGCGTGGTGACGGGCCAATCGGATCCAAATGACACAGCTGCGCCATCCTCGAGCAAGGTTTTGATCGGATATTGCCACTTCGCGCGATCTGGACCAAGCCGTGGCGTGGTGAGCTCACTTTGAAGGGAATCATTACATGCCCACAGCGGTTCAAAGTTGGCGATTACTCCAAGTTTTGCAAAGCGAGGTAGGTCAAGAGGATCAACTAGTTGTACATGGGTGATTACGGGTCGTGAATGTGAATTCTCGTTGTTTATCGACCGTGCATACTCAATGGCATTGAGGGCTTCATGAATTGCTTCATCTCCGATGGCATGAATGTGAGGTTGGAATCCCATCGCATCAACTGCAGCAACTGCTTCTTTGAGTTCTTGCCAATCCCAACATGGCATTCCTTTTGAATCGGGCGCATCAACATATGGCTTCTTGAGCGCGGCAGTGCCGCCTTCGATTACGCCATCTGCAAAGAACTTAATTGTTTTACATGTGAGGTGGCTATGCACTCCGATGCTTTCTCGAGCCGAGGCGAACCAATCCATTTGGTTGCGCCAATTAAACGGATCTGCACGAAGTGCCAAGTTGTAGCGAACGCCTAACAAGTTATTGGCAAGAGCGTCCAAATATGACTCAGGCATTCCGGGATCTATCCATGCATCTTGAACCCACGTGATCCCTGATGCAGCAAGAGTTTGTGTTGATACGCGAAATCCTTCGCGAAATTCAGTTCGTGAATTTTCAGGAAGATGATCCATAATTAAATTAACTGCGCCCCATTCGCGCATCGTGCCCATTGGGGTGCCATCTGGGCGATGAACAATCATTCCAAGAGGTGGCTGTGGCGTATCTTTTGTAACTCCGGCAATTTCAAGGGCTTTAGAGTTGCACCAAATCGTGTGGTAATCATTGGCGCGCAATACAACGGGACGATCAGAAACAACTGCATCAAGCCAGGTAGCATCAAACTCGCCATTGGGCGCATGCCATGATTCATAAGAAGCGCCAACAATCCATTCTTTATCTGGGTTAGCTTGTGCAAATTCACGAACGGTTTCCAAAAGTACTTCCATGGAAGGAGCGCCTTTAATCTGTGGTCCAATAGATTCCAAACCACCAAAAAGTGGATGAGCATGACCATCTCCAAAAGCAGGGATCAGCATTCCGCCTTTGAGGTCAATCACTGTATCTGCCGAGGCAAGCAATTCTGATGCTTGCTCACCAAGGGCCACGATCGTTTCGCCTTTGATAGCTAACGCGTCACTGAGTAAATGATCCTCGACCCCAGTCCAGATTTGACCATTAGTAAAGACTGTTGTGCTCATAGATCTTCTCCAGTTTCCTCAAGGGCTTCATCTTCCTCGTGAGCGAGGGTTGTGTACATCTCAGGACGTCTTGTCTTAAAGAATGGGAAAAGAGTAAGCCAATCTCTTCGCTGATCCAGTTCGCAATCGGCAATCAAGATCGCTTGCTCATCTCTGCCAGCCTCAACAAGTGTTCGGCCAAAAGGGTCGGCGATAAAGGATGAGCCGTAAAAAGTATTAGGGCCTTCTGTACCAATCCGATTCACTGCGCCAACAAATAATCCATTGGCTATTGCATGAGCCACCATGGTTGCCTTCCATAGCGGAGCTGTATCGAACTCCGGAAAGTTGGGTTCAGAACCAATTGCGGTGGGATAGATGAGTACGTCTGCGCTATTGAGTGCATAAGCCCGTGCTAATTCAGGAAACCACTGGTCCCAACATGTTGGAATACCGACTATAGCTTCACCAACAATTGCTGCAGGGGTTCCATCATTGCCGCAGGAGAAATAGGTATTCTCGTAGTAGCCATCGGTTTGAGGGAGATGTGTTTTGCGCGTCCGCATAACGAGTTCTCCCGCGGGGGAAAGTGCTATCGCAGTGTTGTATCCCAGTGAACTTTCATCGTCCGGGTTTTCATAAAGAGAAATTACAACTGTGGATTTGGTGTGACGCGCCATTTTGCTCGCAAAGGAAAAAGATGGGCCATTCATAAGGTCCTCGGGATGAAATTGCGAATCAGAAGAATTTGGCTGCCAGCACGCATAGGGATACAGAGTGAGTTCGGGAAGCACGATGAGATCGGGTTGATACTCCGCGCATAACTCAAGTGCATTTTCTAACGATTGAATTTGCGCTTCGGCAGATCCATGCCAGAGATCTTGAACAAGAGCTACTCGCAAGGATTCTCGAGAAGGTCCGCCGATGGGCAATGGCGCCAGAGAATCCAGTTGGTCATCTCCGATTGCTGCATAAATCTGAAAGTTGGAAGTCATAGACATCCCCAGAGGCTAATGCCTCATGCATTGAGATCGCGCCAGAAGTGGTAGCCCTCAATGAGTGTCTCAAGGGGCTCCCATGACCTCTCTAGCCCTCGTCATACGATTGCCGACGCTTAAGATGTCGTACATGTTCACTCCACTTGATGACATCCGAGCAATGATCACAGACCCCAAGTACACCTACCGACAAAGAGTGGCCGGTTTGGCAAACCTTGCCGAAAACCTCCTTGATCCTCCCCCGGTCAGTGACGAGTGCTCGGTGGCGCTGGAAAAGCGAATTATCTGCGATATGTATGAAGGTAACGCGCCCTATCGTCCACGATATTTATTGCCTGACTATGACGTAGTGCTAAAGCACGGTTCAGCATTTCTCGAACTGCCACCTGCCAAGGATCTGGATGATGCCCTCGCATTTCTTTTGATCATGTATTCCCAAACACCTTCGATCACGGGTTATCCGGTCTACTTTGGAGATTTAGATACGCTGTTGCTGCCCTTTGTGGATCACGTAAGTGATGAAGAGTTGTACGCAAAACTTAAGCGATTCTGGATTTCACTCGATCGAATGTTTCCTGATGCATTCGCTCACACTAACCTCAGCCCCGTATATAACCGCGTAGCAAAAACAATCCTCAAGCTAGAGCGTGAGCTACTGCAGGTTGTACCTAATATTTCACTCAAAGTTGAACCAATATTGACAAGCAATGAGTATCTACTCGATGCCGTATCTACCGTCTTTGCTTGCGGAAAACCACACTTCATTAACGATGAAATGATGCAGCAAGATCTGGGCCATGACTACGCTGCTGTCAGCTGTTACAACTCCTTGAAGATAGGCGGCGGTTCGCACACTCTGGTAAGGATCAATCTCAAAGAAACCGTGCTTGCTCGTGCAGGCGCAGTTGACGAATTCTTTGCAACCACACTGCCCTACTATCTCGAACTTACCGCCCAACTCATGGAGTCACGCATAAAGTTTTTAGTTGAAGAATCACATTTCTACACATCCCACTGGTTAGTGCAAGAGGGCTTGTTATCTCTCAATAAGTTTTCAGCAATGTTTGGAATCTTTGGGCTAGCCGAAGCTGTAAACATTCTGATGGAACGCGAAGGCGCAGCTGAAACTTACGGACATTCCTCCCACGCAGATGATCTTGCCTACCGCATGACCTCCACAATTGCTGCTTGGGTGGCCAATCGCTCTATGCCTTATTGCGAAGGAAATGCCGGACGTGCGTTCTTGCACTCTCAATCGGGGATCGACCTTGATCTGGGCGTAACTGCAGGCACTCGAATTCCGATTGGAACAGAGCCACCGTTATTTGATCACTTGAAGACCGTTAGTCGGCATCATCATCTTTTCGCCTCTGGCATTAGCGATGTTCTTTCCTTTGATGACACCGCCATCAAGAATCCTCAAGCGGTAGTGGATGTCATTCGCGGTGCCTTTAAAGACGGAATGCGCGATTTTACTTTCAACCTCGACAGCAACGACTTCATCCGCATCACGGGATATTTGGTTCGCAAATCTGACCTCGCGAAAATGCCAAGTGCCCGACATGGAAGTACCTATCTCGGCGCTGGATCCGTCGCTGATTCCCATGTTGATCAACGAATAGTGAAGCGGGTCATGAGCCATGAGAGCTCACCACGCGCAAGTAGCTGACGTCATCCAGTTTTCTTGGGTAGATGGCCCAGGAAATAGATTTGTTCTCTTCTTGCAAGGTTGTAATTTCAATTGCCTTGCCTGCCACAACCCACAGACGATTCCCTTAAAAACCCCGCTTGCAAAAGATTATTCCGTGGATGATGTTCTCGAGAAGATTCGCCAATCCCTCCCCTACATCACGGGAGTTACAGTCTCTGGCGGAGAGGCAACCGTTCAACATGAGTTTCTTTTCGATCTCTTCGCTGCAATAAAAGCGGCTCCTGATTTAAAGCACTTAACCACATTTATCGACAGCAACGGAAATGCAGAAAAACATGTGTGGGAGATTCTTCTTCCCGTTACTGATGGAGTGATGCTCGATCTTAAAGTCCTCGATAACGAAAGACATATCGCTCTGACGTCTGAGTCCAACACTGCTGTTCTTGAAACTATTAAGTTTCTCGCCTCACGTGGAAAATTGTATGAGGTCAGACTTCTTCTTATACCTGGGGAGAATGACTCAGATGAACAGTTACGCAAAACAGCGCAGTGGCTCCTTCGCGTTGATCCATCGGTGCGAGTGAAAATCAATTCATTTATGACTCATGGTGTCAGGGCATCTGCCAGAGCCTGGGCCGAGGTCTCAGATGAGGATCGCCTCCGTTATCGGCAAGTCTTAATGGAGGAAGGAATTCTGGATCTCACTTAGCCGCGAGTAAAGAGCCAGGCGCTTGCGATAATTCCTACGGCGAAAACCAAGGATTTATAGAAAATGCGCGGCATCCTATTTGCCCACTTTCCACCTAGGTGTCCACCGAAACTCGATCCAGTGAAAAGCGCCAAGACAAAGAGCCAATGAACACGTCCGCTAAAAATATAAATTCCATTAGAAACAATGCTGGTCACTCCAACAATCACATTTTTGACTGCATTGACCGTATTTGGATCACGCTTCTTGTCTCTCGCAAGGGTTGCTATAACCATCACACCTTGCCCCGGGCCAAAGTATCCACAATAAAATCCACTCGCGGCGATCGCGATAAATTCGGTTACTTTATGTTTAATTCCTGATCTTGCTTTAGCAGGCAACAAGATCGTCAGTGTGGCTCCCAGTAAAAGATAGGGCACAACATTTTCAAAGACTCTTGAAGGCAGCGCCAATAGCAAGATCGCCCCGAAGCTGGCAAATAGCGCAGAAAGCGCAATATGAAATTTGTATTGCCGAATGAGTGCTTTAGCGCTGTGATCACTCGCTCTCACTGCGAACAAATTAGCGCTGGTGACACCTAAGGCATTTGTAACAGTTGCGCTCACTGGATTGAGACCTAATGCAAGTAGGACGGGAAATGAAATGAGGGAAGCACCCCCTGCCATGCCGTTGATCGTGCCAACGATGAAACCAGTTATGACAACTGCAAGAAATGCCAACAAATTCCACCCCCGTCAATAAATCGAGAGTACACTTCGTCAATGGCAATTTTGCACACGATTGGCTTATGGCAGCAACTAGAAGTCTTCTTCGACGCTGGAATTGCAGCAATTCTCGGCTCGATTATCGGATGGGAGCGCGACCGCGCAGGTAAATCTGCCGGGCCACGCACAATGGCACTTGTTGCCTGTGCTTCAGCTTCGGTTGTTGCAATCGGCTCGATTCTCGATATTAATGCCAGATACGGTGATCCCACTCGCGCAATGCACGCGATCATTACCGGTATCGGTTTTCTTGGCGCAGGCTTAATCTTCACCAATAACAAGGGTGGAAGCCAGGGCGTGACTACTGCGGCAACCGTTTTTGCCACAGCCGCAATGGGTTGTGCTGTGGGCTTGGGATTTCAAGCCGTATCAGTGGGAATCACTCTTATCATTCTTGTGATTTTGCGATCTAGCCAATTTATGGAAATTGCAGCGAGCAAGCGCGATAACAGCGAACATCATTCCTAATGACATCTGC
>CAIYBL010000188.1 GCA_903924485.1 uncultured Actinomycetes bacterium
ATCAAATGAGATATGCAACGTGGAGACATAAGCGGCCGACATTTTGAGACCGCTCAGGGGTTGATAGCTTCCTTGGTAGAGAACTTCTCTCTGTGAAGGATCAAACCAGAAGGTCAAGAAAACCCCCGAAAGCAACAAGATAATAAATGAGTAGAGCGCTATTTCTCCGAGCATGAAAGACCAGTGATCAGGAAAGACCTTCGTGAGGTTCTTCTTCAGCCACTTTGCCGCGCCCGTGCGCTCATCGACGTAGTTGGCTACTTTGCCACCGACGCTATTGGGGACTTGTGCAGCACTCATGATGATCGCTCCCAGAAGCTAGGTCCGACAGGTTCCGTAAATGGTTTCTGTGCCACAAGGAAGCCTTCCGCATCAACGGTAATAGCTAACTGTGGAAGTGGGCGAGCAGCTGGCCCAAAGATGACCTTGGCGGCGCGCGGAACATCAAATGTGGATTGATGGCATGGACAAAGCAAATGCTTTGTCTGCTGTTCATACAACGCGACAGCGCAGCCCATGTGCGAACAAATTTTAGAGAAGGCAATGATTCCTTGATAGGTCCATGAGAGTCGCTCTGGAGAAAGTTCAAAATCCTCTGGGCGCAAACGAATAAGTAGGACTGCGTCCTTACCAATGTTGTTGAGTGTGCGCTCTTCTCCAGGAGTAAGTTCTGGAAGAACCTGAGCGACAGCACCAACTTCTAAGTCAGATGGCTTGATGGCGCGATTACCGGGATCTGTAACGAGACGCGTTCCAGTCTTCCAGTTTGTAGTTTCCAATTGTTTCTTTGGAAGCGGCCCTAAATCGCGAAGTAACACGATGGGGGAGAGTGCCAGTAATCCGCCTGAAATTCCTAGAGTTCGCTTGATTAGGGAACGTCGGCCAAGACCAGCAGCTGCAGCACGTTCTTTTACGGTTGCTACGAAATCTTCACGATCTGCTTCCTCTGATCGAAATTCGTGGCGCTCGGCGATAACTTCTTCATCGGGCATCAGCGTCTTCGCCCAATGCACAGCTCCAAGACCAATAAAGAGAAGCGAAAACGCCATTCCCAGGCCGAGGAAGAGTTCGTGCGCATTCGTTGTTCCCATAACGGGCAAGAAAATAAACTTGGTTGTGGGAATGTAAATATAAGCCGCGATGAAGAGCACGGTGCCTAACGCGCTAAGCAGAAAGAGAATCGCAACTTGACGCTCCGCTGTCTTTGCAGCTGCAGGATCGGTATCCGCGGCGCGATGAACGTGATCGGGAAGACCCGGATCAGAGATTGGCTCGATTTCGTGTGACATGACTTATCTCGCTTTCGTTGCTAGCCAGACCGCAATGCCAATAAGCAATCCGAGTCCTAGAGTCCAAATAAGTAAACCTTCTGTAACGGGTCCAACACGACCAAGAGATGCTCCACCATGAGCGGGTTCGCCTTGAGCAGCTTTGATCCACTTAATAATTGAAAGCTTTTCAGCTGGGGTAAGAATCTTGTCGGAGAAAACTGGCATGGACTGTGGCCCAAGAATCATTGCTTCATATATTTGGGTGGGATCTGACTGCATCAAAGATGGAGCAAATTTTCCTTGGCTTAGAGCGCCACCTTGGCCTGCGAAGTTGTGACACATTGCGCAGTTTGTCCGAAATAGCTCTCCGCCTTGTGCGGTATTTCCATCACGTTCGTAATTGATGACATCTTGCGATGGAATCGCAGGACCAGGAGAAAGTGATGCAACATAGGAGGCAAGAGCGCTCACTTGCTCAGGAGTGTAAGCAGGCTTCTTTCGCATTGCCTGGACCGTCATATCGGCCATAGGCATACGCCCAGTTCCTACTTGGAAGTCCACATCAGCAGCGCCAACTCCGATGAGTGATGGCGCAATTGCACCACCTTCAGCGTTAAGACCGTGGCATGATGAACAACCTTTAAGAAATATTTGGCGTCCTTCATCAACGGCGCCAGAGCGTGCCATTGATGCCGAGCTTTGGTGAGTTGTCGCATTAGCAACAGAGAATGTTGTGCCGATCATGAAGAGTGCAAAAACTAGGAGCACTGGCCCGGCAAGGCGATGACGTCTGTAACGCGAGAGGCGCTTCACTTTTTAGAGTTCCTTCCGATTACTTAATAAGGTAAATAGCTGAAAAGAGTGCAATCCATACAACATCAACGAAGTGCCAGTAATAAGAAACAACAATTGCGGTCGTCGCTTGCTTATGTGTGAACCCACGTGCCTTGCTCACGCGCACCATGACAAGAAGGAATGCCACTAAACCGCCCGTTACGTGCAAACCGTGGAAACCTGTAGCGAAGTAGAAAACTGATCCGTAAGCGCGAGATGAAAGACTTAAACCCTCTTGAACCAGATTTGCATATTCATAAATTTGTCCGCCTACGAAGAAAGAGCCCATAAGAAATGTAAGTGCGAACCATTCACGCATTCCCCATTTTGAGAACTTCCACAGTGGGCCCGTGCGGCGAGGTTGCAAACGCTCAGCGGCGAAAACTCCGAACTGACATGTGACCGATGACAGAACAAGCACTGTCGTGTTCACAGCAGCAAATGGAATGTTAAGAATTTTGGTTGAAGCAAGCCATACCGCTGGTCCTTGCACCGCACGCGTGGTGAAGTACATGGCAAAGAGTGCGGCGAAGAACATGAGCTCACTAGAGAGCCAGACGATTGTGCCTACGGCAACAATGTTGGGTCTATTGATCTTGGATGATGTGACGCTTGTGCTGGGCATGGGGTGATTATTCCCGTATTTGGGTGCGTTTCGCGCCATATGCCCCCCTCTTGCCAAGAAATTACTGCCCTAGGGCGGGTGAAAAGAGTCACTTACTGCGTCGGTATTAAGGTGGCGCGGTGACGAGATTGCCTGGCTTTGATTACACTTGCCGACATGTCCAGTAATCGCCCCATAATCGTGATTTATTCCGATGATTCCAGCGTCCGTGAAAGCCTTAAAGCCGCGCTAGGAACCAGGGTTTCCACCGACCTTCCCGAGCACGAGATCAAGGAATTTGCCACAGGCAAGGCCCTTCGTATGTTCCTGGATAAGAAGGGCAGCGCAGACCTATTTATCGTTGATGGAGAAGCAACCCCCGAGGGCGGAATGGGAATGTCGCGCCAGCTTAAGGACGAAGTTTTTCAGTGTCCTCCAGTCCTACTTATTACAGCCCGCCCTGATGATGCATGGCTTGGGGCATGGTCACGTGCTGATGCTGTGATCGTTCACCCGATTGACCCATTTACCGTGGCCGATCGCGTTGCCACTCTATTGCGCGCGCATGCGCCATCCATCGTCTAAGAAGACCTTCGCCTTAACTGATGAGTGCACCTGGCCATTCTTGGTCGCAAAATCTCTCCATCCTTGAAAGTTTGCAGGATCTCTCAAAAGATCAAGCCCAATGGGCCATGAGGGAGATTCTTGAAGATCGAGCCTCCAATGACGAGATAAAGACTTTCTTGCTCGCGCTGAAACTCAAAGGTGAATCGGCCGAAGAAGTAGGCGCTCTTATCGAGGAGATGTATCGCCACGCAGGTCCTATCTCAATTTCAGAACGTGCCGTCGATACCGTCGGAACTGGCGGCGATGGCGCACACACAATCAATATTTCCACGACGTCAGCAATCGTTGCAGCAGCAGCTGGCGCAAAGGTAATGAAACACGGCAACCGTGCGGCTTCATCGAAAAGCGGGTCCGCTGATTTGCTCGAGGCTTTGGGAGTTGTCATCACTCTTGATGGCGCTGGAGTAGCTCAGACATTTAAAGAGCTAGGTATTGGTTTTTGTTTTGCACCTGTATTCCATCCTGCAATGCGTTACGCCGCACCTGCAAGGAAAGAGTTAGGTGTACCTACGATTTTTAATATCTTAGGGCCACTCGCAAATCCGGCGAGACCTCAAGCTGCCGCAGTCGGCGTAGCAAATCCTGCAATGCATCTTTTAATGGCCGAAGTTCTCTCAGAACGCGGAGTCGATGGATTTGTATTTCGTGGCGATGACGGCCTTGATGAAATCACTCTTGCTACAACGACCTCTGTTCTTGCTATCGGGCATGAAGAGATTCGCTCGGATAAAATCGATCCCATAGATTTCGGCATTTCCTATGCACCGATCAGTGCACTCGTTGGGGGAGATGCCGCCGAGAATGCGCGCGTGACCCTGGCGATTTTTGCTGGAGAACATGGTGCCCCGAGAGATGCTGTTTTACTCAATGCGGGCGCTGCAATTGCTGCATACCGAGGCGATATGGATCAATCGGTCACCGAGCGATTGACTACGGGAGTTGCGCAAGCCAAGGATGCTATTGATAGCGGGCGTGCATCTGCTCTTCTACAACAATGGGCGCAGTTGACGCAAAAACTGGCAACGCCCACTGCCCAATAAGGGAAACAATTCGTACCCCTTCTGAATCTATGTAGGCCAATAGTTTTTCAACTTCTTCATGACTCGATGCTGGCAGGATCGATCCATCATCGGTGACTACCTCTGCTGTTAACAGTAAAGATTCGATAGTGTGATGGAAATCGATTCCGACGGCCGAGAGCGCACTACCGGCAAGTCGTCCAAATCTAATGCATGAAAATTCCCATAACCCTGGCGTTGTTGAAGGCTTAGCAACAACGATTTCAGGTAGGGAGGCCAGGGCTTTGATGTGATGTCCTCGTGAAATTCCACGAGTCACTGATGCTATTTGGTTGCGTACGCGCGCAGCCTCTTCGTAGAATTCGTCTTCGCTGAGTTTCTCCATACGCGCTCGTAGTCCAGCGGATAAGTCACGGATATCGCGGGTATCAAAAGCTGTGGCATCGAGGTAGTGATGGTGTATTGCCTCCATCGCTAACTGCGCTTCATCGCGTCCGCTAAAGGGACCACACCATGTTTCGTGTTCAGCGATTGAAGTGCTTCCTTGTACAACGTAATAACGGGCCATGGGTTTATAGCGAAGCTTGAGCCAGAGGGCCTTCTCTTGAAAACGAGATCGCTTGTTGTAATGCGGCTTATGTTCGTTGATCATGCGAAGCTCGCGGATTTGAGCCTCCAAAATGGTGGCACACACAACGGTGTCTACGTGAGTTGTTAGAGCGATCATCTCGTGGATTCGCTTGCGTGTTTCGGCAGCGGTGAAGTATGAACGGACTCGTGTTCTGAGATTTCTGGAAGTTCCTACATATAGAGCTTCATTCTTTGCACCGCGAAAGATATACACACCAGGTGCTTGGGGGATGGTCGCTGAAAGATGTTTCTTCTCTCTTTGAGCAGAGGTGATGCGAGTGCTGAATGTCTTGAGTTCCTCAAGGGTTGTGACACCAAAGGAGCCAAGCCGATCAAAGATCCCATGCAAGACATCGACCGTTGCCCTGGCATCATCGAGGGCTCGGTGTGTAGGAGAGGTTTGCGCGTCAAAAAAAATGGCAAGAGTGCCCAGTTTGCAGTTAGGTACTTCATCCTTGGTAAGCACTTGCCTGGCAAGACGTGCTGTATCCACCACTGGGTAGTTAGGCCAGTCGTAGTTGTTGTTCTTGGCGGCCGCTTTGAGAAATCCCAGATCAAATGGTGCGTTATGGGCAACAACTACGGTCTCCAAGGGAGAGCCAAAGAATTCCAGAAGAGATGGGAAGGATTCCTCGATTGAGGGCGCCTTGATCACCATTGCGTTTGTAATGCCTGTTAAGACGGTAATGAAAGCTGGAATATCTTCACCGGGATTAATTAGCGTGTGAAACTCTCCAATAATTTCTCCGCTTCGAACTTTGACTGCGCCAATTTCGGTTATGCCAGCCATTGAGGGGGAACCACCCGATGTTTCAAGATCGACCACGACGAATGTTGTGTCGATTAGATTTCGCCCAAGTTCGTCGAAGCTCCCTTGCCAGGGCTCATCAACGTGGTTGCCATTCATGCGCCAAACGATAGGTCATTGAAGTGACAAAAGAGCTGGTCTAGGCTGATGAGCATGGCTACCGAGGGCGCACCAGCAGGTTTGTTAGAGGATTTCGCAGTTCGTGGAAGTGGAAATAACGAACGAATCGGAATCCTGCTCGTACACGGGTTTACTGGTTCGCCATCGTCGATGCGCCCTTGGGCAGAATTCTTTGCTGCACGTGGCTATAGCGTTCGTGTTCCGCGATTGCCTGGACATGCAACGCAGTGGTCTGATCTCAATAGGGTGCAGTGGCAGGAGTGGCCCGCGCGAGTTGAGGAGGAATTAGAGGAGCTGCATAAGTCCTGTGATCATGTATTCATTTTTGGATTATCCATGGGCGGCGGAACCACCTTGCATGTTGCTGCTCGACATGGTGATCAAATTGCAGGAATTGTTTTGGTGAATCCAATGATTCACATGCCGGGTTTGCAACCAAAATTACTCCCCATTATTTCCAAATTCCGTACACATCTTGCTGCGGTCGGCAATGACATTAAGCGTCCAAAGGTTTCAGAGTATGCCTATGACGCACTTCCTCTTAAGGGCTTGGCTCAGTTAGCAAAAATGCTCAAGATCACTCGCTCAACACTGGGGCTTGTTAAGGCGCCGATGTTGCTCTTTCATAGCACCGAAGATCACGTGCTTCCTGTATCGAACACCGAAATTATTATGGCCGAGACGGGTTCTGAATATAAACAGCGCGTGGAGCTTGTTAATAGTTATCACGTCGCAACCTTGGATTACGATTGCGATGTTATCTTTGAGAACTCATTGATCTTCGTTCAGGAACGTTCCAAAACTCTCTGACGTGTAGATAGCGCCCACAAAACTGAGGCAACAACACCCACAGCAATGAGAACCATCATTGCTGTGATTTTTTCATGAAGGAGCCATCCAGCCCACCCCAGGGTCATGATGGCTTGCAGTTGTTGCACTTGGGAGCCATGAGTTGTCCCTGCATCTCGAAGTCCACGAAACCAAGCAAAGAACCCTATGTACATTGAAAAAACGCCAATCATCGTCATTCCCGCAACGCCATGAAATGTCAGTGGATGGAGATGATGCGTATGTACCCAGATAGCTATTGATGCAGGAATGCAGATAGGAAGAGCAAAAATCACAACCCATGAAATGACCTGCCATCCGGGCATGACCTTCGAAAGTTCAGCTCCCTCAACGTAACAATATGCAGAGGCAATAACCGCAATGACTGTGTATAGATCTGCTCGGAGATCGCGCCCCGTACCCCCTCCTCGAGATATCGCAAAGAGAATTAAGAGAAGGGTTCCGCATGAGGATGCCACCCAAAATTGCGGTGAAACATACACTTTACTTTTGGCTACAGAGAAGATGGCAGTGACCAGAGGCATGATGGCGGCGATTACTGCAACATGAGCTGAAGTTGTTCTTTGCAGAGCTAGTGCAACAAAAATCGGCCAAATAATTCCAGTGCCTAAAGTGACATAGAAGATGGAGACATAATATTTGCGGGGAACGGGTGGAATGTGACGAATCAACAAAAATGGGATTGCGATTGCACTGGCAATGACGGGTCTCAAGGCTGCAGTCAGAAAAGGATCAAAGCTTTCTAACGCCCACTTTGTCATAGGCAACGAGAGGGAGAAGAAGAAGACTCCTAGGAAAGCAAATGCCAAACCAGATACTTCCAGTTTTGATAGGCGCATTTGGCAAGCGTCCCACAGGTGTTGGCGTTTTGTCTGCTTCTTAACGATAATCAAACCACTTGTATGTAATATTTCCCCATGAAGGAGACGCTAACGCGCAAGCAAAAGTACAGTGTGGCACTTGTTTTCGCAGGTATCGTCCTTGCCTTCATAACATACGAACTTTTCAATAAGGCTCATTATTCCTATCAACCTCTAGTAATGCGGGGCTGGTTGGATGCGAAGATTCCGATCGTCTCAATTTTTGTCATCCCTTACTTAAGCTTTCATCTGCTTGCCGCCTTCATGGTGCCCTACCTGTCGCTGAAGTATGGAGGATTTAAAGCATTCCTAGTGAATGCAATTGCAATCATCGTTGGGCAACTGTGCCTGGATGTCGCATATGCCTTCTTTCAAACTGAAGTTCCTCGGACACCGGTCACAGGGCATTCACCCTTTGATTGGGTGCTCACTAATGTCGTTTACGGCAATGACCAACCGTTGAATGGCTTTCCTTCCAACCACGTCACATGGTCGATCATCTCCATGATTGCGCTCTGGAGGCTGCGTCATCGTCTTCCAAGAACCGCTTGGAGCCTGATGCTCTGGTTCGCAACGATCTTGCCTGCCACTGTCTTCTTGCACCAGCATTTTCTCATCGATATTTATGGTGGAATATTTGTTGGATTTACGGCCTACTGGAGTTGCATGTTCTTTATTGAGAAACCAAAATTAGCTCTTTAACACTGACCCTCGTCCCATCGTTGAGAATTGAGTATTAATGACCCATCCGTCCATGTTGAAAACCTTTCTCTGGTTTAACAATAATCTGGAGGAAGCCCTGGACTTTTACAAAGAAACCTTGGGCGATGTGATCGTTCATTCCTCCAGTCGTCCAGAGGCCAATGGCAAGCTAATGACTGCAGAGTTTTCGATTTTTGGTCACGAATTTATCGCAATGGGCTGGCCAGGTGGTCCGACTTTCAACCCTTCAATCTCATTGGCGATTTCGTGTGATGGGCAGGAGGAGACCGATCGTCTGTGGAGCGCGATTACCAAAGAGGGAGCTGAAGGACAGTGTGGATGGTGCACCGATCAATTTGGACTCTCATGGCAAATTATTCCCACGCAATTTGGGGAGCACGTCGGTAATCCAGATCCAGAGAAATCAGCCTATGCCTGGCAAGCAATGCGTAGCATGACCAAGATCATTATCGCCGACCTTTTTGTCTAACTGATTTACAACCCAGGAAAAGAACTGTGCATCGCAGACATAACTGTGGAGACGGCGATAGCCAAAAGCAAAAGACCAAAGATTCTTGTTAGAACCATTAAACCTTGATCTCCGAGAATGCGTTCTATGGGTGCGGCGGCAAGAAGAAGAATGAAAGTCATTGCAGATAGGGCCAGAATTATAAAGAGATCGGCAACTCGGACCGCTCCTGAATCGGAATTTCCGATGGCAATGACTGTGGCTATTGCACCAGGACCTGCCATGAGCGGAATCGCCAGCGGAACAACCATTGCGCCACCAGGCATTGCCTGCAAAACATCAGCTTTTTTGCCCATCACCATCGCCCAACCAATTGCTCCGATAACAAGGGCTCCAGCAATTCTGAACGCATCCATTTGGATACTCAGTAGCTTAAGGATTACATCCCCAATGAAGTAGGCGATAAAAAGAGTTAAGCCCGAGACCAAAGCGGTCTGCAGGGCAATGATTCGTCGTTTCTCCTTTGTCGCCCCTGCAGTAAGAGAGAGGAAGACGGGGATGGAGGTGATCGGACTGACGATGGCAAATAAGGCGATAAGTGTGGTTATGTCGTTACTAAGCTTCATGTTCTTTAGCATCCCACTTAAGATGCACTCATGTACATTCCCAAGCATTTCGAGCCCACGGACCAGGCGGCTCAGGCATTCTTAGCCACTGTTGATGCGGGTCACCTTGTAACAAATACTGCCGATGGCTTGAAGTCCACATTTTTGCCAATCTTCTATAACGAACAGTCTCACTCTTATCGTGGTCATATTGCACGAGGCAATAGTCAATGGAAGCTGCCGTGCATGGGAGAGGCGCTATTTATTGCCAACGTTGCATCCTCTTACATTTCGCCCAGCTGGTACGCCACAAAAGCGATCAATGGCAAAGTGGTTCCTACATGGGATTACATGATGGCGCACGTTTACGGTGATCTGGTTATTCATGATGATGCACAATGGTTGCGTGAGCAGGTAACGGCTCTTTCCAATAAATTTGAATCACGGCGCGACTTGCCCTGGAAGGTTGAAGATGCGCCTGAGGATTACATGGTCACTCAATTGCGGGGGATTGTCGGATTTGAGTTGACCATTACGCGCATGGAGGTCTCATTTAAGATGAGTCAGAACAAAACAAAAGAGGACCTTGAAGGTGTTATTGCGGGTCTTGCGTCAGAAGGCAATTTCAGCTTTTCTGAACGAGTGGCGCATCTATCTGAGAATGGGCACGAGCTTCCGGCCGTGAGTCAATCAGAGCAAGGTAGGTATGGACAATGATTACAATCCCTCAAACCCAGCTACGTGTCTACCCTCTATGTCTTGGAGGAAATGTATTTGGCTGGAGCGCCAATGAATCAGAATCCTTTGA
Source organism: uncultured Actinomycetes bacterium (assembly GCA_903924485.1). GTDB lineage: Bacteria > Actinomycetota > Actinomycetes > Nanopelagicales > Nanopelagicaceae > QYPT01. The sequence goes on from CAIYBL010000188.1 coordinate 10,207, forward strand.
GGTTCTAGAT
>CAIYBL010000189.1 GCA_903924485.1 uncultured Actinomycetes bacterium
CATCAACATCAGAAATACGATCCAGATGTGCCTGGGTTAATTCAACAGAGGAGATTTCACCTGCCGCCATCGCCGCAGACATCTCATGAGCTGCACGTGTGATCACGCTTCCTCCCCCAAAATTTGTGGAACACGGAAGCGTTCGTCCTCGCTGGCTGGTGCTCCTGAAAGAGCAGCCGCTGGAGTCAAGCTAGGGGTAACAACATCAGGCCGAGTCACATTGCGCAGAGGCAATGGGTGCGAGGTAGGGGCAACATCTGGGGTGGCAACTTCTTGAACACGCGCAACTGCCTCGAGAATGACATCGAGTTCGGTGGCCAGTGCATCTAGTTCTGGGTCAGTCATATCTATTCGCGCTAGGCGGGCAAGATGTGCGACATCACTTCGTGACAGGTTGCTCATGGCGCTCATTCTATTTAGTCGCAGGGTTAACTGCGAATTTGACCGTTGCCCGTGACAATCCAGGTTGTTGTGGTCATCGCTTCAAGCCCCATTGGCCCTCTGGCATGCAACTTCTGATTTGAAATTCCAATTTCAGCCCCAAATCCCATTTGCTCACCATCGGTGAATCTGGTTGAGGCATTGACCATCACTGCAGCACAATCGGCAAGGGCAATAAATCGATCAGCGGCCTCTCGAGACTCAGTGACGATTGCCTCAGTGTGGTTGGTTCCAAATTGTGCGATGTGATCGGCGGCGCCATCAACTGATGAAACCACTCCTACATTCATTTCAAGCACACCGTACTCGGTTTGCCAATTCTCTTGTGTAGCCAAAGTCGCATCGATACCCAGGGTATGAGCAATTTGGAGGGCAACCGCATCGCAATGCAAAACCACGCCAGCATCGCTTAATTGCCTTAGAGCTAATGGTAGGAACTTCTGAGCTATCGCTCCGTGAACAAGAAGCGTCTCGGCTGCATTACAAACACTTGGGCGATGGGTTTTTGAATTAATCAGAATCGGAATTGCCTTTTCGAAATCAGCATATTGATCGACATACACATGGCAAACGCCAGCGCCGGTCTCAATCGTTGGAACAGTAGATTCATCCACGACCATCCGAATGAGTGAAGCACTTCCCCTAGGAATGACGAGGTCTACTTTGCCTCGAGCATGCAAAAGTGCACGAACGCTTTCTCGATCATCGGATGGGACAAGGGCAATGACATCAGGGGAAATGGCAGTCTTTGAGAGAGCACGCTTCATTACAGAAACCAAGGTGGCATTACTAGACGCCGCACTTGATGAGCCTCGTAGCAAGGCCGCATTTCCGGACATAAGCAAGATCACTGCCGCATCCACTGTGACATTTGGACGTGCTTCATAAACCATTCCAACCACGCCAAATGGCACTGTCTTTTGTCTCAGGTGCAGGCCGTTGGCCATCGTTGACTCTCGAAGAGTGATACCAAGAGGTGACGGCAATTCGGCCACGTGCCTAGCCCCCCGCGCCATTGCCGCGATTCGTTCAGCATTGAGCATCAGGCGATCGAGTAATTGAGGGTGCATGCTTTCAGATCGACCGCGATCCATATCTTCCTTGTTTGCGGCAATGTTCTCCGTGCTTTGTTTTTCAATCTCGTCGGCTATTGCCAGCACTGCAAGCCTTCGATCCGCGTCCGATGCGCTACTCAATGTCCGAGCCGCGATTCTTGCTGTATCCGCAAGATTGGCAATAAGAGAGTCGGCATCCATAGTTGCAAGCCTATCGGGGGTTAGGCTTGGCGGGTGCGAACATTAATTAAAGTCATCAGGAACGTAGCCATTGGCCTTGTGAGCGTTTACGTCATTCTTTTTGCCATCACTCGTGTAGTTCATTACCCAGAACCAATCGCGGCTATCAAGCTTGGACTTGCCCCCGCATCGAAGACGCCAACGATGATGCCCTTTCACACCATTGCTCCCGCTGCCAATCCGGTGCCGTGGACAACTGGCAAAGAGGCGATGCCTGCGCAAGTGAACTGGGACGGCAAGAGCATTCCTTTTTCTGAATTTCTCTCCAAGACCAATTCAAACGCTTTCCTCGTGATTCGCGATGGCGTTATTACCTCTGAATGGTACAAACCTGGGATAACTGCGCACACCCAGCTGCCTTCTTATTCTGTAGCTAAAACAATGACCTCACTGATGATCGGCCAACTTATCGGTCAAGGCAAGATCAAAGAGAGCGACACTTTTGTACAATATTTCCCTGAATATAAGAACGGAACCACCTTTGATGATGTAACCATCAAGTCTTTGCTCGATATGCAGGCCGGAGTTGGCGTTTCTGATAATTACCCCACTGGTCCTTCGGGCTGGGGTGTTGGGATTGCACAGATGTACGCAACCACCGACCTAAAATTCTTCATTCAACATAATCGTAAAATGAGTTGGGCGCCAGGCACGCAATCGGAATATCGGAGCGTTGATACACAGATGCTCGGTTTCATTATTCAAAAAGTAACGGGCATGAAAGTCGCAGATTACTTTAGCCAAAATATTTGGCAACCAATCGGTGCTGAAGATCAGGCGTTCTGGAATGTTGACCATGTTGGTGGGCTAGAAAAAACATTCTGCTGTTTCAACGCCACCGCAAGAGATTACGCCCGCGTTGGGTCTTTAATTCTCAATGATGGAGCCAGCAAAGTTGGTAACAAAAATCTGATCGATGCCAACTGGATGGCGAGATTAACCAATCCAGTCACGACATTGGATCACGGTTGGGGATATGGAGCCCAACTTTGGCACCCATTTTCGGGGTCAATGATGATGCTTGGTTTGCATGGACAATACATTCTCATTCAGCCAAGTACTCACACAGTGATGGTCAAACTCAGCGACGAGCCGACCGACAGCGGAAATTTTGAAGTATTAACTGCGGCAGTCATGCACCAGATTGCGCTAAATAAGAACTAGATCGTCTCGATGCACGAGCTCGCGTTCGTACTCAGGGCCGAGTTCTTTAGCCAAGTCTTTTGTTGATCGACCCATCATTAAAGGAATTTCACTGGAATCGAAAGCAACCAAACCACGAGCGATTACTTTGCCCGCCTGGCTCGCAATTTCAACAGCATCCCCTGCGCTAAATTCACCTTCCACTGCTGCAACTCCAGCAGGCAAAAGTGAAACACCTCGCTCTAGTAGCGCGGTGACGGCACCATCATCAACGATGAGTCGTCCGTGTGGCGTTGAAGCATGAGCTAACCACAACATTCGGGAATTATTTTTTGATGCATGACCATTGAAGAACGTTCCAAAATTCTCTCCAGAGATTGCTTCACCGGCCTGCGCGAGAGATGTCAGCAGCATTGGTATGCCAGCGCCTGTAACAATCCTCGCTGCCTCGACCTTTGTGACCATTCCTCCGCTACCCACGCCGGAACTTCCTACTCCGCCAAGAATCGATTCATCAATATCGGAAACTGAGGCGACATCAGAAATTCTCTGTGCACCCATTTGATTAGGCGGGGCGTCATAGAGGCCATCAATATCGGAGATCAGAATCAACAGATCTGCGCTGATGAGCAGCGCAACAAGGGCTGCTAGCCGATCGTTATCTCCAAAGCGAATTTCTTGAGTACCCACTGTGTCGTTTTCGTTGATTACTGGGACTACACCTAGTGCGAGCAATCGATCGAGGGTGCGCTGGGCATTTTGATAGTGAGACCTGCGCACGACATCTTGCGTAGTCAAAAGAACTTGAGAGGCGGTTGTGGCATATCGCGCAAATGATTCTGTGTAACGGTGCATCAAAAGCCCCTGCCCAACAGATGCGGCAGCTTGCTGCGTAGCTAAATCTTTTGGCCGAACTTTGAGCCCGAGAGGAGCCAGACCTGCGGCAATGGCACCCGATGAAACTACGCAGACTTCAGCGCCACGACTGCGTGCTTGGGCAACGAGATCAACTAGTTCATCGACTGCCGATGGATTAAGTTCTGAGCCAGCAGATCCAGTCAGCGAAGATGAACCAATCTTTATGACGATTCGCTTAGCAGTGGAAATTCCAGCGCGGTTCATTGAACGCCTTCGTCTTCCTCCGCGAGATCTTCAATGATTAATTCAGGAGTATGTGGGTCAGCAACTTTATATTCCCACTGATCGGCAATTTCATCGTCGTTAAGTTGATCATGCTTTTTCTCATAGCCGCGCCATGGTGCATCAAAGCGTGCATCTTCACCACGAGCAGAACCCAATAGTTCAGCGCCAGCCTCAATCGTTGGCTCCCAATCAAAGACAACAGCCGCTTCGCCAATGCCAACGCGCACTTCACTTCCAGCGATAGCGCCCTTCTTGAAGAGTTCACGCTCGACTCCTAATTGAGCCATACGATCTGCTAAATACCCAATTGCTTCAGCATTGCGGAAATCAGTTTGGCGAACCCAACGTTCAATTTTCGCACCGGCAACGGTAAATGATTCATCGGCGTTAGCTTTGACGGTGAATCCAGAATCATCAACTGCGACGGGGCGAAGGACAATGCGAGTGCGCTCCTCAACTGCAGCCTCTGCCCGAGACTTTTGAATCAAACGCGACATTGCATACGTAAGTTCTGTAAGTCCTTCGCGTGATGCAGCGGAAACGGGATAGACCTCATATCCTCGCTCACGCAAAGTATCAGCAACCATCTCGGCCATCGCAGCTCCATCGGGAAGGTCAATCTTGTTGAGCGCAATCATTCTTGGACGATTTTCGAGTCCACCGTATTGCGCTAATTCAGATTCAATCGCTTCTAAATCTGAGATTGGGTTTCGATCAGTCTCTAGCGTTCCGCAATCGAGTACATGAACAAGTGCAACGCATCGTTCAACATGGCGGAGGAATTCAAGGCCAAGACCTTTGCCCTGGCTTGCCCCAGGAATTAGTCCTGGGACATCAGCAACGGTAAATCGCGCTCCACCGGCTTGCACAACTCCAAGATTCGGGATGAGTGTCGTAAAAGGATAATCCGCGATCTTTGGGCGCGCTGCTGAAATCGCAGCGATCAAAGAAGATTTACCAGCGCTCGGAAAGCCCACCAATGCAATATCGGCAACGCTCTTGAGTTCTAAGATGAGTGTGCGATCTTCACCAGGCTCGCCAAGCAAGGCAAAACCTGGAGCGCGTCGCTTAGAGGATGAAAGAGCTAAGTTTCCTAGTCCACCACGTCCACCTTGCGCTGCAATAAAAATTGTTCCATTGCCAACTAAATCTGCAAGTTGATTTCCATCTGCATCATAAACAACAGTTCCATTTGGAACAGAAAGAGTCATATCCTCGCCAGAGGGTCCATCCTTGCGATCGCCATAACCTGCGCGTCCTGAAGTTGCCTTGCGATGTGGTGAATGATGGAAATCAAGAAGCGTTGTTACATTGGGATCAACAACTAATGTGATGTCTCCACCGCGTCCACCGTTGCCACCATCTGGCCCACCCAGTGGTTTAAATTTCTCGCGCTTAACAGAGACGCACCCATCTCCACCTTTTCCGGCAGAGGCAAAGAGAGTTACTTGATCGACGAATGTTGCCATGAGCGACTCTCCTTCCGGGGAAAGGTGTGAAAAGAAAAAGAGCGGTCCGAATTCACGGCCCGCTCTTTTATGAGAACCGAAAACTAGGCGACGGGAACCACGTTCACTACGCGACGACCGCGAGCGCGACCAAATTCAACTGCTCCTGCAGCTAGTGCAAAGAGAGTGTCATCTTTACCGCGACCAACGTTGGCGCCTGGGTGAAAGTGAGTTCCACGTTGGCGAACCAAAATCTCGCCGCTGTTTACAACCTGTCCGCCAAAACGCTTGATACCGAGGTACTGGGCATTGGAGTCGCGACCGTTTCGTGTCGATGAGACACCTTTTTTACTTGCCATATCTCAACTCCTCTAGTTAGCGCCGCTGATGGCGGTGATGAGAACACGAGTGTTCTGTGAACGGAAACCTTGACGACGGCGATAGCCAGTCTTGTTCTTGTAGCGAAGGATGTGGATCTTCTTGCCCTTTGTCTCATCCAAAACTTCAGCAGTTACTTTTACTCCAGAAAGGACCTTGGCATCAGTTGTGACTGTTGCTCCGTCTACGAGGAGGATTGCAGGGAAGGTTACGGTCGAACCAGGGGCGCTGTTGAGGCGATCCACAGTGACAGTGTCTCCGACGGCGACTTTCTCTTGGCGGCCGCCAGCCTTAACGATTGCGTACACGTAACGCTCCAGTTCTTTAATGGATCAAAGCTTACGCGGCAAAATCGACCGCTAAGCAGGGGCTAAGGGTACGGAGTTATGAGCCCCGTGGTCAAACTGAGCAGGATTTTTGGCCTACTCCTTCGCAAATCTCAAGGTGTTCCGGTGGTGATGACCCCAGAACTAGCAGCCCTGCGGCGGCGGCGACCCTTAGGGGCCTCTGAGTCCTTCACCTGTGGGGTTTGCTCAACTTCTGGGCTCGCATCCTCGGCTGCTTGCTCTTGCTCGGCTGGCTCTGGACTCTTCTCTAACGGATTGTCCGACTCGTGATCGGCGTTGAGATCATCAAAAGGCATCGAGGCGCGAGATTTAACGGGATCGGTGTGAATGTGAATTCCTCGGCCCGCACAGCTTTCGCAGGTAGTTGAGAAAGCTTCGATCAGACCTTGGCCAATGCGCTTTCGAGTCATCTGGACAAGTCCGAGGGAGGTTACTTCGGCAACTTGATGCTTTGTGCGATCGCGGCCAAGACATTCCACCAAACGACGTAAAACAAGTTCGCGGTTAGATTCCAAAATCATGTCGATGAAGTCGACAACGATGATTCCACCTAAGTCACGTAAGCGAAGTTGACGTGCAATCTCCTCAGCGGCTTCCAGGTTGTTCTTGGTTACCGTCTCTTCAAGGTTTCCGCCCTTACCAATAAATTTACCGGTGTTGACGTCGATAACAACCATCGCTTCGGTGCGATCGATGACAAGTGATCCTCCCGAAGGTAGGTAAACCTTTCGATCAAATGCTTTTGAAAGTTGCTCATCGACTCGATAATTAGCAAAGAGATCGCCAAGCCCTGTCCATTTCTCAATCTTTGATGTGAGCTCTGGCGCAATGAAGCTGAGATATCCATTGATCTCTTCCCATGCTTCGCTGCCTTGAATTGTTAACTTACGGAAATCTTCATTGAAGATATCGCGAATAACTCGAACAGCAAGATCGGGCTCTGCGTAAAGCAAAGTTGGCGCGTGGAAATTTGGATTCTCTGACTTTTGGACAATGTCATCCCATTGCGCCTTGAGACGATTAACATCGCCCTCAATTTCAACATCGCTAGCGCCTTCAGCAGCAGTACGAACAATTACGCCAGCTTCTTCAGGGACAACATTCTTCAATACCGCTTTAAGACGAGCGCGCTCTGGCTCGGGAAGTCGACGGCTAATGCCGCTCATTCCGCCGCCTGGAACATAAACTAAATAGCGTCCTGGCAAGCTAATTTGGCTTGTAAGACGAGCGCCTTTTTGGCCGATCGGATCCTTTGTTACCTGCACAAGTACAGGTTGACCAGTTTTTAAAACCATTTCGATTTTGCGTGGTTGGGAATCCGAAATTCCCGCTGCATCCCAGTTAACTTCCGCGGCATACAAAACTGCGTTACGTCCCTTACCGATATCAACGAATGCTGCTTCCATGCTTGGAAGTACGTTCTGAACGCGGCCTAAGTAAACGTTGCCCACATAGGAAATATTGCTATGGCGATTTACGTAGTGCTCGACCATAACTTTGTCTTCAATAACAGCTATCTGTGTGCGATCACCAATTTGGCGAACCAACATTTCGCGATCAACGTTCTCGCGTCGTGCTAAGAATTCACCTTCTGTAATGATTGTTCCGCGCTTGCGATATGGCTCGCGATATTCACCTCGTGGCTCGCGACCTTTACGAATTGGTCGGCGCGCTTCACTGCGTGGACGTTCTTGTTTTTCGCGAACTTCTCGAACTTTTACAACAGTAATTACGCCATCTTCTTCAATGGTCTCCCCTGGAGTAACTCCATCAGCAGTGGAGCGACGACGACGGCGGCGATGAGTTGCAGATTTTTCGCCCTCGGAATCGCCCTCGGAATTATCTGGTGACTCAACACTTGTCGTTTCCTCATCGGAGCTACCTGGACGACGACGTCCACGGCCTCCGCGGCGGCGGCGGCGTCCACGAGTCGCGGCATCTGACTCATCTGCTGACTCGACTACCGGAGCAGCAGCCTTCTTGTGAGCAGGCGCTTTCTTTTCCGCGGGAGCTTCCTCTACAGGTGTGACCTTGGCGCGAGAAACCTTTGCCGGCTTTGTCTCTGTCGGAGCAGCTTGAAATATTGGGACGGGTATTGCCGCAGCAGCAGCCTTCTTCTTCGCAGGAGCCTTCTTAAGGGCCGGCTCCGCGCTTGAATCAGCGATCGATGTGGGGGCAGTAGTAACTTTCTTAACCGCACGCTTGCGCGGCGACTTTGGCTCAATAGCCATGGCACCAAATCCTCTATGCGTTTAAATAAACGCGCTCTGGCTCGAAAACGAGCAAATCTTGTTCAACCGCGCTAGGCGTTTACCGCGATGTGATCGCGAGCCGCGCTGGATGTTTGACCTAAGTATGGCAGATAAGGGGCACAAAACCCAATATTGGGAGGATTAGCCCCGTTGGCGAGCGTGGATATTTTGCAAAAGACCCACGCCGATCATATTTGCAAACATGCTGGATCCTCCATAGGACATGAAAGGTAAAGGAACGCCCGTCATAGGCATCAGCCCCATAGTCATTCCAATGTTTTCAAAAGTTTGAAAAGCAAACCATGCGATGACACCCACGCAGACCATTCGTCCAAAAGGGTCCTGGGTCTTGCGAGCGATGCCAAATGCTCGAATCAATATTGTAAGAAAGAGAAGCAAAATAAGACCGCTTCCGAGAAAACCCAACTCCTCTCCTGCGACGGTGAAAATAAAGTCAGTTTGTTGCTCTGGAACAAATCGACCGTTTGTTTGGGGACCGTTAAACAATCCTTTACCAACTAACCCACCTGAACCCACCGTAATTCGAGATTGTCGCAGTTGGTATCCGCTACTTTGCGGATCCGCTGTGGGATCTACGAAGGATTGCAATCGCTTAACCTGATAGGTACTTAGGACGCCAACTTTGACGGCAGTAAAACTTCCTAAGACCGCAACGATAAGCAAGCCAGCGATCCATCTTGAAGGTGCACCCGATGCCGCAATTATTGCCACAACAGAGGCGCTGATAATAAATACCGTTCCCATATCGGGCTGGAGTAAAATAAGCCCGATCGGAAGTGCCGAAATCGCAAGTGCCCTTGCTACATCTTTGTGTGTAGGTTCATCTTTGCCGTGAGCGCGCTCGGACAAAATCATCGATAACCCAATAATGATTGCAATCTTTGCCAGCTCTGCTGGTTGGATTTGAAATCCGCCCGGAAGAGAAATCCACGCTTTCGCGCCATTGACTGTACTTCCCACTCCAGGCAGGAGAACGGCCACCAAGCCAAGAACCGCTAAGCCCCAGACGATTGGCGTGTACGCACGCAGCAGCCGATAGTCGATCACCGTTGCGCCGAATGCAAGAAAAACTCCGATGACAATATTGATGATATGTCGCTTCAAGTAATACTGCGGATCAAGGCCTACTGAGGCATACCAAGATCGGGTTGCTGCGTAAACCAGAAGAGTTCCTATAACGAGTAAACCACCAACGGCCACTGTGAGAAAAGGGTCAAAACCCCGCAACGACGATAGGCGCGAGGAGCGGCGCCGACTCGTGAATAGTGATGAACTCATTTGGTTTTCACCTTAGTGGTTGGTGAGATCACAGGTAATCCCTTAGGAGGGCCGGCTGGAAATATTGCCTTGGTTGGATCAATTTTGGATCCCGTCACTCCGAAAAGAGTCTCATAAATTTTTCGTACTCCCACGGCGCTGGTAGAGGCACCGAATCCTCCCTGGCTCACCATCATCACCACGGCATAGCGTGGTTTATCGCTAGGGGCGAAGGAGGCAAACCATGACGTGTTGTCTTTTTTTGTCCCATTTGCATTGAGTCCAAATACTTCGGCAGTTCCTGTCTTACCGCTAACCGGGATAGGAAATCCACTAAAGGAGCCTGCTGCTGTTCCATTGACTACCACTTGGTGGAGCGCATCGTGAAGAAATGCAATAGTCGAAGCACTTGCCCCAATCTTACCCAAAACTGTTGGCGTAATTTCCTTGATTACAGCGCCCTTAGAGCCCACGATCGCTCGACCAACTGTTGGTTGCCATATCGTTCCGCCATTCGCAATTGCGGCATACATTTGAGTCAATTTTAATGGCGTAATAACAGTATCGCCTTGTCCAATGGAGAAGTTCACGGCGTCTCCTCCACGAATCATGTACCCATCAACACAGTTCTCATGAGCTAGTGCTATCAAAAAAGGAGTCAACTGATTTTTTGCTGCGCGCGTTTGATAATTGCAGAAGTAGTTTTTATTCTGTTTGTACCACTCAAGGCGCCATTGACGATCTGGAACACGGCCAACAGATTCTGATGGGAGGTCGATGCCAGTCTTTTGCGCCATTTGAAAACTTCTAGCCGCGGTAAAGAAATAATCTTTGACATTCGATTTAGGTGAAAGCCCACCATCTTTAAGCCACTGATCAAAAGCAATCTGATACCAAATCGTGTCGCACGAAATTGCAATTGCCTGTTTCATCGTGATCGTTCCTTGAGGCTTGCTTTCGAAGTTTTGGAAGTCGCGGTTTCCCACTTTTACACTTGCTGGGCATGTGTATGTGGCGTTTAAGTTATATCCTGCCGCCGCTGCCGCCGTGACTGAAACAACTTTAAAAGTAGATGCTGGCGCATATTGACCTTGCAGCGCGCGAGATAGAGCTGGCACACCTTTTGCATCGCTAAACAAATCTTTAGCCTGCTGGACAGTCAAACCCTTTTCCCAAATATTCGGATCATATGTCGGGTACGACGCGATCGAAAGAATTCTTCCCGTTTTTACATCCATCACGATCGCAGCACCAGAGTCGGCTCGATATCCACTAGCACGAGCTCTCGACACAGCGTCCGCTAATGCGCTCTCCACAGATGCTTGGAGGCGCGCGTCCAAACTCGTCACTAAATGATCTCCAGGAATGGGGAGGGTGTTTCTTGACTCACTAGTTACCGATTCTTTGCGATCCACAATGACCGTTTTAATGCCTGGTTTGCCACGTAAATACTTGTCATATTGCAGCTCTAACCCTGCTTTACCTATCGATTCACTCCGAAAATAGCTATTGCCAGTGAGAGTTGCTAGATCAGACTCTGTCAGCGGTCCTACGTATCCAAGCTCGTGGGCAGCATTAACTCCAGCTAAACCTGGATAGTTTCGCACCGCGACAGGCATTGAATCAATTCCAGGAAATAGATCAGAACGTTCAACAATTTGCAGAGCCTTAACTGGGTCAGCATCTTTTGTGATGGGAATGGGCTGATAGCGCGTTCCTGTCCAGCAACCTGTTTGATCAGCTTTGGGCAATTCGCCACAAAGTCGAGTACGGCGAAACACATCTCCGTATTTCAATCCCAGTAGGACTGATGTTCGTTTCAATACTGCGACACCTTTATCGGGCTGCTTATCCAAAGTACTGCGATCTACAGTCACCGCTAGACCCACGCGATTGAGTGCCAGGGGCACCCCGGATGAGTCGACGATTAGACCGCGAGTGGCAGGAGTGACAATGTCTCGACTTTGAATACTTAGCGCGGCGTCACGATATTTGGGACCTGCTCCTATTTGCAGGTAAAAGAGGCGGCCAAACAGGGCCAGCATCAAGGAGATAATCAGGGTTTGAGTGACCAACAGACTTAATCGAGTTCGTTGATTCATGCGAACTCTCGAGTCTCAAATATGTTTGCATGCAATCGCGAAACGATGGGGAGGAGAAATGGCGTAACTGCAAGTGACCATAAACCATTACCGATTATGGTCTTAAATAATTGAAAAGTGCTTCCTAGATCCATCCCCAGAAGTGCTCCCAATCCGATGTACAAGAGCAACGACAGTGTGATGCCAATAGAAACTATGACTACCAAACTCAAAGGGCTGCTGCGAAAACTGTCATCTCCATATCGTAAATACGCGATTCCATACCCGATCACGATTAACACGAGCGTCCATTGACCAATCGGTCCTTGAGAATGCGGCGCCACATCTAGAAGAAATCCAGCGGCAAAGCCTGTGAGCGCCCCGGTTTCTGGGGTACTTAGGGCGCACCAGCTCAAAGTGAAAATAAGGAATACCGAAAAACCGCCAAATGGAATGTGTATTTGATTCATGATGCTTTCCTGAAAAAGAAAAATCACCATAAAGATTGGTGCGCTCAAAAGATTCTTGCGGGTGTTCAACGTAGCTACTTTGTTGGGCTTGGGCTCGGTGTTGGGGTAACAAATATTGTGACTGTGGGAACGGGTGTTGGAACGGGAGGTTTAGGCACCAAGGCGTCGCGGGGATCAGAAGCTGGAGCTTGTACAACCACGGCAACCACTGCCAATGAGTTCAGATGTGCATAATATTTAACATCGGCAATCTGCGAGATCGCACCCGAAGAAGTTGATAAGGAGGAAACGCTTCCAACAGGTACACCCGGAACAAAGGGCTTATTTGCCTGACTACCCAATGCAACCAATGCATCGCCCACTTTAACTGAGCTCTGGCTATTAAGTAGTTGCAAAACTGCATGATCGGTTCCTTGGCCAGAAAGAATTCCTATTTGTTGTGAACCTGCAACACGGACACCTACACGAAACGAAGGATCCGATGCCAACATAACCAGCGAGCTATTTGGATAGACAATCTTCACGACGCCGACGAGACCTTCCCCGCAAATTACCGTCATGTCGCGCGTGATGTGCATATTTGCACCGGCATCGATTGTTACTGTTTGAGAAAATGATGTTGCTGAACCTTGAGATATCACTTTTGCATTAACGATCTTGTATCCAGCCGTTCCCGCCAAATCCAGAATAGATTTCAATGATTTAACATCAACGTCTTGACTCTTATGTGCGATCAACGTCGAACGAAGCTGAGCGTTTTGACCTTCGAGTTTCTTGAGTTGGGCTCTGGTTCGTCCAAGGTGGACGACATCCGATAGGAAATTGCCCACGGGCGAAAAGGCAGATGTAGCCACTCTCTGAACTGGTGCAAGAACAGTTTGGGCGCCAGTACGCAATCCGCTCATAACTTGGACACCACGCAGATCCAAAGTGATAAAGAAGAGTGAGGTCACAATGAGCGTGACGAGCAAGAGACGGCTCCGATTGTCGCCGCGGCGTCGCATCAGAAAGCGCCTATCGGCGAGGTTCGGAGATTAAGACCTTCTCTAAAGCCTCGAACTCCTCGATACATTTACCAGAGCCTTCGACAACTGCGTCAAGTGGTCGCTCTGCTACGTGAATTGGCATTCCAGTCTCACGGCGAAGGCGCTCATCAAGACCTCGAAGGAGAGCTCCCCCTCCAGTCAGAACAATGCCACGGTCGATGAGATCACTCGCGAGTTCTGGAGGAGTCTTATCAAGCGTGCTCTTTACAGCGTTAACAATCGCATTTACTGGCTCTTCGATCGCCTTACGAATCTCTGCGGCCGAAACAATAATTCGCTTTGGTAGTCCAGTGGCAAGATCGCGTCCGCGGATTTCTGCATCCGGTTCATCAGGCAATGCACAAGCCGACCCAATAGCCATTTTAATTTCTTCTGCCGTGCGCTCTCCAAGAAGGAGTGAGTACTCGCGCTTTACCCAATGGATAATCGCTTGATCTAAAGCATCTCCGCCAACGCGAATTGATAGCGCCGTGACTATTCCACCGAGTGAAATAACAGCGACTTCAGTTGTGCCGCCACCAATATCAACAACCATGTTTCCCATTGGCTCGTGAATAGGCAGTCCGGCGCCGATTGCGGCCGCCATTGGCTCTTCAATGATGTACACCTTGCGTGCACCTGCTGCGTATCCAGCATCTTTAACAGCGCGTTGTTCTACGCCAGTGATACCTGATGGAACGCAGACAACAATGCGAGGCTTAGCGAGGTAGCGACGACGGTGCACCTTCTGGATGAAGTAACGCAACATGCGCTCGGTCGTTTCAAAGTCAGCGATAACTCCATCTTTCAATGGACGGATGGCAACAATATTTCCTGGGGTACTGCCAATCATTCTTTTAGCTTCAAGACCAACGGCTAAAATTGCGCCAGTATCCTGATTGATGGCAACAACACTTGGCTCGTTCAACACGATGCCACGACCGCGAACATAAACCAAGGTATTTGCGGTTCCTAAGTCAACGGCCATATCTCGACCAATAAAAGACATCTTGCTACTCATTTACTCTCCCCGATTAATTGGCCTGAAAAAAAGATTTCAATTTCACGATTCGCCGACTCCACCGAATCTGAACCGTGTACAAGATTTTGAAGAACTTTTGTACCTTGATCGCGAGCAAGGTCGCCACGAATTGTTCCGGGGGCGGCAACTGTTGGATCTGTGACACCAGCGAGAGAGCGAAATCCTTCGATGACTCTATTTCCCTCGGCGACTAACGCAACAATCGGCCCTGACATCATAAATTCGACAAGCGGCTCAAAAAAAGGTTTGCCAAGGTGTTCCTCGTAGTGACGCTCTAGCAAAGCACGATCGGCTTGCAACATTCGCAGCGCTACTACCGCGTAACCTTTGCTTTCGATTCTGGCGATAACTTCACCAACAAGACCGCGACGTACGCCATCAGGCTTGACTAGGACAAGGGTTCTCTCGGAGTTCACCCCCAGAGTCTAATAGGTGAAGCGCCTATTGGCTCCCCGCCCCAGATCGGAAGGCAGCACGGGCGGCCTCTCCCTTACGACCCACGACAATTGCACAGATCCACAGCCCGCCAAAGAGAGTTCCCAGGAAATACATAGGGGTGACGAATACTCCATAAGAGATCGCCCCTATCTGCAGAATGGAGCCCAGAACCCAACCCATTTTCGATTTTAATAAACCGCCTGCAACAATAAACAAAATGGCGATCACCCCACCACTGATGAGTACTGCCGAGCTGTGATCTTTACCTGCCAGCAAAAGCGCAAAGCCCATGACCATCGACTCCATAATCAAAACCGCAGCGCCTAAAACTCTCACTGGTCACGCCCTTGACTGGAGAGTTTCTTGAGAATTGCACGAGCCTCTCCCACCGTGACGACAGATCCAGTAATCACAATCCCGACGGATTCCTCGTGGGATGGTCGTCGTGTATCGGTGATGGCGAGGGTGATCGCCTCTTGAATATTCTCGGATGACTTCACTCTATCGGCGCCAAAAATACTTTCAGCCAGTTGCAGCAATGTGGACACTGGCATAGCGCGAGGTGACGAGCTTTGAGTAACTATAAGTGTGTTGATGATGGGTTCTAGTTCATGCAAGATGCCCTCAACATCCTTATCGCCAAATGCAGCGAAAATGCCGATGATTTCATCAAAAGTAAATTCGTTCTCCAGCGTTTCAGCAAGCGCCTTCGCCCCATGAGGATTATGAGCGGCGTCAAGAATAATTGTAGGTTCCCGAAAAACGACTTCACAGCGACCTGGAGAGGTAACAGAGGCAAAGCCAATGCGAACCGCTTCAAGATCTAGCTCTTGTCCTCCAAAAAAAGCGCTTACCGCGGCAAGTGCGGTGGCGGCATTTGCGGCCTGATGCTTTCCGTGAAGAGGGAGGAAAATCTCGTCGTACTCATTTTCACCAATCGTGATTGATAAGAGTTGACCACCGACAGCCAAGGCGCGTGAAGAGAGAGTGAATTCCATTCCTTCTCGAGCAACCGGCGCTCCAACTTCCTGCGCTCTCTTTAAAAGCTCTACAGCGGCTTCGGGCTCTTGGCGAGCAAGGACAACTGATGATCCCACTTTAATGATCCCAGCCTTTGTCCGCGCAATTTCGGTCAAAGTGGATCCGAGATAATTCATATGATCAAAGCCAATGGGAGTCACGACAGATACCGCTGCTTCAACAACGTTCGATGCATCCCATTCGCCACCTAGTCCACATTCAATAATCCCGATGTCTACTGGGAATTCAGCAAATGCGACGAAAGCTAAAGCGGTAATAACTTCAAAAAAAGATAATGGTGTTTCAAACTTCTCATCCATAAGATCCAGGTACGGAGCAATATCGTTGTAGGCATAGATAAAATCTGCGGCGCTGATTGACTCCCCATTTATTGCGACTCGCTCGAGCACGCTCTCCAAATGAGGACTCGTGAAACGTCCTGTACGCAAACCCATAGCTGACAAAAGTGCATCAATCATGCGCGAAGTGGTGGTCTTTCCGTTGGTACCCGCAATATGGATTGTTGGGTAAGACAACTGCGGCGAGCCAAGCATGTCTACAAGAACTGAGATTCGCTCGAGGGACGGTTCAATATCGGTTTCTGGCCAACGAGCGGCAAGTGCTTTCTCTATAGCCTCAAGGCGTGCGTGATCTTGTGCTGAACTCATGCGCTGGGCAACTGTGAAAGCTGGGAGCTAATGCGTTCAATCTCGGCATCAGTTTTTGCTAAACGCTCTCTAATTTCAACAACGACGCTCTCTGGCGCCTTCGCCATGAAGTTCTCGTTATTTAACTTAACCATCGCCGTTTCGCGATCCTTTGTTGCAGCAACCAAATCCTTATTCAGACGAGCGCGCTCAGCAACAACGTCGACGCTTCCCGTGAGATCGAGTTCTACCTTAATTGCACCGATTTCAACGTTTGCGCTAGCAATAAAATCTGTGCCAGCCTCTTCTAAACGTAGAACGAACTTCATGGCACTTTCATACGGGGCTAGTTCTGCCGGCGCAATAATTTTTCCAGGAATTTTAAGGCTTGTTTTGATCCCTTGATCGCTTCTGAATCGACGTACTTCTGTGATTATTTCCTGCACCTGGGCTACTAACTTTGCGCCTTTGTCATCAGTGTGTGCAGGATGATTTTCTGGCCACTCGGAGATAACAAGAGACTCTCCCCCAGTGAATGCGGTCCAAAGCTCTTCCGTAATAAAAGGCATCACTGGGTGCATGAGGCGAAGGAGTTGATCAAGAACGAAACCTAGGACACGCTTAGATGATGTGGCATCGCCTGTTGCAAATGCCTCTTTCGAAAGTTCAAGATACCAATCGCACAGATCGTCCCAGGCGAAGTGATAAATAGTTTCGCACGCCCGAGCAAACTCGTAACGCTCGAGTAGTGAATCAACTTCGACGACAGTTTCATTAAGTCGGCTCAGAATCCAGCGATCAATTGCATTGAGGGAGTCAAAGGCAGGAAGCTCTCCTGCCACCGTGGCGCCATTCATCATTGCAAAGCGCGTTGCATTCCAAAGTTTTGTTGCAAAGTTTCGAGAGCCCGCTACCCATTCTTCGGCAAGTGCCTGATCACTTCCTGGATTTGCTCCACGTGCCAATGTGAAACGTAGGGCGTCAGCGCCATATTTGTCCATGAACTCAATGGGGTCGATCGTGTTTCCACGACTCTTGCTCATCTTCTTGCCGAACTTATCTCTTACTAATCCATGCAAAACAATCGTGTCGAATGGAATTTCGCCATCCATCGCAAAGAGACCGAAGATCATCATGCGTGCAACCCAAAAGAAAAGAATGTCATAACCGGTAATTAATACGCTGGTTGGGTAGAACTTTTTAAGATCTGGCGTCTGCTCAGGCCACCCTAAAGTGGAGAACGGCCATAACGCAGAAGAAAACCATGTATCCAACACATCTGGATCTTGGGTGTATCCCGCTGGAGCAACTTCGCCAGGTCCAACAACGATTACTTCTTCATTGGGCCCATACCAAACGGGGATGCGATGACCCCACCAGAGCTGGCGTGAAATACACCAGTCGTGCATGTTGTCGACCCAATCAAAGTATCGAGGAGCTAATTCGGCAGGTTCAATTTTTACTCGTCCATCACGGACCGCATCTCCAGCAGCTTTAGCCAGGGATTCAACTTTCACAAACCATTGTTTTGAAAGTCGTGGCTCCACCGTTGTCTCACATCGCTGACAATGGCCTACTGCATGAAGATACGGACGCTTCTCGGCAACAATGCGCCCTTCACTTCGAAGCGCTTCGACAATTGCCTTGCGCGCATCAAAACGATCCATGCCATCAAATTGGGTTCCGGTATTAACTACCTTTGCTTCGGTATCTAATATGGAGAGATTTTCTAGGTTATGTCGCTGTCCAATTTCAAAGTCGTTGGTGTCATGGGCAGGTGTGACTTTGACCGCGCCTGTACCAAATGCCGGATCAACATGAGCATCGGCGACAATTGGGATAAGACGATGTACGAGTGGAACCATGACACTTGTTCCGATTAAGTGACTATAACGCTCGTCTTCTGGATGAACGGCAACAGCAGTGTCGCCCAACATTGTTTCTACACGAGTAGTTGCAACAACGATGGAATCGGCACCATCGCCGTATCGAATCGAAACGAGCTCTCCATTGTCATCACTGTGTTCGACTTCAATATCCGAAAGCGCTGTGTGGCATCGCGGACACCAGTTGATAATGCGCTCTGCGCGATAAATTAAGTCGGCGTCGTAGAGTTTCTTAAATATCGTCAGAACTGCTTGTGAAAGATTTTCATCCATCGTGAACGCTTCACGGGACCAATCCACTCCATCGCCAAGGCGACGCATCTGACCAAGGATTGCTCCGCCTGATTCGGCTTTCCATTCCCAAACTTTCTTTACAAATTCTTCTCGCCCGATGTCATGACGGGACAAACCTTGCGCGGCTAATTGCTTCTCCACGACGTTTTGAGTTGCAATTCCGGCGTGATCCATTCCAGGTAACCACAGTGCTTCATAACCCTTCATGCGCTTCATTCGAGTGAGGGCATCTTGAAGAGTGTGATCTAGCGCGTGGCCAATATGCAGGCTGCCCGTGACATTGGGCGGTGGGATAACAATGGTGAAAGGAGGTTTATCCGAGGTGGCATCTGCGGTGAAATAGCCAGCAGCAACCCACTTTTCATACAGTGGAGCTTCAATTTCTGCAGGCGTGAAAACCGATGGCAATTCCCTCATGGGAGGAGTCTAGATTACGCGCTCTTCTCTTCTGAACGCTTTGGGGCGCTAGCAACCCGCTTAGGGATATCTCCCGTTCGTTTTACAAAGGTTGGAGTTGCCGAATCCTGAATACATTCCTTCGTGATGATCACTTTTGCGATATCGCTACGACTTGGAACGTCATACATGACTCCCAGGAGAACGCCTTCAAGAATGGCTCGCAGTCCACGGGCGCCAGTGCCGCGCTTGAGGGCTAATTCCGCAATTGCATCCAGAGCTTCATCGTTGAATTCGAGCTCCACATCATCGAGATCAAAAAGGCGCTCGTATTGCTTAACAAGTGCATTCTTTGGCTCTGTGAGAATTTGCATGAGAGCAGGCTTGTCCAGTTTTTCAACGCTGGTCACGATTGGAAGACGCCCAATGAATTCAGGGATCATTCCAAATTTCAAAAGATCCTCAGGCATGACATCGGCGAAGATATCCATCTTGGCAGCATCATCCGAAGATTTGAGAGTGGCATTAAACCCAACACCAGCAGAACCACTGCGACTTTCAATGATCTTTTCAAGACCAGCAAATGCTCCGCCAACGATGAAGAGGATGTTGGTGGTATCAATTTGAATAAATTCCTGATGTGGATGCTTGCGACCACCCTGTGGCGGTACCGATGCGACGGTGCCTTCAAGAATCTTAAGAAGTGCTTGCTGTACGCCTTCACCAGATACGTCGCGAGTTATCGAGGGATTTTCAGATTTGCGCGCGACTTTATCGATTTCATCAATATAGATAATTCCTGTTTCGGCCTTTTTCACATCAAAGTCCGCAGCTTGAATTAACTTGAGCAAAATGTTTTCAACATCTTCACCAACATAACCAGCTTCAGTCAATGCAGTGGCGTCGGCGATTGCAAAAGGAACATTGAGCATCCGAGCCAGTGTCTGTGCAAGAAGAGTTTTTCCGCAACCCGTTGGTCCAAGAAGCAAGATATTGCTCTTTGCCAGTTCGACAGCATCTTCGCGCTTGACGGTATCGCCACTTTGAACTCGCTTGTAGTGGTTATAAACAGCAACAGCGAGTGATTTCTTTGCTCGATCTTGTCCAATTACATACTGATCAAGAAACTCGAAAATCTCCTGAGGCTTTGGTAGCTCCTGAAGGCCCAGTGAATTGTTCTCTGAAAGCTCTTCAACAATAATCTCGTTACAAAGATCAATGCACTCGTCGCAGATGTAAACGCCTGGGCCGGCAATGAGCTTCTTCACTTGCTTTTGTGTCTTTCCACAGAATGAGCACTTCAGCAAATCACTTGTCTCACCGATGCGGGTCATGACACTCCTTTAGGCCTCAGGACGGGGAATGGTCTTTACGAGGCAACACCTAAGCCTAGATTCGCAAGGAGATTCGTGGGAGGTTAATTACGCTTCGGACTGTTCGCCCTGAGAATAATCATCTCTTTTAGGCGCGCGCAGATCTTTCACGCCAGGAACAACCAAGACGGCAAAGCATAAAACCAGGTGGAAAATTGCCGCACCAATCAGAAATGGCCGTACTCCCAGGGCCGCGGTGACTGGTCCAACCAAGGCCATACCTAAAGGCATCAACGCGATGGATCCCATGTAATCCACGCTAAATACACGCCCTTGTAACTCTTGTGGGATCTCTCTCTGAAGTGCCGCGCTCCAATACGCCTCCCATGGACCAATGGAAAGTCCGGCAAGTAAATAACCGCCAATAATCAAAATACGCGAAGACGGAAATGCCAGTACTAAAGGAACGACGGAAAATAAACTCCACAGCAAAACAACCATTCGTCCGGGATGTTTAGATTTGAGTTTAATCGCTACGAGTGCGGAAATTGTCGCGCCCACACTGAAGCCCACTTCAGATAGAGCAAAGACTGAGTTAGTGTGAAATTCTCGGCGAGTAATCACGGGCAAAAGAACTGAAGTGCTTGCAAGCACAACCATCAATTGCAATGAGGACATTGCTATTAGCGCGGCTACCCACGGCAATTTCCACACCGCGACAAGGCCTTCACGAAGTTCGGAAATAAATGAAGGTTGAACGTCAACTGCTTCGCGAGGTTTCTCGTGGATTGTTATCAGTAGCGCAGTCCCTGCAAAAAAGAGGCCAGCTGTAACCGCAAAGGTATAGCGACCACCAATGACTGCAACTGAAAAACCACCAAGCCCAGGACCAACAATGGAAGAAATACGTGCTGCGATGCCCCGCATAACATTTCCAGCTGGCAATAGTTCTTTCGGCAAGAGGCTTGGCAAAATTGCACCAGAGGCCGGGTAACCAAAAGCCTCACCTGCGCCCATGAGAAAAACAATCAGGGCTAGAACCCACGGTGGTACATCGGGCGTTGCTACAAAAACCAAACCAAGCATTAATAGCGCACGATAAATATCTGCGCCCAACATCACATACTTGCGCGGAAGGCGATCTGCCCACACTCCCCCGACTAGACCAAGCAATACCGATGACAGAATGCGCGCGCCAAGTATTAAACCCAAGGTTGTAGCAGTGCCCCCTGCATCAAGAACTGTGACGGCAAGTGCAATGGGGAAAGCAGATCCGCCTAAAGTGACGAGTAGCCCTGAAAACCAAAGTTGGCGAAATCCTTTATAAGAAAGCAGGCTTCCAGGAGTGATGAACTTTTTCATGATGAGAACAACCTTAAAGGATCGCCCACTTCAACAGTGAGCGATCCCGATAAGGAATTCGTTAGTGAGTTGGCTTAGCTTTGCGACTGGCAAGAACTTGATCGATCAAGCCGTACTCAACTGCCTCAGCAGATGTAAGGATCTTGTCGCGTTCAATGTCTTGTGCAATTTGCTCCGGTGCGCGTGTGGAATGTCGAGCAATGAGCTCTTCAAGAAGTGTTCGCATGCGCATTACTTCACGTGCCTGGATTTCAATATCTGAAGCCTGTCCGCCACCTTCGCTAGATGGTTGGTGGATCAAGATGCGTGAATGCTCGAGTGCATAACGCTTGCCCTTTGCGCCACCGGCTAGAAGTACTGCCGCAGCAGAAGCTGCCTGGCCAAGACAAATGGTCATGACATCTGGTCGCACGAATTGCATAGTGTCGTAAATCGCTGTGAGGGCCGTGAAGGATCCTCCAGGTGAGTTGATGTAAATCATGATGTCGCGATCAGAATCCATGGATTCGAGCGTCAAAAGCTGCGCCATCACGTCGTTGGCTACCGTGTCGTCAATTGCTTGACCTAAGAAGATGATGCGCTCTTCGAATAACTTCGTGTACGGGTCTAAGCGCTTGTATCCATAGCTGGTGCGCTCTTCAATTGTTGGGAGCACATAACGGCTAGTAATTTCGTTGACGCGATTTAATTCCATGCTCATGCTGTGCCTCCGCGACCTGATACCTGAATTGCTGAACGAACAACATGATCGACAAATCCATATTCTTTTGCATCTTCTGCATTAAACCAACGATCACGATCAGAATCTGTTGTGATCTGCTCAACGGTCTGACCAGTGTGGAAAGCAATGAGTTCTGCCATTTTGCGCTTTGTGAAGCCAATTTGCTCTGCCTGAATTTTAATATCGGTTACCGTTCCGCCGATTCCACCTGAAGGTTGGTGCATCATGATGCGAGCATGTGGAGTTGCATAACGCTTTCCTGCAGCACCTGCGCAAAGCAGGAACTGTCCCATGGAAGCGGCAAGTCCCATTCCGACAGTTGCAACATCGTTATTGACGTATTGCATGGTGTCGTAGATGGCCATACCCGCGGTGACTGACCCACCTGGTGAGTTGATGTACAAGTAAATATCTTTATCTGGATCCTCTGCAGCAAGCAGAAGGATCTGCGCGCAGATGGCGTTGGCCATTGAGTCTTCTACAACCGAACCAAGGAAGATGATGCGTTCCTTGAGTAAGCGGTTATAAACCTGGTCATCTAATCCACCAGCTTGCTGGGCACGGGCAACAATCTCTGCCACCTGAGGGCTAATTGAATCCACTGACATCCTCCTCATTGAAACTTCCTGTATTGACCCTAACAACCTGGCGCGCCAAATGCTTCCCTGAATTACGTGTGATGTTGCGTTTGAGCGCGCAAAGAGCCCAAAAAGGGCCCGTGTTCGCTATGAGCGCAGAGGTTATTCGGGAGAAACTGCAGCCGATGGGCGAAGTGCCTCAAGATCCACAGCATTACCCGATGCATCTTTGACACTGACGCGACCCAAAACGCTGGCCAGTCCCTTGGCGCGAGCTACCTCGGCAACAAGTTGGCTGATCTGTCCGGCCTTGGAAAGTTCCTGAGCAAATTGCTCTGGCGCCATTCCGTAGCGAGAAGAGGTGCGAATCAAATACTCCGTAAGTTCGATTTCAGTTACCTCAACAGATTCGGCTTTCACCACTGCATCAAGCAAGAAATCAGATTTCAAAGATGAACGAACTTGGCCATCTACCTCAGCACGGTGTTCTGCATCTTCCATGCGACCTTCACCTTCAAGGTGATCATTTACTTCGGCAAGGATAAATTCTTCAGGCACTGGAATCTCGATATCAGCAAGCAACTTCTCAACGAGAAGATCGCGAGCCTGCGCACCCTGCTCCATTGATTTCACACGAGTTAAGCGCTCTGTGAAGTCTGCACGGAGTTCATCCAAAGTATCGAATTCGCTAGCCAGCTTTGCGAAGGCATCGTCAAGTGGTGGGAGTTCGCGCTCCTTAACAACCTGAACTGTTACTTGCACAGCGCCAGTCTTGCCATCTTCCATGCCAACAAGCTGCGTATCAAATACTTTGACATCTCCAGCACTCAATCCAACAAGTGCTGCGTCAAGCCCGTCAATCATGCGGTTTGAGCCAACTTCGTAAGAAATATCAGATGCCGTTCCGCCATCAACTTCTTCTCCGTCAATACGCGCGATGAGATCGATAGTTGCAAAATCTCCAGTAGCGATTGGACGCTCTACCGTTAGCAAAGTTCCAAAGCGAGCGCGTAATGAATCTACTTGCTCAGCAATGTCTGCTTCGGTTACTGCAACGTCATCAACAGAAATTGTGATTGCTGAAAAATCTGGCAATGTAACTTCTGGACGAACATTGACTTCAACAGTAAATGCCAACTTCTCTTTGTCAACGAATTCTTTAATATCAACTTCTGGGCGACCAAGCACGAGAACATCGTGTTCGCGAGCAGCTTGACCATAAAAGTCAGGAAGCGCACTGTTGATTGCCTCATCAAGAACTGTTCCGCGACCGACACGTTGATCAATCATGGATGCTGGAACTTTGCCTTTGCGGAATCCTGGAATGTTGACCTGAGTTGCGATCTTCTTATACGCCTCGCTGATGTGTCCCGATAGTTCCTCAAAAGTGACGTCAATCGTGAGACGTACACGGGTAGGGGATAAAGATTCGACCGTGCTTTTCACGTGAAGCTCCTTGCTATGGATTGCGACGAATTAATGATCGAAATGCTGGTCGGGGCGAGAGGATTCGAACCTCCGGTCTCCTGCTCCCAAAGCAGGCGCGCTAGCCACTACGCTACGCCCCGCGGCGTAAGTTGGAAGTCTAGGGCAGAAATTCCCTTCTTCTTACCGAAGCCCTATCCTTCACCTAGATACGTAGCCCACAGGGGGCTCCGATATCTGCCCTCGCGGGTGTAGCTCAATGGTAGAGCCCCAGCCTTCCAAGCTGGCCATGCCGGTTCGATCCCGGTCACCCGCTCCAGCGTCTCTATCCGATCTGCCCTACACGTTGAATCAACGCCATCCCCTGGAAGGTAATTGCTTTCACTCCACCCGTGCTTCCAGCACCATCCGTAATACGAACTGACAATGTGCATGCTGCACTTCCAACTAGGACAACACCTTCAATTCTGTAGCTATACACACTGCCTACCCCCGTGACGAAACTTTGTCCCAATGAAATAGTCCCTTCATAGGAAGGCACGCAAGAAACTGGGTTTCCAATTAACTGGACCGAAAACCATCCGGTAACACTCGTATTTCCAGATCGACCCATGACTGTTATTCGATACGGCATTCCGATTGCCAAGTTCCCAAAAGTTGGGGAGTCTGCAGATGTTCCACCAGTCGAGGTACTTAAAATCCATGGAGTCATCGCAATGCTCTGCACCTCAGATGGTCCCGCAGAACCAGAGTCACCCTTTGCTCCCGCAGAACCTTGAATACCTTGCG